>JANOET010000030.1:0-25823 GCA_031413415.1 Acidimicrobiaceae bacterium
CAGACTTCGTCTCGAAATCCGCCCGTCACTCACAACGGCCAAGTTACCGTGAGCCAGGTGATCGACATCAGTGAGGCGCGTTCGTACGTTCTTGAACGGTGCCGAACCGCCGCGGCAATTGCGGTGCCATGTCGCGAATCGACGGGCCTGGTGCTGGCGGCGCCGGTCGTTGCCGCCGAAGACGTGCCGCCGTTCGCGAACAGCGCGGTCGACGGGTACGCCGTGGTCGCGTCGTCGGTGGCCGCCGTTCCGGTCGAGCTGCCCGTCGTGGCCGAGGTCGCCGCAGGTGCCTTCACCGAGCGAGTGCTGGGCCAGGGTGAGGCCATTCGCATCATGACGGGTGCGCCCATTCCGGTCGGCACTGAGGCCGTGGTGATGGTGGAGGACACCGAACGGCTCGACGACGGTGCCCGTGTGCGCATCCTTCGGTCGATCGATGTGGGCGCTGCGGTGCGCGCCGCAGGCGACGACGTCCGCTCCGGAACCTCGCTCTACCCGTCGGGCACGCTCATCACCCCGGCGGTGGCCGCAGTGCTGGCGAGTGTGAACGCCGCCGTGGTGTCCGTCGTGCCGCGTCCCAGGGTCGCGGTGCTGAGCACGGGCGACGAACTCGTCGACGACGGCGGCCCGCTGCAGCCCGGACAGATCCGCGAGAGCAACCGCACCATGTTGCACGGTCTGGTGCACGACGCCGGCTGTGAGGCCGTCGATCTGGGCATCGTCCGCGACGACGAGGTGGTGCTCGAGGCCGTGCTGCGCGCCGCCGTCGACACCTGCGATGCCATCGTCACGAGCGGTGGGGTCAGTATGGGCGACTACGACGTCGTCAAGGCGGTGCTGTCGAAGATCGCCGACATGCGCTGGATGCAGATCGCCATCAAGCCGGCCAAGCCGTTCGCGTTCGGCTTGTTGGCGGCGTCCGATGGTCGGCAGGTTCCCGTGTTCGGGCTGCCGGGCAACCCCGTCAGTTCACTGGTGAGTTTCGAGCTGCTCGCCCGGCCGGCACTGCGTCAGATGGCCGGTCACCTGTCACCGCAGCGGCCAACGGTCGAGGCCGTGGCCGACGACGGCCTGCCCCGTCGTCCCGACGGAAAGATCCACTACCAGCGGGTGCACGCCTCGTTCGGTCCCGATGGGCGGGTGCACGTGCGGTCGATCGGTGCTCAGGGGAGCCACCAGTTGGCCGCCACGTCCTTGGCCAACGCCATCGCCGAGGTGCCCGACGGCGGTGGCATCGCCCCCGGCGGCCCTGTCCGAACGCTGCTTCTGTGGGTAGTTTGATCACATGGACCTGATCGACCCCTTCGGACGGACGATCCGCGACCTGCGCATCTCGGTCACCGACCGGTGCAACTTCCGCTGCACGTACTGCATGCCTGAAGAAGGCATGAAGTGGCTGCCCCGTAGCGAGGTCCTGACGTTCGAGGAGATCGAGCGCCTGGCGCGCATCTTCGTCGAAGAGTTCGAGGTCGACGGGCTACGCCTCACCGGCGGCGAGCCCACCATCCGGGCGCACATGACCGTGCTCGTCGACAAGCTCGCGCAGCTCCGAGTTCCGGCACACTCGGCGTCGCCCTTCGCCGGCCGGAAGCCCGACATGTCGATCACCACCAACGGGGCCACGTTCCGCAATCTGGCCCACGAGTTGAAGACCGCCGGGCTGGACCGCGTGAACATCAGCCTCGACACCCTCGACCGCGCCAAGTTCGAACGGGTGACGAAGCGTGACGAACTCGAGCACGTGCTCGACGGCATCGAAGCGGCGAAGGAGGCCGGCTTCTCGCCGGTGAAGATCAACGCCGTCGTCGAGCGCGGCGTCAACGACGACGAGATCGTCGACCTGGCCCGCTTCGGTCGCGACCACGACGTGGAGGTCCGCTTCATCGAGTTCATGCCGCTCGACGCGACGGGCCATTGGATGAGCGACAAGGTGGTCGGCCAGGACGAGATCGTGGCCACGCTCGAGGCGGTCTTCCCGCTCGAGCAACTCCCCGCCGACGGCGCCGCTCCGGCGACGCAGTGGCGGTACCTCGACGGACGGGGCACGGTCGGTGTCATCCCCACCGTCACCAAGCCGTTCTGCGACGACTGCGACCGCGTTCGGCTCACCGCCGACGGCCAGTTCCGGACCTGTCTGTTCGCCACCACCGAGTTCGACCTGCTGAAGATGATCCGTGCAGGCGCATCCGACGCCGACCTCGCGGCCGAGATCCAGCGCGCCGTCGGCACGAAGTGGGCCGGTCATCAGATCAACCAGGTCACCTTCGTGCGACCGCGGCGGACGATGAGCCAGATCGGCGGTTGATCATTCGCGCCGCTTCTGCTGCGGTGCGTGGTGGGGGATCGCAGAGCGTGGGTTTTCCTTCGTCGAGATCGGTCGTCGTGCCCGGCAACAGTGACTTCGGTCCCTGACATCGTTGTCAACAGACCCTCAAGATCGTCCTCGGGTCGGCCGATGACATTCCAGGCCGATCCACGCTGTGGCGGCGGCGATCGAATCGAGGGCATCGTGAGCAGGGAGAGCGACACTGCGCTGAACACCCAGCCGCACCGACGGGGCGGGAAGGTGAGGCCGTACACGGGAGAAGGCGGTACACCCAACACTGGTCCGCGACCTGGGGCGAAGCAGGGCGAACCGCAGAAGCTCGGCGATCTGCTCGCCGCCAGAGGGCTCGTCAACTCCGAGCAACTGCGCAGTGCGCTGCTGGCGCAGAGCGTCAGCGGGCAACGGCTCGGCTCCACACTGGTGAGTCTCGGATTGCTCACCGAGCGTGAGTTGGCCGAGGCGCTCGCCGAGCAGTCCGGCCTCGAGCTGATCGATCTGGCCCATACCGAGGTCGACCGCGAGACCGCTCAGAAACTGTCCGAGAGCGATGCCAAGCGGCTCGTCGCCGTCCCGGTCCGGACCGAAGGGGAACGGGTCATCGTCGCCGTGGCCGACCCCTACGCAGCGGACCTTCAGCAGGCGCTGATCTCGATCCTCGGTGCGCCGGTGCGCCTGCAGGTCGCTGCCGGGCTGGACATCCTCGAAACCATCTCGTCCGTGCACGTGAAGATCGGTGAGATGGACGACGCGCTGCGCGTGTTCGAGGAACGAGCCGAGCAGCGCAAGCGAGAGTCCACCGCCGGGCCGACCTACAACAACATGGTCGACGAGAACGCGCCGGTCGTCCGTGTCATCAACCTCATCCTCGAACAGGCCACCCGCGAACGCGCCAGCGACGTGCACATCGAGCCCGTCGACGATTGTGTCGTGGTGCGCTTGCGCACCGACGGGGCGCTCCACGAGATCATGACCTTGCCCGTGAGCATGGGCCAGCCGCTGCTCTCTCGCATCAAGGTCATCGCCAACTTGAACATCGTCGAACGGCGTCGTCCGCAGGACGGCAACTTCACCACCGAGAGCCTCGGCCGCGAGATCGACGTCCGTGTCGCAACCTCGCCGACGGTGTTCGGTGAGATGGTGGTGCTGCGTCTGCTCGACAAGCGCCGCAGCCTGTACGAGCTGTCGCGGCTGGGCATGCCGATGGAAGCCGAGTCGCGGTACCGCGACCTCATCCGGCTGCCGTTCGGGCTCGTCGTGTGCGCCGGCCCCACCGGTTCCGGCAAGACGACGACGCTCTATGCGACGCTCGCCACGGTCAACGACGCAACGCGGAAGGTGGCGACCATCGAGGACCCGGTCGAGTACGTCATCCCGCGGATCAGTCAGATCCAGATCCACGAGGCCGCAGGACTGACATTCGCGACGGGACTCCGAGCGCTGCTGCGACAGGACCCCGACACCATCCTCGTGGGCGAGATCCGCGACGTCGAGACCGCCCGCATCGCCGTGCAGGCCGCTTTGACCGGTCACTTCGTGATGTCGTCGCTGCACGCCACCGACGCCGCTGCGGCACTGCACCGCTTCCTCGACATGGGCATCGAGCCATTCCTGCTCGCGTCGTCGCTCACCGGCGTCGTCGGTCAACGACTCGTCCGGCGCAACTGCCCGCGTTGCTCGCAGCCGTACACACCTGCTGTCGAGGAGATGGCGTTCCTCGAGAAGGTCGTCGGCGACCTCCCGGCCGACGCGAAGTTCATGAAGGGCTGCGGCTGCAACTTCTGCCGTGACACCGGCTTCTTCGAACGCGTGGGCGTGTACGAAGTGCTGGCCGTCAACGACACCATCCGCCGGCTGATGGTGGAACACGCCAGCCAGACCGATGTGCGTCGCGCTGCCGAGGCGGACGGGATGCGGTCGATGGCGAAGTGCGCCATCGACCTGGCTCTCGCCGGTACGACGACGCTGTCCGAAGTTCTCCGTACCGTGGTGGTGATCTGATGACGAGATTCCAATACGTCGCCGTCGATGTCCAGGGCGCAACGAGCAAGCGGTTCATCGAAGCACTCGACGAGACCGATGCACGCAAGAAGCTGCTGCTCGCCAACCTCGATGTGCAGTCCGTCGAGGCGAAGGAGCCGCTGCTCCGCCGCGAGATGACCGTTCGTCGGCAGCGCATCAAGCCGATGGAGATCCTGCACTTCACGAACCAGATGGCCGCGTTCCTGGGTGCTGGCCTGACCGTCATCGACGGGCTCGACCTGATTGCGAGGAACACCTCCAATCCATCACTTGCGAAGGTGTTGGAACAGATTCGTGACGACGTGCGCGAAGGGATGCCGTTCGAGGACGCGCTCGCCGAGCACCACAAGGTGCTGCCTCGGTACTACGTGGGTGTGATCCGGTCGGCCAGCCTGACCGGCCGGCTCGACGAGGCGCTTGCGCAGCTGGGTGGCTACATGGAGCGCGAACTCGACGCCAGGCAGCGCGTGAAGTCGGCCCTCGCGTACCCGATGGTGATCTTGGCCATGGCGGTGGTGTCGGTGGTCATCCTCACCGTGTTCGTGCTGCCGAAGTTCGTCGACCTGTTCAAGTCGTTCGGCACCGACCTGCCGTTGACGACCAGCATGATGATCAGATTCGCCGAGCTCTCCAGTACGTTCTGGTGGCTCTACCTGGTGTTCCTCGGTGGCATCATCGGACTTTTGGCATGGATGAAGAGCTCCGTGAGAGGGAGGCGGTTCCGTGACCGGCTCATCCTGCGCATCCCGCTGGTGCGCGACATCGCGCTCTATGCGAGCGTCGAGAGGATCTGCCGCATCCTGTCGACCCTGTGGCAGGCCGGCGTACCGGTCGCCGACGCGATGACCGCTGCGGTGCAGAGCGCCGACAACTCGGTGTTCGAGGAGAAGCTCATCCCGGTGCAGGAAGCCGTGTTGGCCGGCGAAGGCCTCGCCGAGCCGCTCGCGAGCATCGATCTGTTCCCCGATGCGGCGTTGCAGATGATCGCCGTCGGCGAGGCGTCGGGCACGCTGGCCGAGCAACTCGAGAACGCCGCCAACTTCTACGGTCGGGAGCTCGAGTACAAGCTGAAGCGTCTCACCACGTACTTCGAACCGGCGATCATCATCTTGGTCGGCCTCGTGGTCGGATTCGTCGCCATCTCGCTGGTCCAGGCCATGTACGGCTCGCTGGGTTCGGGAGGAGTGAAGTAACCATGCGCACGCCTCGCAGCGACGATCGCGGATTCACGCTGATCGAGCTGCTCGTGGCCATCACGTTGATGGCCATCTCGTTCGGTGCCGTGTTCGGCGGGCTCGGTCTGTACTTCAAGATCCAGTCGACCCAGCGTGCCAACGCGACGATCGACACCGAGATCCGCAGCTACGCGGAGCGAATCCTCGAGCGTCCGTACGACGGTGATTGTTCTGCGGACTACAGCGCCGCGACGCCGCCGGCTGCTGCACTCGGCCTGACGGCGACGGTCACCGTCACCTACTGGGACGGCAACCTGCCCGCCGGCTTCGACTCGACGTGCACGACGGACCGGGGCTTGCAACAGATCACCATCACGCTCACGGCCACGCGGGGCGAGAGTGGCACGCTGCAGATCGGAAAGTCGAGATGAGTGCGCGCGCCCGAGGGCGGGACCGCGGTACGACGCTGGTCGAGCTGATCATCGCCGTCACCCTGCTCGGCATCGTCAGCGGTGCGATCGCCGGCGCGCTCTACTTCGGGATCCAGACGACGAACAAGAGCGGCACCCGCCTCGACCAGAGCATGTCCGAGATGGCGGTCACGCGTTACCTCACGGGCGACATCATGTCCGCCGAAGGCCCGCTGCGGATCAACGGTGCGGACAGCCGGTGCGGCGCCGCGACGCTGATCCTCTACTCGCGCTCCGATGCTGTGCTGGCTGCTCCGGACACCGCGGTCATGTGGACGTTGTCGGGCGGCGAGATCCTCCGCCAGACCTGCACGACGGCGACCGGTGCCAAGTCGACGGTGCGCACCGTTGCGAGGGAGATCAGCGCCTTCGACCCGACGTGCGGCACTGCGACGTCGCCGTGCACTGCGGCGAGCGTCTCGGTGGGTTTCACGGCCGCAGCCGCCAATGGTGTGCCTTCGGAATCGTGGTCGCTCACCGTCACCCGTCGAGGAGTCACCTCATGAGCACGCGCAAGGAATCATCCGGACGCGACCAGGGCTCGGCCCTGATCATGGCCATCGTGTTCGTCACGGTCATCGGCGTGGCCATGGCGGCCGGACTCGGCTACGCCGCTGCGACCCTCCGCGCCGAGAGCACGGCATACGCGCCGGCCCGCGACAAGCTCTACGCCTCCGACGCGGCCATCAAGGCCGCGATCAACTACGTGCGCAACAACCCGTCCGAGGGCAACTCGTCGACGAACCCGGCCTGCGCCCCGGTCCGCGACTACGGCGTGGTGCGCGGCGAGCAGGTCACGACGCAGGTGTGTCCGCAGGGCGGGGCGTCACTCACTCCTCTCGGTGGGGGTTCGTCATGGGGACTCTCGACGCTCGCCACAGGGTCCGAGGCGGGTCTCGACATCTCCGGCACCGTGCAGGTCAACGGCAACGTGCTCGCGAACTCGGCGATCACCGGTGGTTCGCTCGTGGTCGCGGCCGGCACGGTGAAGGCGCTCGGCGGCTGCAGCGGAACGACGGTGACTGTCGACGGCGCGCCGTTCACGACCTGCCAGGTGGCCACACCGCCTGCAGTGGACCCCGGGTATGTGACGGGACTCACCGAGGCGCCCGCCGCGGCCACCGGTTCGTGCAACGCCTCGACCGAGATCGCCTCGCTGCAACCAGGCACCTGGAGTTCGCAGGCCGCGATCGACGCCGCAGCGGGGAGCTGCACGATCATCAACTTCCTTCCGGGCATCCACTACTTCCCCTCCGTCCCATGGCCGATCAAGTCGCGGGTCGTCGCCGGCCGACTGGTCCCCGGCTTCTCCAGTGCCACCCCGTTCGGCGCAGCATGTGTGCGCGGCGGTGCCGCAGCAGACGGCGCGATGCTCGTGTTCGGCGGCAGCAGTGTGATCTCGCTGCAGGGCAGCAGCCCGTCGTTGGAAGTCTGCGGCCGGTCGGTGAACCAACCGGCACTCGGCAAGTCGGTCAGGATCCCGGTCTTCGGCCCGACGGTCGACGTGTTCACGACCTACTCGAACACCTTCTCGCTCGGAACGAACCCGACCGGTACGAGCTGGGTCAACCCCGCGTACGCCCGCACGGTGAACGCCACCCAGGTGGCGACGTACTCGTTGGCGAGGAACAGGACGAGCAATCCGCTGCTGTTCTCCAGCGTCACGCCGCAAACGGCACTCCCGACCTGGACGGTTCCCAGGCTCACGGCGGATGTCACGGCCAAGAGCACGGTGGCCAACGACAAGTTCACCGTCACGGCGTTGAACAGCGACGGCAGCACCGCGTGCACCACGGGGACCGCGGGGACGCTGACCACCACACTGGCGAGGGTCACCGTGTCCCTGACCTGCACCAAGCCGCTGGTGTCGCCGCTCACCCTGCGGTTCGCCGCCACCTCGCCGAACTTCGGCTCGACGCGCACGATCAGCGTCGACGGTCTCGCGCTCGGCTACACGAACGTTCCTGGTCCGACGATCAGCGCCCAGTCCGGTTGCGTCGCTGCTCCTGGCGGCTGCGCCTTCCTGAGTTCGACGGGCAACGGCAACACGTTCTGGTTCGACGGCGAGGTCTACCTGCCGAAGGCGAAGATCGACGTGCAGCTGCCGAACAACTCACTCGGCTTCACCACGCTCGGGATGGTGATCCGGGTGCTGAAGGTGAAGACCACCGGATCGACGCAGACGGTCCCGGTCGTCGCCGTCGACAACGGCAACCTGAGCAACGGCGACGTGACGATCGTGGCCAAGGTGGGCAGCGACTCGTGGATGACGTGCCGAGTGTCGCTGTCGGTCGCGGGACCGTCGGTCACCGGTGCGACGATCCAGGGCTGCACCGTCCCTCGGTGACGCCCCGTCGCGTCGTCGAACGGACACCCGGGCGTCGTCCTGCCGACACACAGCGTCACGACGTACTACAGTTCCGTGACGGATGAGTGACCTGACTTTCACGCACCTCGACCCCATGGGTCGTGCCCGCATGGTCGACGTGACCCCGAAGGACCCCACCCACCGCCGGGCCGTCGCCCGCGGCAAGGTGTTCATGCAACCCGAGACCACGGCGGCCATCGCCAACCGGGAAGTGAAGAAGGGTGACGTCCTCGCCGTGGCTCGGGTGGCCGCGATCCAGGCCGCCAAACGCACCAGCGACATGATTCCGCTGTGCCACCCCCTGCTCGTGGGCTCGGTGTCGGTCAACTTCGAGATCGGCGACGACCATATCGAGGTCGAGGTGCAGGTCGACACGGTGGACCGCACGGGCGTCGAGATGGAAGCCCTGCACGCCTGCGCCGTCGCGGCGCTCACCATCTACGACATGTGCAAATCGGCCGACCGAGCCATGGTCATCGGCGAACTGGCCCTCTGGGAGAAAACCGGAGGGCGCAGCGGTACCTACCGCCGACCCGCTAACATTGCACCGTCCGTTACGAACGTAGTAGAACCGTAATGAATTGCGCCCCGAAAGGGACCGGACTTCTCACCATGATCCACCATCACTCAGCACCGCAGGAGGCCCAGTAATGCAGCCCGTCGTCCTGCTCGCCGTCGCCGCCGTCTGGGCCGCCGTCATCATCCCGCCGCTCTTGCGTTCGCGGACCGAGAACCGGCCCAACTCGTCCGTGACCGACTTCCGTCGTCAGCTCTCCACCCTGCAGCGCGCCGTGCCCACCCGCACGATGGTGCCGATGCGGGGGATGGCTCGCCCGCTCACCCAGTCGCCGCAGGCCCACCGCACCCACGGTCACCCCGGCCAGGTTCACCGGTCCATCGCCCCGGCCGGCAGCGCACCCATGCACCAGGCCACGTTGCAGCGCGACCACGCCGAGGGCCATCTGCACCACCGACAGCTGCACCTGCACAAGGTCGGCCAGCGTGAACTCGTCCGCCGTCGCCGTGCCAACGTGCTGTTCGGTCTCGTCGTCACGGTCGGCATCACCGGCTTCCTCGCCGCCACGACGCATGCGTCGGCCATGGTGTGGGCATTCGGTCTGTCGTTCGTCGCACTCTGCGGCTACTGCTACAAGCTCGCCCAGATCCGGGCGCTCGAGCAGGACCGTCAGTACGGCGAGGCCAACTGGTTCCACGCCGCCTGAGTCGCCCTCACCTGAGTAGCACGGCGGGTTCACCGCTACACTCGCGAACTCGACCAGGGGCTGTAGCTCAGTTGGCAGAGCGCTTCGTTCGCAATGAAGAGGTCAGGGGTTCAATTCCCCTCAGCTCCACACCCCACTCGACACCGAGGTTTTCCCGCCGCACAGGGGCGCCAGAAAACCTCGGTGTCGGCGTTCTCGGGACGGCTCGTCCGACCTACTCGCTGGCGGGGCCGGTGAAGTGCGGGGCGCGCTTCTCGCGATGGCTGGAGAGGCCTTCGGCTGCGTCGGGACCGACGAAGCCGAGGAACTCGTAGGCGAGGCTGGCATCGAAGATCGGCCCAGCCTGGCGATACCAGTGGTTCAGCGTGTGCTTCGTCCAGCGGATGGCCGATTGCGACATGCCGGCCAACTGTTCGGCCACTTCGAGCGCTCGCGCCTGCACCTGGTCGTCGTCGACGCACAGCGACACCAGGCCGATGCGTTCGGCCTCCTCGCCGGTGAGCGTCTCGCACGTGAGGAGGTAGTACTTGGACTTGGCCATGCCGCACAGCAGCGGCCAGCAGATGGCGGCGTGATCGCCCGCGGCGACGCCCAGTCGGGTGTGGCCATCGATGATGCGGGCGGTGCGCGCGGCCACCGACACATCGGCCAGCAGCGCGCAGACGAGGCCGGCGCCCACGGCCGGACCGTGAATGGCCGACACGATGGGCTTCGAGCAGTTGATGACGTTCATCACGATGTCGCGGGCTTCGCGGATGGCGCGCACGCGCGCCGAGTGATCGTTGATCAACTCGTCGAGCAGTTCGAAGCTGCCGCCTGCGCTGAACGCCTTGCCCGCCCCCTGGATGATCGCGACCCGCACATCGGGATCGCGATCGATGGCCAGCCACACGTCGGCGAGGTGTTGGTGGCACTCGGGTGACACGGCGTTCAGACCGGGGGCGTCGAGAGTGATGCGCAGCACTCCCGGCGATGGAACGTCGAACGAGAGCGAGGGAAAGTGTTCGGCATAGTTGGCCATGTGCCGACTGTAGGGGGATAACTTGACCGCAGCCCCACAAGGAGGTCCGTCATGGATCGCATCCTCATCGAAGACCTGCGGGTGCTCACCATCATCGGTGCGCTTCCCCACGAGCGAGAGATCGCCCAGCCCTTGCGCATCGATCTGTCCATCGGTGTGGACCTGCACAACGCCGGCCGTAGCGACGAGCTGAACGACACGGTCCACTACGGCCTGGTGTGCGAGCGCGTCATCGAGATGACTCGCGACTCGAAGGACATCCTGCTCGAGCGGCTGGCCGCGAAGGTGGCCGATGTCGTGCTCGAGTTCGACCTGGTCGAGCTCGTCGACGTGAAGGTCACCAAGCTGCGCCCGCCAGTACCCGAGGCCGTCGAGAGCACCTCGGTGTGTCTCACTCGCACTCGTGCCGAGGCCGCCGCACCGCCGCTCGAGGATCACGAGGTCCTGGTGGCGTTGGGGTCGAACCTCGGCGACCGCGAGGGGTACCTCCGCTTCGCCGTGGGCGAGTTGGGCAACGTCGTCGCCCTCAGCCAGGTGTACGAGACCGAGCCCGTCGGTGGCCCCGACGGGCAGGATGCGTTCCTGAACATGGTGGTCAAGGTGCAGACTTCGCTCGATCCGTACGCGTTCATCCGCCGCTGCCAACGCATCGAGGCCAACGCCCTTCGGCAGCGCGTCGTCCACTGGGGTCCGCGCACGCTCGACGTCGACGTGCTCTTCTACGACGACGTGCACATCACCAGCGAGAAGCTCACTGTGCCGCACCCGCGTGTCAACGAGCGCCGCTTCGTGCTCGCGCCGCTCAGCGAGATCGCACCAGAGCGCTGCCCCGTCGACTGGCAGGCGACGCTGCCGCCCAGCGAGATCCACGCGCGCGGTCCGTTGGCGGTCTGACCATGCCGTGTGGGTCAGTCGCCGAGCAGGCGGCGCTCGAAGTCGCGCACCTTCGCCGGGTAGTGCACGCGTCCGAACTCGGGGCGCGCCTGCACGACGATCTCGAGCAGCTCGTCGTGCTGCGCGGTCTCCTTCCAGGGCAGCGCGATGTACAACGGAAGGTCGAACACGCGCATCGCGTCGAGATTGCTGTACACCCGCTTCTGGTAGACGTAGCGCTCTTCCCACGGCCAGTTCGACGGGGCGAAGCCGGTGCCGGGGTCGAGCACGCACCGATGACGCAGCCCGTAGCGGTCGGCGTCGCGCAGCCGGGCGTCGAAGAACTCGTTGATCGCCTCCACCGGGTCACGGTCCACCATCTCCATCGCCCGGGGGTTGGGTCCGCTCAGGAACGGCACCACGATCGGCACGTCGAAGTCGACGGCCACCTCCCACATCGCGTCGGACTGCATGCCGTCGGCAGCGTTGATGACGGTGGCGCCGGCCTGCAGGGCACGGCGCAGCACCTCGGGTCGCCACGTGTCGACGCTCATGGGCACGCTCAGCGCTGCCAGCGCCGGCACCAGGTCGCGCAGGCGTTCCCACTCGGCCTCCCACGGCACCACCTCGGCGACGTCGGTGCTGCCCTGGCCGCCCAGGTCCAGGCCGTCGGCGCCCTCGGCGAGCAGGCGGTGGGCTCGGGCCAGTGCCTGCTCGGGGGTCGTGGCGATCGAGTCGGTGTTCAACGAGTCGGGGCTGGCGTTCACGACGCCGTAGAGGAACATGGTCGGCGAGCCTACCGGCGAGGCTGCGAGGGGGCCCGATGATGCGCTCGGTCCGTCTGTTCGAGATCGACGACTGCGCGGCCGATCAGGTCGTCGAGGCCAAGCAGGGCCGCACGATCTCGGTGTGCATCCCGTGTCGCGACGAAGCGGCCACCGTCGGCCCGTTGATCAGCACCATTCGCAACGAACTCATGCGGCGCGTGCCGTTGGTCGACGAGCTCATCGTGCTCGACGACCGCAGCACCGACGACACCGCGGCGGTCGCCACGGGTGCCGGCGCGCAGGTGGTCGACATTCGCGACGTGCACGCCATCTACGGCGAGGGACACGGCAAGGGCAACGCGCTGTGGGCCAGCCTGACGGCCAGCGACAGCGACTTCGTGGTGTGGGTCGATGGCGACATCACCAGCTTCACGCCCGATTGGATCGTGCGTCTCGTCGCGCCGATGCTCGACGACGACACCGTGGCCCTGGTGAAGGCGCTCTCGCACCGCCCGACGCGGCTGGGTGGCGGCGGGCGCACCACCGAGTTGGTGGCCCGTCCACTGATGTCGTTGTACTACCCCGAGTTGTGCGGACTGCACCAGCCGCTCGCCGGCGAGTACGCCGGTCGTCGCACGGTGCTCGAGAACCTGCCGTTCGTGCAGGGCTGGGGCGTCGAGATCGCGATGCTCATCGACATCGCCCGCATCTACGGTCCCGAGGCCATCGCCCAGGTCGACCTGGGCACACGCGAGCACCGCCACCGTTCGCTGCACGCCCTGTCGGTGCAGGCGGCCGAGGTGATGGCCACCATGCTCGCCCGGGTGCCCGACGGCGGTCTGCTGGCGCACGAGGCACCGGCACTGCGCCGCGCCGACGGTTCGGCGGTGCCGCTGAACCTCAGCGAGCGGCCGCCGCTCGCTTGGCTGCGCGGCTGACCACGACGGGGTGACACTGCCACATCGCTGCGAAAGTCGTCGGGGGCGATTCGGTGCAACACTTGCGGAATGGAGCGACGGCCCGACGACATGGAGATCATCGACGTCCTCGACCCCGACGATCTCTCCATCGACTGGGCTGTCGTGCAGACAGCGCCCGTCCGGGCTCTGCCGTCGCCCGACGACCGGGTGCGGCGTCGACGGTGGCCGTGGGCGGTCGGCTCGATCGCCGTGGCCGCCACCGTCGTGATCGCGCTCGTCGTCACCGGTGACGACGAGCGCACCCCGGCGCCTGTCACCGCCGCGGGTCGCTACGTGCTCGACGATCCCCGATTGCGCAACTATTCCACCGACGTGGCCACGCCCTTCGATGACACCGGTGGCTTCCGCGTGTGGGCGGTCGGCGGACCCGACGAGCCGCACGTCGAGATCCAGATCGACACGAATGCCTCGGATCCCTTCGTCGCCTTCGACGGCGCGACTCGCGACGTGCAGGGTCTCGACTTCATCAGCACCCTCGGTCGGCCCGACCGTGTCACGGTGGTGCGCGACCTGGGGCGCGATTCGCGCATGGTGGTGCGCGCCGCGGGTCTCGCCGACGCCGATATCGCGGCGATCGTCAACGACGCGCGAATCGGCACCTCGGCCGGCCGCGTCGCCGACATTCTCATGCCGGTGGGCGTCGAGCAGTCGCTCGGCTTGCAGGAGGTCGTGACGGGACGGTGGGAGGACGAGGTCCTCTACGGCGCCGTCGAGACCACGATGCGCTACCTCGACGACCGTTCGAATCTGGTCACGCTGCGCGTCGCCAAGGGTTCGCTGTTCAACCAGGTCACCGCATTCGGTTATCTCGCCGACCGCGCGCCGACACCTCGTGGTGATCGGTTCGTGGGGCAGCTGACCACCACCGGCGACGCGGTCGTGCTGTGGCAACAGGACGGCTACGTGCTGTCGCTCACCGGCACGGGCAACCCGGAGCGCTATTACGACCTCAGCCAGAGCGTGCGCCCCGCAACGGCGGTCGAGTGGGACACGCAGCTGATCTTCCTGCGCCCCGACTACCGGGTCGGCGACTTCGCCGCGCTCGGTCGTGGTGCGGACTGGACGGCCGGTGTGCAGCGGGCCGAGCGCGGTGGCTCCACGAAGCTGCTGTGGTGGTTCCTGGTGCCGTCCGAGCCGGGCATGTCGACCTCGGTGCCGGTGCGATTCGAGCCCACGGTGCAGCCCTTCGCCGACCGAATCGTCATCGACGGCGCCACCTACGTGTTCGTGTCCGCGCCGGCGGGCAGCGGCGTGACCGATGCGACCGTCTTTTTCGGCGACTCGGGCGTCGAGCAGCTCACCCTCACCCAGCCGTTCGCAGACATCCCGGTGGTGATGGCTGCGTTCCGAGTCGACGACGCCGGTTCGGTCCGCGTCATGGCCCCCGGCGTCGGCGAACTCCCCTGAGAAAGGCCGTTCACCAGGAACTTGAGTTCGCGCCGTTCACGCGCCGTGGGCGGCGAGGGCTTTGGCGATCTTGGCGGGGCTGGTGCCACGTGCGGCACCGAGCTGCTGGGCGAACACACTGACGCGCAGCTCCTCGAGCAGCCAGCCGATGTCGACGAGTTCCGTGGTGACCGCGTCGCGCGGCGTGCGCCGCAGGAGGTCGGTGTAGCGGCGCTCGAGGGCGAGCACGTCGCGCAGGTTGTTCTGGTCCTTCTGCGGCGCCTCGGGCAGTTTGGCGAGACGCAGGTCGATCGCCTTCACGTATCGCAGGACGTCGGCCAGTCGATCCGGTCCGGTGGTGACGACGAAGCCGGGTCGCACCAGTCGCGCCAACTGCGCCGCGGCATCGTCGGCCGAGGTGGCGACGGTCGGTGCGACCAGTCGCTCGAGGCGCGTCTGCACCTCGGCGGCCGCGCCGAGCACGTCGGCGGCAACCTTCAGCAGCCGGGCTGCGTGGTCGGGCATGTGGTCGCGGGCAACGGTGACCAGTTCGGCGAAACCCTCCGTGGTGAAGGGAACGGCGCCGTGGTCGGCGATGACACGATCGGCGGCAGCGGTGATGCAGTCGGCCTCGAGGGCATCGAGCGACATGACGGCGGCCCGTGCGACCGCGAGTTTCGCCTGGTTGGTGAGGTCGCGTTCGACGGCTCGACGGTTGACGGGCACCGACAGCAGCAGCAGACGTCGGACCCCCAGCCGCATGACTCGTGCCTGCAGGTCGGGGTTGGTGAGCACGCGGATGCTGACGCTGTCGCCATCGTCGAGCAGCGTGGGAAAGCCGCGCAACGTGATGCCACCGCGTACGGACTCGACCGACTCGGGCAGGTCGCCGAAGTCCCAGGCGGTGATGCCCTTGCGCTCGTCGATGGGCGTGCTGCGGGCGATGGCGGCGCGAACCTTCGGCGCGAGTTCGGAACGCAGGTCGTCGAGCGACTTGCCGATGGCCAGCGAGTTGCCGCGCTCGTCGTCGACCGAGAACGTGACCCGCAGATGCGCCGCCACCTTCGACGCGTCGAACGCCCTCGCCGGCACCGAGGCCCCGGTGACTTCACGCACCGCCTGCGACAGCGCGTCGACGAGCGACATCTCGCGCACGCCCAGCACGGCGCACACCTTGGTGACCACCTCGCCCATCGGGACCAGTTCGCGGCGGTGCTCCTTCGGCAACGAGCGCAGTAGGGCGTCGACCAGATCGTCGCGGAAGCCGGGCACCTGCCAGTCGAATCCGTCGGCGTACACCTGGTTCAACGCGGCGAGCGGGACGTGCACGGTGACGCCGTCGTCGGCAACCCCCGGGTCGAAGCGATACGTGAGCGACAGCGTGATGTCGTCGTGGTGCCAGTCGCCGGGGAAGTCGTTCGCGCTGAGCACGCCTGACCCGCTGACGAAGTGCCCCATGCGCATCGTCAGCAGGTCGGGGTCGGCAGACTTCGCGTCCTTCCACCACCGGTCGAAGTGGCGAGTCGTCACCACGTCGGCGCCGACTCTTCGCTGATAGAACTCGAACACTGACTCGTGGTCCACCAGGTCGACCCGCCGGACACGTTCGCTCATGCCGGCGAGGTCGGTGAGGAACTGCAGATTCCGTTTCCAGAAGCCGTGGTGGGTGGTCCAGTCGCCCTCGACCAGTGCGCACCGGATGAACAGATCGCGCGCCATCTGCTTGTCGACCCTGTCGTACCCGATGGTGCGGTTGACGATGGGCAGGCCGTACAGGGTGACCTGTTCGCGGCACACCGCGCCGCCGCGGCGCGGCTCCCAGTACGGCTCGCCGTACGAACGCTTCACCAGATGCGCACCGAGGCGTTCGGCCCACTCGGGCTGCACCTCGGCGATGACCCTGCCCCACAGGCGGTTGGTCTCGACCAGCTCGGCCGCGATCACCCACTTCGGACTCTTCTTCGCCAACGCGCTCTCGCGACCGATGGCGAACTTCGAGCCGTGCGCGCCGCGATACTCGCGCCCCTTGCCGGCGCCGGTGCCGGAACCGGGGCCCTTGCCGGCACTGGCGTTGGTGCCGATCCCGGTGTCGTCGCGCACGCCGAGGTGGCTCAGCAGGCCGGCGAGCAACGCCTGGTGCACCCGGTCGGGATGCCCGGCCTCGGTGCCCGGGCGCAGGCCCAGCTGGCCGGCAACCTGACGCAGTTGGCTGAACAGGTCCTGCCATTCGCGCACCCGCAGGTAGTTCAGGTACTCGGTGCGGCACAGCTTGCGGAACTGGCTGCTGCCCAGGGCCTGCTGCCGTTCGCGCAAGTGGTCCCACAGTTTCACGAGCGTCAGGAAGTCGCTGCCGGGCACGACGAAGCGCTGGTGCATCTCGTCGGCCTCCCCCCGCTTCTCGGCTGGACGCTCGCGTGGGTCCTGGATGCTCAGCGCGGCGGCGATGACCAGCACCTCGCGCACGCAGCCGTGGCGCTCGGCTTCGAGCACCATCCGTCCCAATCGGGGGTCGACGGGCAGGCGGGCCAGTCGTGTGCCGAGGTGTGTCAGCCGTTCTCCGTCGATCGCGCCGAGCTCCTCGAGCAGCGCGTACCCGTCGCGCACCGCTCGGTGGTCGGGCGGATCGAGAAACGGGAACGCGCCGACGTCGCCGAGGCCGAGCGCGGTCATCTGCAGGATGACCGAGGCCAGGTTCGTGCGCAGGATCTCGGGCTCGGTGAACTCGTCGCGCGACTCGAAGTCGTCCTCGCCGTAGAGGCGGATGCAGATGCCGGGGGCGACGCGGCCGCACCGGCCTGAGCGCTGGTTCGCCGAGGCACGCGAGACGGGCTCGATGGGCAGTCGCTGCACCTTCAGCCGGTGGCTGTAGCGGCTGATGCGCGCCGTGCCGGCGTCGACGACGTAGCGAACGCCGGGAACGGTGAGCGAGGTCTCGGCGACGTTGGTGCTGAGCACCACGCGGCGGGCCCGGTGGGGCTGGAAGATGCGGTGCTGCTCGACGGCGGACAGCCGGGCGTACAGCGGCAGCACTTCCACCTTGTCGCCGCGCTCGAGCGTCTGACGGCGCAGTGCATCGGCGATGTCGTGGATCTCGCGTTCGCCGCTGAGGAACACGAGCACGTCGCCGTCGCCCTCGTCGGCCAGTTCGTCGACGGCGTCGAGCACCGCCTGCACCTGGTCGCGGTCGTCGGCCACGCCGTCGTCGTCGGTCTCGCCGTACGGGCGGTAGCGCATCTCGACGGGGAAGCTGCGGCCGCTGACCTCGACGACCGGCGCCGGCGAATCGGGCGACCCGAAGTGCTCGCTGAACCGTTGGGTGTCGATGGTCGCCGACGTGACGATGAGCTTCAGGTCGGGCCGCTTCACGAGCAGCTGCTTCAGGTACCCGAGCAGGAAGTCGATGTTCAGACTGCGTTCGTGGGCCTCGTCGATGATGAGTGTGTCGTACCGGCGCAGCATGCGGTCGCGCTGGATCTCGGCGAGCAGGATGCCGTCGGTCATCACCTTCACACGCGTGTCGGGCCCGACCTTGTCGGTGAAACGCACGGTGTAGCCCACCGTCGATCCGAGCTCGGTACCCAACTCGTGGGCGATGCGCTCGGCGATGGTGCGAGCCGCGACACGGCGCGGCTGGGTGTGCCCGATGAGCGTGCCGTCGCCGCGCCCGAGCGCGAGGCACAGCTGCGGCAACTGCGTGCTCTTGCCCGACCCGGTCTCGCCCGCGACGATGACCACCTGATGGTCGCGAATCGCGGCCATCAGTTCGTCGCGGTGCGCATCGATGGGAAGGGCGGAATGCTCCATTGCGTCTGCCAGCATGGCACCATGTCTGCTGTGGATCACCCGACGATTTCGCGCCGCCTGCTCCACGTCCTGCCCGCTGCGGCGGCGACGGCGGCGATCGTGGCACTCGCGGCATGTGGGGTGAACAAGGATCCTCAGGCCTTGCCGGGCAAGGCACTGTCGCAGGACTACGGCTGCATGGCCTGCCACACCACGAACGGTGCCGCCAACGTCGGTCCCACCTGGAAGGGGCTGTACGGGTCGCAGGTCGCCCTCGAGTCCGGCGAGACGGTCACCGTCGACCGCGACTACCTGGTGCGGTCCATCGTCGATCCGGCGGCCGACGTTCCCGTGGGCACCAAGGTGCCGATGCCGGTGAACCGCGTGCCCGACGCCGATGTGCAGAAGATCGTCGACTACATCATCAGTTTGAAGTAACGCGCATGGCGGTCGTGTTCCTCCACGCCCACCCCGACGACGAGGCGATCTTCACCGGCGGCACCTTGGCTCGACTCGCCGCGGCCGGCCATCGCACCGTGGTCGTGTTCGCCACCAACGGTGATGCCGACCCGCACAGCGACCTGTCGAGGAGGCTGCCGACGCGCTCGTCGTGTACGACGTCGGTGGCATCTACGGACACCCAGACCATCTGGCCGTACATCGCGTCGGCCGGGTCGCGGCGGCGATGGCCGGGACCGCCACGGTGTACGAGGCCACCGTCGACCGCGAGTACCTGCACTTCGTCGAGACCCACTTGGTCGGCCACGCCGTGCAATCGCTGCTGGGAATGGAGGTGCGCACCAACGCCGCGCCACTCGGTGTGCCCACCGTCGAGGTCTCGATCACGGTCGACGTGTGCGGCCAGGCCGACGTGAAGCGAGCCGCAATGGCCGCCCATCCCAGCCAGATCCCCGCGGGCTCCGAGGCACTGACGATGCCGGCCGAGACGCTCGCCGGCGTGTACGGCTACGAGTGGTACGTGCGGGCCATCGGGCCAGCGGGCCCCCTCGACCCGCTGGCCTTCTGAACCGGATTGCTCATCGGCGGGCCCGAAGGCCCGCCGATGCGCATTTGGGATCCGCGTGGGGGTGGTCGACTCAGCCGAGCGACGGGGGCAGCAGCACCGCACCCATGGCGTGGATGACGCCGTTGCTGGCCTGGATGTTCTGCACGGCGATCGGGTTGCCGTTGATCTGCCAGTTGCCGTCCTCGTCCTGGGTGGTGGTCAGATCCTCACCCTGGAGCGTCTGTAGCGTGCCGCCTTCGGTGAACTGGTCGGTCGTCACCTTGCCGGCCACGACGTGGTACGTGAGGACCGTGGTCAAGAGACCGCTGGGATCCGCCAGTGCTGCGTCGAGGGTGGCCGGGTCGAGCGCCTCGAAGGCGGCATCGACGGGGGCGAACACCGTGAACGGGCCTTCGCCGGACAGCGTCTCGACCAGTTCGGCGGCGGTGACCGCCTGGACCAGGGTGCCGAAGCCGACGTCCTTCAGGGCGACGGCGACATCGACGACGGTGCCGAGTGCCTGACCGGGGACGAGCACGTCGCTCATCACGTAGACGAAACCGTTCGTGGCTTCGACGCCGGCGCCGACCGGGTTGCCGTCGACGAACATGGTGTCGCCGACCTTGGTGACCGTGAGAATGGTGCCGGCGAGCGTCGTGAGTTCGCCCTCGACCAGCTCCTCGGGGGGGATGGATCCCTCGACGACGTGGTGGAGCAGGACCGACTTCACCAGATCGGCGTTGTCCTGGATGGCGTGCAGCACGTCGACCGGAACTTCGTCGAACGCCGAGTCGGTCGGGGCGAACACCGTGTACGGCCCGCCGCGGAGGGGCTCGACGAGGTCGGAGTCGACCACCATGCCGGCCAGCTGGGTGAACACGTGCGCGGTCAGCGCCGTAGCGATGATGTCGCCCATCGGCAGCGGGACCGTGGTCGACGTGGTGGAGTCGGTCGGGACGGTGGACGCTGCAGTGGTGGTGACGGCGTCGTTCTGATCCTCGGAGCACGCGGCCGCGCCGACGGCGAGCACGCCGACGATGGCGACGGTGAGGACGAGCGGACGGCGGGATGTGGTCTTACGGTTCACGGACACGTGGACGACGGTACCGGCGGGCCACAGGTGAAATCAGGGGCGCGTGACACGTTGGGGATGGGACCAAAGACCCTACGCGTCACCGCGTACAGTGGCCGCGGTGACCGACCTCGAGCGTGAGTATTCGCCCAGTTCACGGGTGGGAGGGTCGTCGGCCCCGTTCGTGGACGACTACGAGGCGCGCAGCGCGGCGGCGGAGTCGGCACTCGCAGAGGGTGTCCGCGTGCTGCCCGGCGGCACCCGGTACGTCGCAGCGGGCCCCGGTGCCCCTCTGCTGGTGTTCGTCCACGGCGGCTACTGGCAGGCGCTCAGCGCCGCAGCGTCGCTCTACCTCGCCCCCGGTGCGCTCGCCCAGGGCTGGTCATATGCCGCGGTCGAGTACACCCTCGCTCCCGAGGCCTCCCTGCCGACGATGGTGTCCGAATGCCGCAGCGCGCTGGCGACGCTGGGGGCGCAAGGACCGCACCGCGAGGTCGTCGTGGCCGGCCACTCGGCGGGGGCCCACCTGACGGCGATGGGCGCCCTGGTGAACCCTGCTCCGCTCGCAGTGAGTCGGGTGGTGCTGCTCAGCGGTGTGTACGACCTGCGTCCACTGGTGCACACGACGGTCAACGTCCCGCTCGGTCTCGACGACACCTCGGCAGCGGCGATCAGCCCCGCGCTGCTGCCCGTCGCACCCGGCCCGGCGACGACCAGACGAGCCGTGATGGTCGCGGTCGGTGACGACGAGACCGACGCATTTCAGGCGCAGACGCAGATCTACGCGGCTCGGCTCCGGCTCGGTGGGTGCGCGGTCACCACACTGGTGGCGTCGGGACGGCATCATTTCGACATCGTCGACGATCTCGTCGATCCGGCGACCGACATCGGCGCCTTCACCCTGCGAGGAGTTTCCACATGAACAGCGCGAGCGCCGATGTCGTGGTGGTCGGAGCCGGCTCGTCCGGATGCGTCGTCGCCGGTCGACTCGCCGAGCAGGGCCGCGACGTGCTGCTGCTCGAGGCCGGTCCCGACTACGGGCCGTCCGACTCGGGGCGGTGGCCGGCCGATCTGCTGAGCGCGCGGATGTTGGCGACGTCGCACGACTGGGGGTACGCGTCGGGTCGATGGTTGTTCGAGCGCGCTCGGGTGATGGGCGGCTGCAGTGCACACAACGGCGCCATCGCCGCAGTCGGCCAGCGCGAGGAGTACGACGACTGGGGGCTGCCGGGCTGGACGGGTGCCGACGTCGGTCCGCTCTACGACCTCGTGCTCGAGCGCATGCGCGTGCGCGCCTATGAACGACACGAAGCCGGGCCGTTCCACGCCCGCTGCCTCGACGCGGCGGCGGCGCTTGGCTGGCCGATCGCCAGCGACCTGTGCGACCTCGATGCCGGTCCGTCGTTCGGGCTCGAGACGGTCAACGCAGTCGACGGCGTGCGGTGGAACACGGCGTTCGCGTACATCGATCCCGTGCGTGGGGGTTCGCTCCGCATCCTCGACGACGTGCTCGTCGATCGATTCGACGCCGGCGATGGCGGGGTGCGTCTGTTCGCTGTTCGACACGGCGAGCCCATCGTCATCGACGCGGGCACGCTCGTTCTGTCGTGCGGGGCCTACGGCACGCCGTTGGTGCTCGAGCGTTCGGGCATCGGCGACCCCGCAGTGCTGCACGCCGCCGGTGTGGCGGTGCGTCATGCGTTGCCCGGTGTGGGCACGAACCTGCACGATCATCCGTTGGTGCACGCCGATCGCGCTGTCACGCCTCAGCTGCAGACATGGCTCGACGAGGTCGCTGCCACCGGGTTCCTGCCCGAGGAGCAGACGCTCGGCAAGTTCGTCTCCAGCCAGTCCACCGACCGCCGGTACGACCTGCACCTCTTCCCTGTGTGCGCGAGCGACCAGACCAGCTTGCTCTACGGGCGCGTGCACGTCGAGGTGTCGTGCGTCGACGTGCACAGTCGCGGCATCGTCCACCTCACGTCGCCCGACCCGGCGTCGCACCCGCACATCGATCACGGGTACCTGAGCGACGCGGCCGGCCACGATCTGGCGGTGCTGCGCGACGGCATCGTGCTCGCCGAGCAACTGCTGTCGCAGTCGCCGTTGGCCGAGGTGTTGGGTGCGCGGATCACCGACATGAGCACCGACGCGGCCATCTTCGACACCGTCGCGCACTACTACCACCCGGTCGGTACGTGTGCGATGGGCGATGGGCCCATTGCGGTGTGCGACGCCGACGGTCGCCTGCACGGCGTGCCCGGCGTGGTGGTGGCCGACGCCAGCCTGATGCCCAAGATCACTCGGGCGAACACGAACATGCCGGCGATCATGATCGGCGAACGCATCGCACGCACGCTCTGACCTGTTGCGCTCTCGCGCCGCCCCTCTGCCGAAGCGTCAGACTGCGGCGTCAGGCTGCGGCGAGCACGACGCCGAGCGACCGAGTGACGAACGCGTCGACCAGGTCGAGCGCCGGCATGCCGCAATCGATCGCTGCGCCCACCGCTTCGGTCTCGGTCGTCGGGTCGACGCCGAGGTGTTGCCCCAGCGTCTGGCGGCAGCGGAGGTGTGCCCGGCGGGCGAGGTCGGCGTGACCGAGCGCATGGTCGGCCACCATGATCGTGCGGAACGCCTCCTCGGAGTACGGCGCGAACCGCAACGACTCCTCGGCGTGACGAACGCTGCCGGCGAAGTTGTGCAGCATCATGCAATCGCGGGCGAGCCACAGGTGGGCGCGTGCGGCGCCGGCGCGGTACCGCTCGCGCTCGTCCTGTGCCCACGGGGCGTAGGGAGCGTCGTCGAGCAGGTCGCTGTGAGCCAGATCGGCGGCCTGGCCGAGCAGCAGTCGAGTACGGCCCTGGTCGGCGTGCTCGGCCTGCCGGGTCAGCCGGTCGAACGCATCGAGGTCGAGGTCGACCATGGTGGCGTCGAAGCGGTAGGCAGCCGGCTCGGTGGCCAGCACACGGCGTGCCGTCGCCTGGTCGCGGAAGAGGCGACGTCGCAACACACACACATGGTGTTCGAGGGTGCTGGCAGCATCTCGCGGCGGGGTGGCGCCCCACACTGCGTCGGCGAGACGCTCCTTGGACACCGTGCGCCCACGAGCCAGCAGTAGCAACTCGAGGACGGCCCGCGGCTTGGCGCCGCCGAGGTCGCCGCCTCGGAGTCGCCGGTCGCCGTCGTGCACCTGGAGAGGGCCGAAGAGGGTGATGAGCATTGCCGTGCCTTTCGTGGGGCATCGACTCCCGTCGTTCTCGGATCGAGCGGACTCGACCCGAGGTCGATGCCCCGTGGACCGGAGTCAAGCACGCGAAACGAGGTGACGAAAGGCATCGTCCGGAGGTCCTAAGGAGGTCCTAGGACCCCCTTCATCAAGTGCACTCACGGGTGCGATTCGGGACCTCACGGTTGGTGGTCGCGCAGCACCCAAAGCGGTGTGTGTTCGCAACGTTGCAGGTGAGGACAGCGAGATCCACACACGTACGGGCCCGAAGCGGTTTTGTTCGTCCTAGGACCCCTCCGCGGACCTCAGTCCGGTTCGGCAGCGGCGGCAGTGACGGCAGTGACGGCCTTCGGGTTGGTCAGTTCGGCCTCGATGGCCCACGCGACGGCATCGGCACGGTTGGTCACGCCGATGCGTTCGTAGACGCGCCCGAGGTGCGCCTTCACCGTCTTCTCGCCGATGCCCAGCTCGCGAGCGATCTGCTTGTTCAGCAGCCCACGCGCGGTGAGCCGCAGCACTTCCGACTCGCGGTCCGTGAGCTTCACGCCGGCGCGGCGGGAATGGCGATCGCGCACCAGGGTGAGGGCCAGCCGGGGGTCGAGCGGCGATTCACCGCGGGCTGCCGAACGAATGCCCTCGGAGATGAGGGTGGGGTCGCCGTCCTTGAGCAGGAAGCCCAGCGCGCCGGCGTCGATCGCGGCGAGGACGTGCGGCGGATCCGCGGTGGCGGCCAGGATGAGCACGTTCGCGCCGGGCCGCGTCGCCTTGATGCGACGGGTCGCCTCGACCCCGTCGACCGGGTGCATGGACAGGTCCATCAGCACCACATCGGGGGTGAACTCGGCGTCGAGCGCGATCGCCCTCTCGCCGTCGAGTGCGGTTGCCACCACTTCGATGTCCACCTCGTTCGAGATGAGGCGGGCCATTCCTGCGCATACCACGGGGTGATCGTCGACCACGATGACTCGGATCATGAAGGAACCTCCAGGCGAATGGTCGTGCCCTTCCCGGGGGCCGAACGGATGAAGACGGTGGCACCGGCCGCAGTGGCCATGTCGCTGAGCAGCGACAGACCCATGTGGCCGGGCTCGACCGGGTCGATCTCGGGAGAGAAGCCGATGCCGTCGTCGTCGATCGTCACGACTGTAGTCGACCCGGCGCGGTGCACGGCGACGACCACGTTCGTGGCTCGCGAGTGCTGGACGACGTTGCGCAGTGCCTCTTGGGCCACGCGGAACACGAGCCAACGGTAGTTGGGAGCGACCTCGGCATCCGGGTCGACGGTGAGGGTGGTGGCGATGTGCGGGGCAACGCGGCCGAGCATGTCGCTCAGGCTGCGCTCGACGTCCATCGCCGACGAGGCGGTGGGGTGCAGTTCTGCGGCCTGCCCGCGCAGCACGGTGACGGCGACGCGGATTCGCCTGGCCAGGGCGGTGCGCTCGGTCGGCGCGAGCGGAGGTGCATCCTTGGGGGTGTCGATCGGCACCTCCAGGTCGAGGGCGATGCCGGTGAGGTCCTGCACCACGCCATCGTGCAGGTCGGCGGCGATCTGGCGACGTTCGACGGTGGCCACCTCGCTCACTCGCTGCGTGAGCCAGCGACGGTACGCCTGCTCGCGATCGTGGCGGCGCACCAGGTTGCGCGCCAACAGCCCCTGGATGGTGAGGAGCATCGCCGTGCCGAGCGCGGTGAGCAGTGCCAGGGTGACCACGAGCCGGTTGGCGTGCTCGGTGACACGGTCGCGCTGCAGACCCACCTCCCACACGAACGGCAAACCGTCGGCGTTGGTGAACGGGGCGTAGACCTCGATGGCCGAACTGACGGACCAACCCACCTCGGCGTCGGACTCGTCATTGCTGCGCAGGCCGGCGACGACCTCTTGTGTCGCGAGTGCCTGCTTCGCCCCTGCCGGCAGCGGATGCTGCGTGCCGGTGAACGCCGGGTCGAGGGCGTAGATGATGCGCCCGTCGGGTGACCACAGCGCAAGCCCCGCAGTGGTCGGCCGGTTTTTTTACCAAGGTCGCCGCCGTGTTCGGCTACGGCGACATTAACTTCGAGTCCGCCGAATTTTCCAAAACCTTCTGCGTGCGGTCGCCGGACAAAAAGTTCGCCTACGATGTCTGCCACC
>JANOET010000031.1:0-3532 GCA_031413415.1 Acidimicrobiaceae bacterium
CGTCGGGGTCGCGATAGACGATGGTCCACGCCTCCTCGACGCCGGGGTCGGACTCGTACTGCTGCGTCACGTCGCGTTGCAGCACGTGGGCCGGCACGTCGACGCCGTGGCGGTGCATCATCCGCAGCGACTCGTCGTAGATCGACGGTGCACGGTACGCCAGCTCGACGTCGGCGAGGCGGTCGGCGGCGTGGCGGTGCGGTTCCAGCATCGCCGCGTTCTTGTTGCCGCACGAGAACTCGATGCAGCGGTACTGCCAGCTCTGGAACCCGCTGCTCCGCCCGAGGTACGGGCGAAGGGCCGAGTACTCGGGCGGGGTCATCGTGGCCAGCACGTCCCATGCACGCACGAGCTGCTCCATGATGCGGCTCACTCGGCTGAGCATCTTGAACGCGGGCGGCAGGTCGTCGGCGGCCACATGGGCGATGGCGGCTCGCAGCTCGTGCAACATCAGCTTCATCCACAACTCGCTGGTCTGGTGTTGCACGATGAACAGCAGCTCGTCGTGGGCGGGCGAGAGCGGGCGTTGCGCGCCGAGCACCTGGTCGAGCTGCAGGTAGTCGCCGTAGCTCATGTCGTTCGAGAAGTCGAGTTGCGCGCCGTCGTCCATGGTGCCGCCGAGTCTCGCGCGCTGCGGCTCGGTAACGTCCACGTCGATGCGCCGCCTGATCGCCATCGTCGTGCTCGCCCTGGCACTGCCCACCCTGGCCGGATGCCGCTCGACGCGCGACGACGCGCTCCGTCAGTTCATCGACCAGCTCGAAAAGGAGGGTGGACTTCCACGACTGGTGGCCGAGTGTGTGGCCGAGCGGTTCTTCGCCGAGCGATCGGCCGAGGATCTGAAGGAGTTCTTCGAGCGGGTCGAACTCACCGAGCCCGAGCAGGCCGAGTTCGCCCGGCTCGGACAGGAGTGCGCGGCGCTCTCGACGAGCACCACGTCGACCAGCTGATCAGCTGTCGACCGGGGGTGCGGCGTCGCCGGCTGGCGTCGCGTCGCCGGCTGGCGCGGCATCATCCTTCAGCGGGGCCTCGACCGGCGCGGGCGCGGCCTTCTTCTTCGGCGGCGGCACGCCGACACTGGGTGCCGTGTCGGCCCACTGGGGCCACCGACGTCGGCTGACGATGCTGAGCGTGCGCAGCAGCTTCATCGCCACTTCGTCCTCCTGGGCGGGGCGAGCGACGATGGTGCCGTCGTTAATCATCCGGTTGATGACCTCTTCGCCCAGCTCGGTGCGGACGATGGTGAGCGTCCAGTCGTTGTCCTTGCCGATGCCGCCGGTGCTGATGTCGGCGTGCTCGGCCGCGAAGTCGGGGCAGCTCTTGCAGCCCTCACGCGTCCACTGGTGGCACTCCTTCAGGTCGATTTCGTGGTACGAGCCGTCCTTCATCCAGATCTGGAAGACGCCCTTGATGTTCATCTTCACCATGTCCTGCTTCTTCAGGCCGTACTTGGCCTCGAAGAGCTCGGGGAAGATCGCGTCGTCGAACGTCTTGCTGCACAGCAGGCCGATGTTGAACAGGAACGGCTTGCTCACCTTGCCGGCCTTGCGGTCCCACATGATGGGCGGCGACGAGGTCTGGCAACCCATGCCGACGAGCGCGAGCTTGGTGAAGCCCTGCTCCTTCGCGTCGCGCAACGCAAGCGGGTTGGCGCAGTAGGTGTAGCGGCTGCCCGCGGTGGCGAGCACTTCTTCCTTGTTGCGCGCCAGGACGGGCTTGGCCTTCCACGCGTCTTCGGCCTCGACGCCGCTGACCATTGCGGCCTCGATGTAGTCGTGGTCCATCAGCCAGGTGAGCATCGCCGTGACGAAGCCACCGTCTTGGCCCTTCTGGTGCTGGGTGTCGTCGGCGGCCCGGGTGAGCAGCAACTGCCGCCAGATGCCGCCCATCTCGTCGGGCTCGCGAACGCGACCGAACAGGTGCATGTCGGCGGCCGGCTCCCACGCGCGGAAACGAGGGCATGCGCGGGTGCAGGTGGTGCAACCGCCACCCTCGCCGAAGCCGTGGACGCAGTGCTCGGGACCAAGCTCGGCCTCGAGGTGGAACGGCGTGTACTTGCCCTCTTCGTGCTCGTACCCGATGACGTCGTGCGGGCAGGTGACCACGCACCCCGCGCATCCGGTGCACAGCCCTGTGGTGATCACCTCGGCGTACAGCTCCTTCCACTGGGCGGTCCAGCGGCCGGCCTGGGCGGGGGTCTCGAGCACGTCAGTCATGAGCCGCACCTTAGAACGAGCGACGCCGGGCGGGCTCACCGACCTGCGGCGGGCGCGCAATTCACGCGAGCGCCGATCGGAGGAAACACTGCCGAAACATTGATCGCCGAATCTCCGAGCGCCCCTACAACTCAACTGGACGGAGGAGCTCTCATGGAGAGTGGCAACGTCGCGTGGATCCTGGTTTCGGCAGCCCTGGTGCTGTTCATGACGCCCGGCCTCGCTTTCTTCTACGGCGGTATGGACCGCAGCCGCAACGTGCTCAACATGCTGATGATGAACTTCTATTGCGTGTTGGTGATCCCGGTGCTGTGGGTCGTGATCGGATACTCACTGGCGCAGGTGCCGTTCGAGAACGACTTCCTCGGCAACCTCGATGCGCTGATGTTGAACGACATCGGAATCGGTGAGGACAACGGCGGCCAGCTGGCGATCATCGCCTACCTCGGCATGTTCGCCGCCATCACCCCGGCGCTGATCAGCGGTGCCGTGGCCGATCGCATGAAATTCTCGGCGTGGGCCATCTTCGTCCCGGTGTGGTCGTTGCTGGTGTACGTCCCCATCTTCAAGTGGGTGTTCGGCGGCTGGCTCGGCCAGCGTGGCTCGCTCGACTTCGCCGGCGGCACCGCCATCCACGTCAACGCAGGTGTCGCTGCGCTTGCAGCGGTCCTCGTGCTGGGCAAGCGGCGCGGTTGGCCGCAGGAGGGCCACCCGCCGCACAGCATGCCGCTCGTGATGATCGGCACCGGCATCCTCTGGTTCGGGTGGTTCGGCTTCAACGCCGGTTCCGCGCTCGCCGCGAACGGCCAGGCCGCGCAGGCGTTCATGAACACGTTCCTCGCCGCGGCGGCGGGCGGCCTCGCCTGGATGCTCGTCGAGTGGAAGCGCGACGGCCACCCGACCAACCTCGGCGTCGCGTCGGGCATCGTCGCCGGTCTCGTGGCGATCACGCCGGCAGCCGGGTACGTGTCGGGTGCGGCGCCCATCTTCATCGGCCTCGCGGCCGGCGTGGTGTGCAGCTACGCGGTACGCCTGAAGTTGCGCCTCGGTTTCGACGACTCGCTCGACGTCGTCGGTGTGCACTTCGTCGGCGGCCTCGTCGGCTCGCTGCTCATCGGCTTCTTCGCCAACCCCGACTTCTTCGGCGCCACGTTCCGCGAGGGCATCTTCTTCGGCGGCAGCATCCGTCTGCTCGCCGAGCAGGCGCTCGCCAACGGGGTCGCCATCGTCTGGTCGTTCGTCATCACCTACGCGATCATGCGGGTGTTGAAGGCCACGATCGGAGTTCGTGTCGACCCGGAGGTCGAGGCCACTGG
>JANOET010000032.1:0-5111 GCA_031413415.1 Acidimicrobiaceae bacterium
GGCGGCGACCTTCTGCATCGCGCCGGCCAGGTTCTCCGACAGCGCCGTGACGAACGACGTCGACGCGATCGCCGCCGCGAGCTTCAGGCCCATGGCCTGGCCGCACGACGTGCACCCTCGTACCCAGGAACGGGTCGACTCGGGAGTCGGAGGTGCCTGGCATGTCAATCGGGCAGTCGGAGTCCGGTGGCGGTGTCGAACAGGTGCAGCGCACCGGGGTCGGGACGCAGGACGACCGCATCGCCGGCCTTCGCGCCACTCAGGCCCTCGGCGCGCGACACCACGGTGAGGTCGGGGTGACCGTCGGGCGAGCAGTACAGAAAGCTGTCGGAACCGAGTTCCTCGACGGTGGTGATGGTGACGCGAAGGCCGGTGCCGTCGGGGCTGATGTGCAGGTTCTCAGGTCGGAACCCGACGCTCATCGACGACGAGGTGAGAGCGGCGCGCTGTTCGGGCGTGAGCGGGATACGCAGCGACGAGAACTCGCCGCCGTCCTCGCCGACGGAACAGGTGACCATGTTCATCGCCGGCGAACCGATGAAGCCGGCGACGAACATGTTCAGCGGCCTCGTGAACAGTGTGCGGGGGGTGTCGCACTGCTGCAGGAGGCCGTCCTTGAGCACGGCAACGCGATCGCACATGGTCATGGCTTCGACCTGGTCGTGCGTGACGTACACGGTGGTGACGCCGAGCCGCCGTTGCAACGCGGCGATCTGGGTGCGCGTCGACACGCAGAGCTTGGCGTCGAGGTTCGACAGGGGTTCGTCCATGAGGAACACCTGCGGCGCACGGACGATGGCGCGACCCATCGCGACGCGCTGGCGTTGTCCGCCGGAGAGCTTGGCCGGCTTGCGGTCGAGGTAGTCCTCGAGGTCGAGCAGCTTCGCGGCCTCGGCGACACGTTCTTTGATCTCGGCCTTGGCGAGCTTCTTGATCTTCAGGTGGAAACCGATGTTCTCGGCCACGGTCATGTGTGGGTAGAGCGCATAGCTCTGGAACACCATGGCGATGTCGCGGTCGCGGGGCGGCAGGAAGGTGACGTCGCGATCGCCGATGTGCACCGAGCCACCGTTGATCGGCTCGAGTCCGGCGAGCATGCGCAACGTGGTGCTCTTGCCGCAACCGGACGGGCCGACGAGCACGAGGAACTCACCGTCCTCGATGAACAGGTTCAGCTGATCGACGGCGGGCTTGGCGCCGTCCTGATAGATGCGGGTGGCATCGGTGAACGTGACCGTGGCCATCAGGCTCTCCTGCGTTCGTGGGTGGATTCGAGGTCGTCGGAGAAGCTGGTGTCGGCGAGGATGACCCGACCGATGTGTTCGTCCAACGTGGCGTGTGCCGATGCGGACAGGCCGCTGTCGGTGATGAGCGCCGCGGCGCGCTCGAGCGGGGCCATCGAGCTGAGCCCGGTGACGCCCCACTTGGTGTGGTCCGCCAGCACAACGAGGTGCTCGGTCGCGTCGATGAAGGCGCGGTTGGTCTCGGCCTCCATCAGGTTCGGCGTGGTGAACCCGGCGCGAGCGCTCATGCCGTGGATGCCCATGAACACCGCGTCGAGGTGCAGCGACCGCAGCGCCGCAACGGCCACCGGTCCGACGAGCGCGTCGGACGGTGTGCGCACGCCGCCGGTGAGCACGACGGTGCGGTCGGTGCGCTGGGCCTGGTGCAGCACGTCGGCGACGCGCACCGAGTTGGTGACGACGGTGAGATCGGAGATCTCGGCGATGTGATAGGCGAGCTGCCAGGTGGTGGTGCCGGCCGTGATGCCGATGGCTTGGCCGGGTCGCACCATTGCCGCGGCGGCGAGTGCGATGGCGTGCTTCTCGCGGGTGTTGCGCAGCGACTTGGCCTCGAACCCGGGCTCGTCGGTGGTGTGTACGTCGCGCAAGGTCGCCCCGCCGTGGACCTTGGTGACCACGCCTACGTCGTCGAGCACTTCGAGGTCGCGGCGGACGGTCATGTCGCTGACGCCGAGCAGGGTGGCCAACTCGCTGACGCGCACGGCGCCGCGGCGGCGGACCTCGGCGATGATCACCTCGTGGCGTTGACGTGCGAGCGCACGCGACGACCCCAGGTCGGCCGGTGTGTGCTCATCACTCATCGTTGTGAACCTTGCACGAACACCTGGGGCAAGTCAACAGAAACGAACCAAGATCGGGCGAAGATCACACATGTTCTGTGCGAATCTGGGTCAATCGGAGGGTTCATTGTTCGCTTTTCGCACAGCGTCGCTTGACACCCGTTCAGTTCCGTGAGAAGTTCTGATCACTGCGCTGGGTCTTCTTCCAGCGTTCATCATGAAGACACTCCAGAGGGGGAGCGATGTCCGGGAAGTACGAAATGTCCCCGAGCCCGACCGACGTTGGGTTCCAGTTGGTTTCGCGGCGCACGTTGCTCGCGGGCGCGGCCGCCGTCGGCGGTGCTGCGATCCTCGCAGCATGCGGTTCCGACGACGCCGGCACGGAAGGCACCACCGGCACCACCGGTGGCGGCACCGAGACCACCGGTGGCGGCACCGAGACCACCGGCGGTGGTTCGGGCGATGCCGTGACCGTCGGCATCAACGAGGGCGAGGGTGCGGGCAAGGTCGCCGACGGCATCAAGGCCGGCCTCGACGCCACGGGCCTCGCCTATGCGCCGAACTGGGTCGACCACAACTCGTTCCAGGACAGCATCACCAGCTACCTGCAGCAGCCCGACGACGTGTTCACGTGGTTCGCCGGGTACCGCATGCGCTTCTTCGCCGACAAGGGCCTGGCGGGCGACCTCACCGATGTGTGGGCGAACCTGCCCGACTTCACCGAGGGCTTCAAGACCGCCGCGACCGGCAACGACGGCAAGCAGTACTTCGTGCCCCGCAGCTACTACCCGTGGGCCGTGCACTACCGCAAGAGCCTGTTCGAGGAGAAGAACTACACGGTTCCCACGAACAAGGACGAGCTGCTCGCCCTGGCGACGAAGATGAAGGACGACGGTCTGGTGCCGTTCGCCTACGCCAACGACGGCAAGTGGCCGGTGCAGGGCACGTTCGACATCCTGAACATGCGCCTCAACGGCTACCAGTTCCACGTCGACCTGCTGGCCGGCAAGGAGGACTGGACCCAGGACAAGGTGAAGAACGTCTTCGCGTTGTGGACCGACCTGCTGCCCTTCCACCAGGAGAACCCCAACGGTCGCACCTGGCAGGAAGCCGCAACGGCGCTCGAGACCAAGGAAGCCGGCATGTTCTATCTCGGTACGTTCGTGTCGTCGAACAGCGAGGATCAGGACTACCTCGACGACCTCGACTTCTTCAACTTCCCCGAGCTCGACCCGGCGATCGGTGCCGACGCGCTCGACGCCCCGATCGACGGTTGGATGATGGCCGCCGAGCCCAAGGACGAGGCGGGCGCCAAGGCGCTGTTGACGGCCCTCGGTGGTCTCGACTTCATCGACGCGCTCAACGCGGTCGACAACAGCGCCGTGCCGGCCAACAGCAAGGTCGACACCTCGGTGTTCACGCCCATCCAGCTGAAGTCGGCAGAGCTCGTGGGCTCGGCGAAGAACATCGCCCAGTTCCTCGACCGCGACACCAGCCCGGACTTCGTGTCGAACGTCATCGCTGACGCCTTCGCGAACTTCCACGCAGACCCGACGACGATCGACACGATCCTCGCCGACATCGAAGCACAGAAGTCGCAGTACCTGAGCTGATTCAGTGGATGCTGTGACCGCAGCCCCTGTCGAGACGGCGGTGCCCCCCACGGGGCGCCGCCGTCGTCGGCGTTATTCGCAGCTCACCAAGAGCGACAAGGCCACGCTCGGCCTGTTCGCCGGGGTCCCCACGGTCGTCCACGTGCTGTTCGTGTGGGTGCCCGCGATCATCACCATCATCTGGTCGTTCACCAAGTGGGACGGCCTGAAGCTGGGGACGTGGAAGTTCATCGGCTTCGCCAACTACTGGGCCATCTTCACCGTCTTCGACAACAAGTTCTTCCCGGCGTTGTTCAACAACGTCATCCTGCTCGTCTTCCTGAGCGTGTGCAGCCTGGTGGGCATCCTCTTCGCCTATCTGCTCGACAAGAACATCCGCGGCTCCGCCCTCTACCAGAGCATCTTCTACATGCCCGTCGTGCTGTCGCTCGCCGTCGTGGGCTTCATCTGGAAGAGCGTCATGTACTCGCCCAAGCAGGGGCTGTTCAACGTCGTCCTCGGCCGAACGGCCGAAGGCAATCAGATCGACTGGGTGGGCAACGCCGAGAAGATCTTCGAGATCCACGTTCCCTTCCTCGACTCACCGCTCGGCCTGACCAAGAACTTCGCTGCGCTCCTGGTGGCCATGGCGTGGCGGCACATCGGCTACGTGATGGTGCTGTATCTCGCCGGTCTGAAGAGCGTCGACCCGTCACTGCGCGAGGCCGCGGCCATCGATGGCTGCAACGAGTGGGTCGCGTTCCGTCGCGTCATCTTCCCCGTGATGAAACCCATCAACGTCGTCGTGTTCGTCATCACGGTCATCGAGGCCTTGCGCGCCTTCGACATCATCGTCGCGCTCAAGTCGCCGCCGGGGACCAAGGTGCTGGGCGTCCTCGTGAGAGACAACCTCGTCGGCGAGGGCGGCGGGCAGGTGGGCCTGGGCTCGGCCTATGGCGTGCTGTTGTTGCTGCTCTGTCTGGGCTTCATCATCTGGTATCTCGTCAACAACTACCGGGAGTCCGAACTATGAGCGCGGAACCATGAGCGCCGACCTCTCGATCGTCGAGCCGCCGAGGCGCCGGTCGCACCTCTCGCGAGCCTTCCTCTACGTGTTCCTCACGTTCATGGCGCTCGTCTGGCTCGTCCCGGTGGTCAGCGCGATGTTCGCCGCCTTTCGTCCGTACGCCGAGACGCAGAAGTACGGCATCTTCTCGATGCCGCGCGACCTCACGCTGCAGAACTTCCGCGATGCCTGGACGCAGGGCCAGATGACTCGCACGTTCGGGAACACGATGTTCATCCTCATCCCGTCGCTGCTGCTCATCCTGCTGCTCTCGAGCACCATGGCGTTCGCCGTCAGCCGCTACAGCTGGCGGTTCAACATCGCCCTGCTGTTGCTGTTCACGGCCGGGAACCTGCTGCCACCGCAGGTG
>JANOET010000033.1:0-17590 GCA_031413415.1 Acidimicrobiaceae bacterium
GCACGGCCAGACCGACATCCTCACCATGGGAATCCCATTTGTGTCGCCGTACAACCCCGACGGCGTAATGAACCCGATCTTGGTGATGTGCATGGGACTCGGCTACCTGTTCAACATGTACCGCAACAAGCCGCTGGTGCGTGAGGGCGGCGTGATCATCATGACCCACCCGACCTATCGCGACTTCAACCCCGTGCACCACCCGAGCTACATCGACTTCTTCGAGCAGGTGCTGCCCGACACCACGGACCCCTTGGTGATGGGTCAGAAGTGGGAGAAGCAGTTCGCCGAGGACGAGTGGTATCGCCACCTGTACCGCACGGGCAACGCGTATCACGGTGTCCACCCGTTCTACGCGTGGTACTGGGGTGCGCACGGCCAGCAGCACGCCGGCAAGGTCATCATCGTCGGCGGCGACCCCGCCACCGTTCGCCGTCTCGGCTTCACGCCTGCATCGACCATGGACGACGCGTTCGAGATCGCCAGCGACGTCGTCGGCCGCACCCCCACCATCTCGCATCTCCACGTGCCCTCCCTGCTGGTGGCCGACGTCCAGTGAGTGACAAGCGCACGGTCTCGGTCGCGCGGTTGCGCTCGGTCGCCAAGCTCGGCGACGCCGCGAGCTCCGCCCTGCAGGCGGCGCTGAAGCCGGCGCGCAACCTCGGCTTCCCGTACCGCAAGCCCAGCCGCCCCAAGGGTGTCGTCATGCCGGCCGAGAAGAGCACACTCGGCGCCGACTTCGACACCGCATGGGCGCGCAAGGCACCGGCGAAGGTGGCCCGGCGCATGATCGTTCGCGGGCCGATGACCGCGATGGTGAAGGCACTCGCCAACCCCGAGGTCGAAGGACTCGATCGGCTCAGCGACCTACTCGAGCAGGATCCCCTTCCGTCCGTCATCTTCGCCCCGAACCACCACAGCCACGTCGACACGCCGCTGATCATCTCGGTGGTCCCCGTCCAGTTCCGCAAGCAACTCGTCGTGGCCGCCGCCGCCGACTACTTCTTCGACAAGAGGATGAAGGGCAACCTCGCGGCGCTCGCGCTGAACGCCTTCCCCATCGAGCGCGAGGTCACGACGCGCAAGAGCAGCGACGAACTGCGCCGCCTCGTCGACACCGGCTGGAGCCTGGTCATCTACCCCGAGGGTGGTCGCTCCCCCGACGGTTGGGGCCAGGAGTTCAAGGGTGGTGCCGCGTATCTGGCGGGTCGCACCGGTGCCCCGGTGGTGCCGGTGTTCATCGACGGCACGGGCAGCATCTTCGGCAAGGGCATGAAGCGTCCGAAGGCGGGCAACAGCAAGGTCGTGTTCGGTGCGCCGATGTGGCAGGAGGACGGCGAGAACACACGCCGCTTCAACGCCCGCATCGAGGCCGCCGTCACGGCGCTCGGCGACGAGGCCCTCACCGACTTCTGGACCGCGCGGCGCAACGCTGCGTCGGGCACCAACCCGAAGCTCACCGGGCCGGAGTACAACAGTTGGCGCCGCCAGTGGGCGCTCGCCGACCATCGCAAGCTGGGCAAGGCCGGCCAACGCCGCCGCCAGCAGCGCCGCTGGCCCGACCTCGGCTGATCCCTCCAGCAGCCCCCTCGGACCCGTCGTCCGGCAGGCGTCGTCGGGCGCGAGACGTCCCGAATGTGGGTCTCCACGCGCCCACGGGCGCGAAGTGACCCATCAACGGGAGCTTTCGCGCCCATAGGCGCTGCGTCGCCCTCGGCGCGACTCCGTCGGGTGGCGTCAGGTGACGGGCGGCAACAGGTCGGACAGCGCCGACTCCAGGCGGGCGACACGGGCTTCGAGTTCGGCGACGCGGTCGGCGACACTCCCCCGCACGGCGTCGGCCGGCAGTGCCGTCGCAGGCGCCCACACCATCTCGGGCTCGTCGGCGAAGCGCTGCTGCCAGCGCGCTTCCTTCTGACCGTGTTGGCGTTCGAGCAGCTGCACCCGTTCATCGGCGGCCAACGAGTGCAGCACCGCGTCCACCTGGTCGACCGATTCGAATTCGTGCAGGCGCTCCGTACGAGTCCGCAGTTCAGCGGCCGTCTGCGGACCGCGCAGCAGCAGCACGGCCACGACCGCAGCGGCATCGCGGTCGAGTCCCCACGACTCGCCGGCCACCTGGCGGTACTTGGTGACACCTCGCCCCGAGGTCGGGTGCACGAAGCGCAGCAGACCCTGCGCCTTCAACGACACGAGGGCGGCGTCCACCTCGTGCTCGTCGAGGTGCATCACCGGCTCGCGCGACGTGGTCTGGTTGCAGGCCGCCACCAGCGCGTTGAGGGTGAGTGGGTAGAGGTCGGGCGTGGTGCGCTCCTTCTCCAGGAGGCAGCCCAGCACCCGTCCTTCGATCGCCGTCAGCATGGTGCGCACGCTATCCACCCTGCGTGGCAGGCTCTGCCCATGATCAGGTTGCGGCAGGTGGCATTGGTGGCACGAGACCTCGACACGGCAGTCGGCGAGCTCTGCGATCGGCTCGGGCTGAGGGTCTGCTACCAGGACCCGGGCGTCGGCGTGTTCGGGTTGCACAACGCGCTGATGATGATCGGCGACCAGTTCCTCGAAGTCGTCTCGCCCACGCGGGAGGGCACCACGGCGGGTCGGCTGCTCGACAAGCGGGGTGGCGACGGCGGCTACATGGCCATCTACGAAGTCGACGACCTCGACGTCCGTGAGGCCGCGCTGCAGCTCGAGGGCATCCGCGTCGTGTGGTCGGGCGACATGCCCGACATCCGCGGCCGGCACCTCCACCCTGCCGACGTGGGCGGGGCCATCGTGAGCATCGACCAGCCCGTCCCGAACGGCGCCTGGCGGTGGGGCGGGCCGGATTGGGTGGCCCACCAGGACAACTCGGTGGTCACCGCCATCGGCGGAGTCACCATCGGGGCGAAGGACCCGGCGGCGATGCGAGCGCGATGGCGAGCGGCAGGCGTCGAACACGCGGTGACGTTCCATCCGGCCGGTTTGCGCGGCGAGGGGCTGGACGAACTGGAACTGGTGGCCACCGACCGGCGCCGAGCGGGCGACGAGATGCGCCTGTGCGGTGTCACCGTGCGGCTGGTCTGACCCAGCAGCGGGAACGGCTCAGCCGCTGTTGCGCAGACCGGTGGCGATGGCGTTGATGGTCAGCTCCAGGGCGCGGGCCACCTCGGGGTCGTCGTCGCCGGCCCGGTAGCGGCGCAGCATGTCCACCTGCAGCACGTGCAACGGGTCGAGGTAGGCGAAGCGATTGGCGATGCTGCGGGCCAACGCCGGGTTGCCGGCCAGCAAGTCGGCCGAACCGGTGATGCGTTCGTGCCACACGACCGCGCGGTCGTGCTCGGTGGCAATGGCGGCGAACAGGCGTGGGCCGCACGACGGATCGGCCAGGTCGGCGTAGCGGCGGCCGATCTCGAGGTCGCTCTTGGCCAGCACCATGCCCATGTTCGACATCGCCGAGCGGAAGAACGGCCACCGCTCGTGCATGTCGCGCAGCAGGTCCAGCGCGTCGGGATGCGTCGCCGCGAGCTCCTCGAACGCGGTGCCCACACCGAACCACCCGGGCAGCGAGATGCGGCACTGCGACCAGCCGAACACCCACGGGATCGCGCGCAGGTCCTCGATGCGGTCCGAGGCGGTGCGCGAGGCGGGGCGCGAGCCGACGTTCAGACGGGCGATCTCACCGATGGGGGTGATCGAGCGGAAGAAGGCGACGAAGTCGGGCTCGTCGTAGACGAAGGCTCGATAGGCGACCATGGCCGACGTCGACAGATCGTCCATCACGGCCAGGAAGCGGGCGTCGACGCCCTCGGCTTCGCGCGGCATGGCCGACGCCTCGATGGTGGCAGCCACCAGCGTCTCCAGGTTGCGTCGGGCCGCGGCGGGGCGTGAGTACTTGGCGGCGACCATCTCGCCCTGCTCGGTGATGCGCAGTGCGGCGTCCACCGTGCCACTCGGCTGGGCGAGGATCGCGTCGTAGGCGGGACCACCACCGCGGCCGACGGTGCCACCGCGACCGTGGAAGAACCGCAACCGCACGCCCGCGGCGCGGGCGACATCGGCGATCTCGACCTGGGCTCGGTAAAGGTTCCAGATCGATGTCAGGTAGCCGCCGTCCTTGCTCGAGTCGCTGTAGCCGATCATCACCTCCTGGCGGCGATCGCGGTACTCGACCAGCGCTCGGTACGTGGGCTCGGCGAGCAGCGCAGCGACGATGCCGGGGGCCCGATGCAGGTCGTCGATGGTCTCGAACAGCGGCACGACGTCGACCGACGACGTGGGCGACAGACCGGGGCGCAGCAGGCCCGCCTCCTTCAGCAGGACCGCCACCTCGAGCACGTCGCTCACCGACTCGGCCTTGGAGATGACGTAGTGCGGGACGGCCCTCGGACCGAGGAGGCGCGAGGCGAGGGCGGCCTGATCCAGGATCGCCAGTTCGCCGACTGTCTCGTCGGCGTACGAGGCGAACTCGTGGCGCAGTCGGCGCGGGCTGCGCAACTCGGCGATCAGCAGGCTCACTCGCTCGTCCTCGGTGGCGTCGAGGTACGACGGTGTCACGTCGGCAGCGGCGAAGAGGTCGGCGAGCATCCGCTCGTGGACCGCCGAGTTCTGGCGCATGTCCAGTGCGCAGGCATGCGCACCGAACATCGCGACTGAGTCGCGTACCGGCGCCACCATGGCATCGGCCACACGGCCACCACCGTGCGATCGCAGCGACGCGGCCACGACGTCGAGATCGTCGAGCAGCTCGTCGAGCCCGCCGTACGACACGAGGGGGACGGCTGGCAGCGGCAGCGGCGCCTCGCCGAGAATGTCGGCAGCGAGTGCGTGCAGCCGGGCGTGCATGCCGCGCAATGCACGGCGATACGGCTCGTCGGCGCGAAATGGAGAGTCGTCGCCCGATGCGTCGGCGAGCGCCGCCAGCGCGGGGGTCGGGCTGACGAGCCGCGACGACATCGACAGGCTGACCGACAGGCGCAGCAACTCGGACAGGTGGTGCTCGAGTGCGACGTGGGCCTGGCGCCCGATCGCATAGCGCAGCGTGCCGGCCGTGACGAACGGGTTGCCGTCGCGATCGCCACCGATCCACGAACCCATGCCCACCACGGGACCGAGCTCCACGTCGGCCGGGGCCGCCGTGCCGTAGGCGCGCTGGAACTCGACGGCGACGTCGCGCCGCAGCGCAGGCGCGACGCGGAACAGGCTGGTCTCGTAGTACCGCAGCGACTCGTTGATCTCGTCGCGCACACGCAGCTTGGTGAGCCGCAGGATCGCGGTCTGCCACAGCAGCAGCGCCTCCAGTTCGAGTGCGGCGTCGATCGCGTCGATCGCGTCGATCGCCGCCGAGTCGGCCACGCCGGCACGCTCGTCGAGCAGTTCTGCGACTCGGGCGACGTGGTCCAGCACCGTCTTGCGGCGCACCTCGGTGGGGTGTGCGGTGAGCACCGGGGCCACCTTCAGGTCGCGCAACACGGCGGCCACGACGTCGGGCTGCACGCCGGCGTCGCGCAGACGCTCGAACGTGCCGCGCAGCGTGCCGGCATGGCCGGCCGACCCCTGCGCACGGTGGAACCGGCGGCGCCGCTCGACGTGGACGTCCTCCGCCGTGTCGGCCAACAGCGACAACCAGGCGAACGCGCGGATGACGTGCAACCGGTCGGCCAGCGACGCAGGCGCCAGCACGGCCAGGAGGTCGTCGAACGGGACCACATGATCGCGACGATCGCCCACCGCCACCAGACGGACGCGCTCGATCAACTCGAACGCGTCGTCACCTGCCTGCTCGCGAACGACCCTGCCGAGCAGCCGCCCGAGCAGACGGACGTCGTCGCTGGCAGTCGAGGCGTTCAGCCCGTGCAGCCTTCCTTGGCCGGGATGATGATCTTCACTCCGACGACGAAGTTGGTGTAGCCCTTCGTGTTGGCGTTCGCCTCGTCGAGCTGCGCCACGGTGATGTCGAACTTGGCCGCCACCTTGCCCGGCAGGTCGCCCGCCTGGATGGTGTAGCTGCCCTGCGCACACGTCGAACCGCCGCCCGCCAGGGTGGTGGTGGTCTCGCCCGGGGTCGTGGCCACCGTGGTGGTGGTCGCGGTCGACTGGCTGGGGATGGTCGCCCCAGCGGGGATCTTGATCTTCAGGCCCACGTAGAAGGCGCCGTAGCCCTGCGTGTCGGCGTTCGCCAGCGCGAGCTCGTCGACCGTGATCCCGAACCTGTTGGCCACGCTGAACGGGACGTCGTTGGCCTTGATCGTGTACTCGGTGATCTCGGTGGTGACCGAACCTGGCGGCGGAGTCGATCCGGCCAGCGTGCTCGATGTGGCAGGCGCCAGCGTGCTCTGTGTGGGCGGGATGGTGTGGTAGTTCGTGCTGCCGATGGTCTGCACCGTCGACGTCGTGGCCGTGGCACTGTCGCCACAGGCGCTCATGAGCAGGGCTGCGCCGACACCGACGGGAAGCCACCAGGACATCTTCATGGTGTCAAGACTACGACAGGTGGTTACTGAAGTGGGCGCGCGGTGGGTGGGATCGGTGCCGGAAGCTGGGTCTCGCCCATCAGCCAGCGGTCCACCCCGGCCGCGCACGAACGGCCCTCGGCGATGGCCCACACGATGAGGCTCTGCCCGCGACCCATGTCGCCGGCCACGAACACGCCGGGCACGCTCGACATGTACTGGTCGTTGCGGGCCACGTTGCCACGCTCGTCGAATCCGACGCCCAACTGGTCGAGCCACGAACCCTTCTCGGGGCCGACGAAGCCCATCGCCAGGAACACGAAGTCGGCAGGCAGCTCGCGGTCGGTGCCCTCCACCTTCTGGAAGCGCCCGTCCACCATCTGCACCTCGTGGATGAGCAGGGCGCGCAGGTTGCCCCGGCCATCGTCGAGGAAGCGCTCGGTGTTCACGCTGTACAGGCGCTCGCCGCCCTCCTCGTGCGCCGACGTCACCTTGTAGACCATCGCGAACTGCGGCCACGGGTTCCGTGCGCCATTCCGCGTCAGTGGCGGCTGCGGCATGATCTCGAGCTGCGTCACCGATGCCGCACCCTGGCGATGGGCGGTGCCCAAGCAATCGGCGCCGGTGTCGCCGCCGCCGATGATGACGACGTGCTTGCCGGCCACGTTGATTTGCGCGGGGCCGTCGCCCAGCTGCTCGCGGTTGGCGCCCGGCAGGTACTCCATCGCCTGGTACACGCCCGTGAACTCGCGACCTGGCACCGGCAGGTCGCGCCACGCCGTGGCCCCGGCGGCCAACACCAGCGCGTCGTACGACGCGAGCAGCACCTCGATGTCGATGCCACCGCCCACGACGGCCTTGGTGCGGAACTCGGTGCCCTCGGCTTCCATCTGGGCGATGCGACGGTCGAGGTGCCGCTTCTCCATCTTGAACTCGGGGATGCCGTACCGCATCAGGCCGCCAATACGGTCGGCGCGCTCGAGCACCACCGTCTCGTGGCCGGCGCGGGTGAGCTGCTGGGCGGTGGCCAAGCCGGCGGGGCCCGAGCCGATGACGACGACGCGCTTGCCCGTCAGTGTCGACGGCTTCTGCGGCACCACCCAGCCGGCATCCCACGCCTGGTCGATGATCTCGACCTCGACCTGCTTGATGCTCACCGGGTCGCTGTTGATGCCGAGCACGCAGGCGCTCTCGCACGGCGCCGGGCACAGACGGCCGGTGAACTCGGGGAAGTTGTTCGTCGCGTGCAGGCGGTCGATGGCGTCACGCCAGTGCTCGCGGTAGACGAGGTCGTTCCAGTCTGGGATCAGGTTGCCCAGTGGGCAGCCGTTGTTGCAGAAGGGAATGCCGCAGTCCATGCACCGTCCCGCCTGCAGCTTCAGTGTGTCGGCCGGGAAGTCCTCGTAGACCTCCTTCCAGTCCTTCAGCCGCTCGTCGACCGGGCGGTGCTTGGGGGTGACACGCACCCATTGCAGGAATCCAGTGACCTCACCCACGGCTCGCCTCCATCACCTTCGCCAGCGTCTGTTCCTCGTCGAGACCCGCGTCGCGGGCGTCCTGCATCACGGTGAGCACCCGTTGGTAGTCCACCGGCATCACCCGCTTGAAGCTGCCCACCTCGTTGGCCCAGCCGTCGAGGATGCGCTGTCCCACGGCCGACTCGGTGTGCCGCACGTGCGACTCGATCGTGGTGCGCAGGAACTCCTGGTCGGCCGGCTCGAGCGGCTGCAGCCGCACCATGTCGCCGTTCAACTTGGCGGCGAACACGTCGTCGGGGTCGTACGCGTAGGCGATGCCACCACTCATACCGGCACCGAAGTTCCGGCCAGTGGGGCCGAGCACCACCACTCGCCCACCGGTCATGTACTCGCAACCGTGGTCGCCCACGCCCTCGACCACCGCAGTCGCACCCGAGTTGCGCACGCAGAACCGTTCACCCACCATGCCGCGCAGGAAGATCTCGCCGCCGGTGGCGCCGTACCCGATGACGTTGCCGGCGATGATGTTGTCCTCGGCGACGAACGGGGACCGCCGATCTGGCCGCACCACCACTCGCCCACCACTCAGACCCTTGCCGACATAGTCGTTGGCGTCGCCCTCCAGGGTCATCGTCACGCCGCTCGGCACGAACGCACCGAAGCTCTGGCCGGCCGAGCCGCGGAAGCGGAGTTCGATGGTGCCGTCGGGCAGTCCGGCGCCGCTGTACTTCTTGGTGATCGCGTTGCCGAGCATCGTGCCGACGGTGCGGTTCACGTTCCTGATGGCGATGTCGAGGCTCACCGATTCGCCACGCTCGATGGCCGGCTCACATGCGGCGATCAACTGTTGGTCGAGCGCGAACTCCAGGTCGTGGTCCTGCGCCACCGACTGGTGCAACGTCTGCCCGTACGGGTTCTGCGGCACGGCCAGGATCGGGCTGATGTCCAGCCCCTTTGCCTTCCAGTGCTGCACGGCCGTGCGCACGTCGAGCATCTCGACGTGGCCGATCATCTCCTGCATGGTGCGGAAGCCCAGTGCCGCCATGTGCTCGCGTACCTCCTGGGCGATGTACTCCATGAAGTTGATGACGAATTCGGGCTTGCCGCTGAACTTCTTGCGCAACTCGGGGTTCTGGGTGGCGACACCCACCGGGCAGGTGTCGAGGTGGCAGACGCGCATCATGATGCAGCCGCTCACCACCAATGGTGCGGTGGCGAAGCCGAACTCCTCGGCGCCGAGCAGGGCGGCGATGACCACGTCGCGGCCGGTCTTCAACTGACCGTCGGCCTGCACCACGATGCGGTCGCGCAGCCCGTTCAGCAGCAGCGTCTGCTGCGTCTCGGCCAGGCCCAGCTCCCACGGTGCACCGGCGTGCTTCAGTGAGGTCAACGGGCTCGCGCCGGTGCCGCCGTCGTGGCCGCTGATCAGCACCACGTCGGCTTTGGCCTTGCTCACGCCTGCGGCCACCGTGCCCACGCCCACCTCCGACACCAGCTTCACGTGCACGCGTGCCGCGGGGTTCGAGTTCTTCAGGTCGTGGATGAGCTGCTTGAGGTCCTCGATCGAGTAGATGTCGTGGTGCGGCGGCGGGCTGATCAGACCCACACCGGGCGTGCTGTGCCGCGTCTTGGCCACCCACGGGTACACCTTGTGGCCGGGCAGCTGGCCGCCCTCGCCGGGCTTGGCACCCTGGGCCATCTTGATCTGCAGATCGTCGGCGTTCACCAGGTACTCGCTGGTCACACCGAAGCGGCCGCTCGCCACCTGCTTGATCGAGCTGCGCCGCTCGGGGTCGTGCAGGCGGTCGGCGTCCTCGCCACCCTCGCCGGTGTTGCTCTTGCCGCCGATGCGATTCATCGCCACGGCCAGCGTCTCGTGTGCCTCGGCGCTGATGCTGCCGTAGCTCATCGCGCCGGTGCTGAACCGGCGGACGATGTCGCTCACCGGCTCGACCTCGTCGATCGGCACGGGTGCCCGGTCGCCGGCGAAGTCGAACAGCCCGCGCAGTGTCGCCGCCTGGCGCGACAGACCGTCGACCAGCGCGGTGTACTGCTGGAAGATGTCGTAACGGCTCGCACGCGTCGCGTGCTGCAGCTTGAACACGGTCTCGGGGTTGAACAGGTGGATGTCGCCCTCGCGACGCCACTGGTACTCGCCGCCCAGTTCGAGCTTGCGGTGCGCCCGCTCTTCGGGCCGGCGCGGGTGGGCTGCGGCATGACGGGCGGCGACTTCGGCCGCGATCTCGTCGAGGCCGACGCCGCCGAGACGGCTGACGGTGCCGGTGAAGTACTCGTCGACCAGTTCGTGACCCAGGCCGATGGCTTCGAAGATCTGCGCCCCGGTGTAGCTGGCGACGGTGCTGACGCCCATCTTGCTCATCACCTTCAGCACACCCTTGCCGGCGGCCTTGATGTAGTGCTTGACGGCCTTGTGCGGGTCGACCGCGCCGAGGCCGTGCAGGTCCTCGCGGACCATGTCCTCGATGCTCTCGAACGCCAGGTACGGGTTGATCGCACCGGCGCCGTAGCCGATGAGCAACGCCATGTGGTGCACCTCGCGGGCGTCGCCACACTCGACGACGAGGCCGACCTTGGTGCGCTGCTTCTCGCGAATCAAGTGATGGTGCACCGCTGCGGTCAGCAACAGGCTGGGGATCGGTGCGTACACCTCGTCGCTGTTGCGGTCGCTGAGCACGATGATCCGCGCGCCGTCCTCGATGGCCTTGCTCACCTCGTTGCGCACCGCGTCGAGCGCCCGCTTCAGCGCCAGGCCGCCACCGGCCACGCGGTACAGACCGCTCACCTCGACGGCGGCCAGTTCGGGGAAGTCGCCCCCCTCGTTGATGTGGATGATCTTGGCCAGCTCGTCGTTGTCGATCACCGGGAACGGCAGCACCAGCTGACGGCAGCTCTCCGGCCCGGGAGCGAGGAGGTTGGCCTCAGGCCCCACCGTCGAACCCACCGAGGTGACGACTTCTTCACGGATGGCGTCGAGCGGCGGGTTGGTGACCTGCGCGAACAGCTGCGAGAAGTAGTCGAACAACAGGCGCGGGCGCTCGCTGAGCACCGCGATGGGCGTGTCGGTGCCCATCGAACCGATCGGCTCGATCCCCAGCTTGGCCATCGGTCCGAGGATGATCTTCAGCTCCTCGTGCGTGTACCCGAACATCTGCTGGCGGCGCAGCACGCTCTGCCGGCTGAACACCACGTGCTCGCGGTCGGGCAGCTCATCGAGCTCGACGAGCCCCTCGTCGAGCCACTGCTGATACGGGTGCGCCTGGGCCAGCGAGCGCTTGATCTCGTCGTCCTCGACGATGCGACCCTGCGCCGTGTCGATCAGGAACATGCGACCCGGCTGGAGGCGTCCCTTGCGGACCACCTTCGCGGGGTCGATGTCGATGACGCCCACCTCGCTGGCCAACACGACGAGGTCGTCGTCGGTCACCCAATAGCGGCTGGGGCGCAGACCGTTGCGGTCGAGCACAGCGCCAATGACGGTGCCGTCGGTGAAGCACACGCTCGCCGGGCCGTCCCACGGCTCCATCAGCGACGAGTGGAAACGGTAGAACGCCCGCTTCTCGGCCTCCATCGTGTCGTGGTTCTCCCACGCCTCGGGGATCATCATCAGCATCGCGTGCGGCAGGCTGCGGCCGCCGAGGTGCAACAGTTCGAGCACCTCGTCGAAGCTCGCCGAGTCGCTGCCGCCGGGCGTGCAGATGGGGAACGCCCGGTCGAGGCCAGGGATGACGTCGCTGGCGAGCATGCTCTCGCGCGTCCGCATCCAGTTGCGGTTGCCCTGCACCGTGTTGATCTCGCCGTTGTGGGCGATGAATCGGTACGGATGCGCGAGCGGCCAGCTGGGGAACGTGTTGGTGCTGAACCGACTGTGCACCAGCGCCAGTGCGCTCTCGACGCGCTCGTCGGCCAGGTCGGTGAAGAACACCGCCAACTGCGGTGTCGTGAACATGCCCTTGTAGATGAGGGTGCGGCTGCTGAGCGAAGGGAAGAACGTCGTCTGCTCGGTGGGGAGCTCGTGCTCGATGCGCTTGCGAGCGACGAACAGCTTGCGGTCGAGATCGATGCCCGCTGCGCCGGCGGGATCCGCGACGAACAGGTGCCGGAAGCTGGGTATCACCGAGCGGGCGGTCGCGCCCAGGCAATCGGGCTGCGTCGGCACCTCGCGCCAGCCGAGCACGGTGAGGCCCTCGCCGGCGAAGATCGACTCGATGGCCGCGGTGGCCTTCTCGGCGTCGTTGCCGTCGGCGGGCAGGAAGCCCATGCCCACCGCATACGCGCCTGCGGGAGGAAGGTCGAACGACACGACCTCGCGCAGGAAGCGATCAGGCACCTGGATGAGGATGCCCGCACCGTCACCCGAGTCGGCCTCGGCGCCGGTGGCACCGCGGTGCTCCATGTTGCAGAGCGCGCCGATGCCCATCGAGACGATGGACCGGGTGGCCCTGCCCTTGATGTCGGCCACGAACGAGACGCCACACGCGTCGTGTTCGAACCGCGGGTCGTACAGCCCGGAGGGCGCGGGAAGTCCCGCGGGGAAAGAGTTGTGCATCGAGTTCTGCTTCCACGGAGTCGGTTGACGGCTGGGTGGCGCACGGGACGACGCTGGCCCGAACGATGAACGACATGTTACGGGTTCGCACGCCCGACGCGCCAGACCGTTCCGACCGAGACGCCGAGTGCCCATGCCACCAGGCTCTGCATCACCCATCTAGGCTCGCCGGGAATGGACGATCGCATCGAGCACCTCAAGGAACAGGTTGCGTCCAGCTACGAGCGCCTCGAGGAGTCCAACAAGCTCGGCCCTCTGGTGGCCACCGGCAAACGCTTCTTCTCCATCGAGGGGCTCGACCTCGCCGGTCTGCTCGCACTCGAGTTGTTCACCGTCATCATCCCGTTGGCGCTGCTCGGCTACAGCGCGGCCAGCAACTTCAACGAGACCCTGAGCTTCGCCGACTTCATGATCAAGTGGCTGGACCTCAAGGGCCAGAGCGCCGAGCAGGTGCAGGGTCTGTTCGGCGACAGCGGCGACCTGCGCAGCACCTGGACGTTCCTCGGCATCGCCGGCTTCCTGTTCTGGGGTCTGCCCATGTCCGCGCAGGTGGCCAAGACATTCGCCCGCGCGTTCCGACGCGAACGTTGGCCGTTCTGGACCGAGGTGTGGCGCGGCGGCGTCTGGTTCACCGTGCTGCTGACGAGCCAGATTCTCACCGTCGTGCTCACCCGCGGTCTCGACTGGCGCGGTCCGCTGAACATCCTCGCCTGGCTGCCGGCGTTCGTCCTGTGGTCGGTGTCGCCGCTCATCCTCGTGCGCAACGGGACCGCCGGCTGGAGGTACATGGCCTGGTGCGGCATGGCCGGCCTCGTCCTCGACGTGATCGGGGTGCGCATCACCATTCGCTGGGTGTTCCCGAGTCTGCTCGAAGGCTGGACCAGCTTCGGCCCCATCGGCGTCGCCATGGCGATGATGACGACATGCACGGTCATCGCCACGCTATGGGTGCTCACGGCATGCCTCGGCGCGGTGGTGTGGGAGCGCAAGGCTCCGGCCGACACGGTGCTCATGTCGCAGGAGTCGTCCACCACCACTGCCTAGGATCCCTGCATGTCCGCCTTGCCGCCTCCTCCGCCGCCACCCGGCGGATCCAACCCCTACGGTCAGCAGCCTCAGGGCGGTCCGCCCTACGGGTACCAGCCCTACGGCGCGGGAGGCCAGGTCGAGCACCCGCAGGGCACCACCATCCTGGTGCTCGGCATCCTGTCGATCGTCGTGTGCGGTGTGCTCGGACCGTTCGCCTGGTCGATGGGCAACAAGGCGATGCGCGAGATGGCCGCGAACCCGCAGGCGTTCTACTCGAATCGCGGCAACGTCAACGCCGGCCGCATCTGCGGCATCGTCGGCACCGTGCTGATGGCCCTCGGCATCGCCGCCTTCGTGTTGTTCGTCGTCGCGGCCGCCTCCATCAGCACCACGCAATGACATCGGAGCGACCGGGCGAGGAATAGGTTGCGTACGCAAACGGTTGGCGGGATCATGACCACCCCCATCGCCGCCACCGTGACCCGCCAGATCCGGGCCCAACAGGCCGTCGAAGGCGACGGCTTCGTCGTTCGTCGGCCCTTCCCCACCTCGACCCTGTCGCACCTCGACCCGTTCCTGCTGTTCGACCACATGGGGCCGGTCGAGTTCCAACCCGGCAAAGGTGTCGGGACGCCCTGGCATCCGCACCGCGGCTTCGAGACCGTCACCTACCTGCTCGAGGGGGACATGGAGCACCGAGATTCGATGGGGAACCACGGCTCGTTGCGCTCCGGCGACACCCAGTGGATGACGGCCGCGTCCGGGGTGCTCCACAAGGAGGGCCCCAGCGCCACGGTGCAGGAGACCGGCGGTCGCGTCCACGGCCTGCAACTGTGGGTGAACCTCCCCGCCGCGCAGAAGATGGACCCACCCGCCTATCAGGACCTTCGCGCCGAGGCCAACGCTCGCCGAGACGAACCGGGCGCCGTCGTGCGGGTCATCGCCGGCGACCTGTTCGGCCTGCAGGGGCCCGGCGCCACTCGCACCCCCATCGCCTACGCCCACGTCACGCTCGACGAGGGCGCCACCGTCACGACGTCGCTCCCCCACGGTCAACGTGCCCTGCTGTACCCGATGACGGGCTCGGTACGCGTCGGCGACACGCAGGTCGACGAGGGCATCCTCGCGGTGCTCGACGGCGACGAGCTCACCGTGCACGGCGCGGCACCGTCGAGCGACGTGATCGTGCTCACCGGCGAACCGATCGGCGAACCGGTCGCCCGCTACGGCCCGTTCGTGATGAACACCGAAGCCGAGCTGCGCGAGGCATTCCGCGACTTCGAGCGCGGCGCGTGGAATCCCCCCACTTCGTGCGGGGCGCTTGCGGGGTGCCATGGGACTCAAAACGCCGCCCGGGCCCCCGCGGGCCCGCTGCACGCCGTATTCAGTTCGAAGCCGCCGGACGGGAGTTCCGACCACTTCGGAATCGCCTGCGGTCGGACGGGAGATCCGAGCCGCATGCGGGAGATTCAGTCGTCGTCGCCGTTGCCGTGACCGCTGTTGTCGTCATCGTCATCGTCGTCATCGTCGTCGTCGACACTGTTCTCGGTCTCGTCGTCGTCGTCATCGTCGTCGTCGTCGATGCTGGAGCCGGTGCTGTTCTCGGTCTCGTCGTCGTCGTCCATGCTGGTGCCGGTGCTGTTCTCGGTCTCGTCGTCGTCGTCGATCGTCGAGCCCGTGGCGTCATCGACCGAGGTGGTCGGCGCATCGGTGGTGGTCGCATCGGTGGTCACGGAGGCGGTCGTGGTGGGATCCTCCGTCGTCGACGGCTCGGTCGTCGTGTCCTCCTCGAGGGTGACCTCGGTGACCGTGGTGACGATCTTCGGCTTGCTCGAGCCAGTGGCTGCGGCAGCGAAACCGGCGGCGCCGAAGACGAGCACGCCGGAGAGGGCGCTGACGGCGATGATGCGGCTGCGGGATTGCGTGTTCATGATGGCTCCTTGGTGGCGGACGAGCACGTCGTTGCGACAAGTACACGCCACAACCAGCGCAAAGGTTGGGGACCTTCCAGTTCTTGGACGAACGCGGGATCAAAGCTGGCCGGACCAGAGAAGTTCTTGACGATCGTTCGATCTGGCGGCCCCGGTCAGGGCTCGCCGACGCTCCACCCACGTCGCCGCAACTCGTCCGCCAGCCACGTGGCGGGCATACCGCGTAGGAGCTCGGCCTGAGCGGCCGTGGCCTGCTCTTCGCGCACGGTCTCAAGATCCACGTCGGGCTCACCGTTGACGATGCGATCGATGAGCGCCGACGCCTCCTGCTTGGAGAACTTGCCGCCGGCCTGACGCTGCGTGAGGCCATACGCCCGCCGAGCCTCACGGAACGTGGCGTACCCGGCCTTCTCGAGCAGGGCTTGCAGATAGCTGACCTGCTTCGGCGTCGCGGGTGGTCCCGAAGCCCCGAGCGCCACGTCAGCTCCCCACGATGCCGGCCCGATAGTGGGCGCGACAGAGCAGCTCGTAGCGGACCGAATCGCCGAAGAGTGGCTGCTCGGCGTGCCCGTCGGTGTCGCCCACCACCACGGTCTCACCCTCGTAGGTGATCTCGCCGTTCACGATGCGGGCGTTGTGCGTGGCCCGCGCACCACACCAGCAGCGCGCCTCGACCTGCATCGCCACCCGCTCGTCGGCGGTCTCGAGCAGTCGCTTGGTGCCATCGAACAGCAGGCCACGAAAGTCGGTGATGAGACCGAACGCGAACACGTCGACGCCCAGGTCGTCGACCACTCGGCCGAGTTGATCGCACTGCTCGACGGTGTAGAACTGTGCCTCGTCGCACACCAGGTAGTGGATGGGCCAATGCTCGACGGCCAGCTTGTAGATGTCGAGGTCGGGGTGAACCTCGATGGCGTCGGCCGCGACCCCCAAGCGGCTCGTGACCTGGGCACCTTCACGATCCAGCATGGTGAGCAACAGCCCGTAGAGATCGCGGCTGGCGAGGTTGTGATGGATCTGGAGCGCCATCGTGCTCTTGCCCGAGCCCATCGTGCCGAAGCTGAACCGCAGTGTTGCCATGACCCGCGCAAACCTACCCGCCCGAGAAGAACAACTTCTGCACGGCGCTCACGTCGGCGCCAGACGCGACGGCTCGGCGAGGGTCAGGTCACACCTTCGGCACCACGACGCCCTTCAGCGCGTCGACCCTGCGGAAGTACTTGCGCGCATAGGTCAGCATCTCGTCGACCTTCGGGTGATCCGCGCTCTCGACCGCAACCACCAGCTTCGCCACTTGCGGGTGTCGACGCTCGAGTTCGGTCTTGAAGTGCAGCTTCGCCTGGCCGGGACCCATGATCAGGACCTCTCGCGCATCGCCGATCGCCTCCACGATGCCATCGAAGAACTCGCGATCCTCGCTGGCCTTGCCGGGGCCAGGCGTACCGGACTTGCGGTGCACCTGACGCTGCTCGGTCGGGCTGGCGACGAGGTGGACGTGTTCCTTGTCGATGGAGAAGTCGATCACGACCGCCCGGAGGTGGTCGAGCCACACGACAGCGTGCTGATACGACATGGTCGCTTCTTTCCCGAGTGGCGCCGTGCCACTCGCTCTTCTGGTTCCACGGTACGCCTGCACAAGTGCACGTGGCCTGGGGCGTTGGTCACTTCGGAAGTGACCAAGTCCCTGTTCAGCAGCGACCACTCGGGACCGACGACTCGGCGCCGACGCCGGCTGTCAGTCGGTGGCGAACGAGAACAGTCCGCGCTCCTTCAGGCGTGGCAGGAACGAGTCGTCATAGGCCTCGGCCGGGTACTGACGGACCAGTTCGTCGAGGCTCACGGCATCGTCGCCCACCAGGATGCGCCACCGTTCGGCGCGCACACCATCGAGGATGACCGTTGCCGCCTGTGCGGCGGTGGTGGGCGCCGCATCGCGGAACATCTCGGCCTGCATCTGCATGCCGACGCGCAGGTCGTCGTCGCTGGCACCACTGACGTCGAGGCCGCGCTGGGCGAGCCGTTCGCGCGTCTGCTGCAACTGCTCGGTCGTCAGTTCCTTGGGTTCGCGACCGAAGATCTTCCCCGAGTTGATCACGATCGAGGTGCCGATGTGACCGGGCATCACCACCGACACCTTCACGTGCGGTGCGTTCT
>JANOET010000034.1:0-1722 GCA_031413415.1 Acidimicrobiaceae bacterium
CGCGTGCGGTCGTCCCGGCAAGGTACTGGGCTGGCGGGGGGCCTCCCGACCTCATCCCACGCTCGCCACCGCGTGCAAGCGTTCATACAACCGATCTACCTCGGCCCGCGTTTCGTCGTCGAGTCGGATCCCGACCGGACCGCGGACGCGCACGGAACGAATCACCCCCTGCCGAGCCAGGAGATGCTTCTCGACAGCGACGTAGGAGTCGATTGTGGTCTGCAGGCTGATGAGCGCGTTGAGGGTGCCACTGATGGCGTAGGCCGTCGTCCAGTCCCCGCCGGTGGCAGCGTCCCACAGACGACGGATCGCCCAGCACACCTCAGACCCTGGCATCGTTCCGACGATCCCACGTCGGTAGCTGTCGATCAGCGCAGCACCGCCCGAGCCCTCGAACACCCTCGCCAGGCCACCCGTCGCATCACGCAGCTGGGTCAGCCGCAGCCCGATCGGACTCGCCTCCGGCTTGAAGTAGATCTGGTCACCGAACGTATCGAGCAGGCGCACCTGAACGGCGATGCTCAAAGCGCGACCCACGTAGCCGCTCGCGTCCTGCACGACGATCGGCAGCTCGGTGCTCATCGCAATTGCCGAGTAGTACTCGAAGATGCCGTCATCGCCCAGGGCGACGGTCAGTGGCGGTGCAGCCATCAGCGCGTCGGCACCATGCTCAGCCGCGTGCTCGGCGTGCGCGACCGCGGTCACGGTGCTCTCGGCCCCGCAACTGATCACGCTGATCAGGTCGTGTCGGTGGGCCGCCGACGTCACCATCTCCGAGAGGTCGTGCCGCTCCGACTCGGTCAGCCGCAAGAGCTCGCTCACCATCCCCGTGACGAATCCGTCAGCGCCCTGCGCTGCTATCCAATCCAACTCCTCGTCCAGCCCAGCGGCATCGATCCGACCGTCCGAGTCGAAGACGGTTTGGATGACGGGGAGCACGCCCCCCAGCGAACGTCTCGTCGATGGCAAGCTCAAACTCCTGTCTGCGTCGATCACCACATCGCTCTCCTACGAACGCCCGATTACGGGCTCTACGAGTCCCGGCGCCCCGGGGCTGGGTGGCACCATGAAATCGAGATCGCACCCCTCCGCCGGCGGGAGCACCCGCTCCTGGAAGAGCCTCGGCCAGCCTCGCCGGTGGGCGGACGGTGGAACGATCCGGTTCGCCGCTCGACGCTCTAGCTCGGCCTCCGGCACGTCGATGTCGAGCCGACGGTCGGCGAGGTCGAGCACGATCTCGTCACCGTCGTACACCACCCCGAGCGGCCCGTCGTCGGCCTCCGGGCTCACGTGCAGCACCACCGTCCCGAAGCTCGTCCCGCTCATGCGGCCGTCGGTCACGCGCAGCATGTCGCGAACCCCCTTCGCGAGGAGGGGACGTGGCACAGGCACCATTCCCCACTCCGGCATCCCCGGTACGGCTTTCGCCCCGAAACGCCGCGCAACGAGGACGTCGGAGGCGTCGAACGACGTGCTGTCGTCGTCCATCGCCTCACGCATCGCCTCGTAGTCGTCGAACACCCGGGCGCGACCACGGTGCTGGAGCAAGCTGGCGGAAGCTGCCGCGACCTTGATCACCGCACCTTGCGGTGCCAGCGTGCCGAACACGGCGGCGAGCACCGGCGCCGGCGCGGCGGCCGCGTCCGCCGGCGCGCTCACCGATACGTCCAGCGCACACGTTTGGACGTGTCTAGACCACAGCCAGCCGTCGCCGGCGGTGGT
>JANOET010000035.1:0-7514 GCA_031413415.1 Acidimicrobiaceae bacterium
TGGCCACGCGTGGCGGCAGAAATGAGAGGTCGGTGTTAGCCGACGCAGGTCGGGAGGATCGGTCCATCACGTCACTCCCGATCCCGTGGCTGGGTCGGACGCCTGCGCCTCCGCCGCGTCGACTTCTTCGATGCGTAGCGCGTACGGGTCGACAGCCTCAGCGCAACCAGATCCTCGTAGAGGAAGTAGTTACGCCCGCCGGCACCTGGGTACGCATCGATGCACCCCAGCTCGTACTTGTAGCGGAGGTACCGCTCAGTGAGTTCAGGGAACTCGACTGCGGCTTGGCGGTAAGTGAGGAGGTCGCCGGCTCGCCATGGACGCGGCGTGGGGGTGGTCGGTGTTACCGATGACATTGAGGGGGTCCCTTCGTCGAGTAGCGACCCGGCGGACGCCGGATCGTGGACTTGACGGGGAGGAACCTCTTAACCCCTTATGCCGCGAGAGTGTTACCGACCAGCGGCGCTGGTCGCGCTTGCGGCATCGTGCCACAGAAGCGTCTCAGGTAATTCCTCATGCCCTGTCCACCCGAAGGCCTCCTGAGGCAAGTCGTACCCACGTAACACGGTTGGAGTGCCCGCGTGCGATACGGGGACATCGTGCTGCGCTTGTCCCGGTCGATGCCTAGTGTCTCGCTCAAACCATCGTCAGTCGTTAGTCGGTGCTGACCGGGAGTGGCACTATGGCACGCGTCGCGGCGTTTGGCAACCGCCCGTGTCCTCGGAGTGCCCTTGGCGGCTGCAGCTGGCAGCCGCTGACAACGAGTGGCAGATCATGTATCTGACGAACGACCGCCAACGGACACCCGGACCCACGAGCCCGACCGATGGACACACGATGGACAGCACACGCCCGCAACGCAAGAGCCCCTGGCCAGATGTGCTCTGACCAGGGGCTACATGGAGCGGACGACGAGATTCGAACTCGCGACCCTCACCTTGGCAAGGTGATGCTCTACCAGCTGAGCCACGTCCGCAATGCGGGGGACAATCTAGCGAGACCGCTCTGGGGCGGCAACCTGTCAGCCGCCCTGTTCGGGCGAACGGAGGTCCACGCGCAGCACCAAATGGCCGTCCTCGATGGTGGCGACGGCGTCGCCGACCATCGCGAAGTCGCGGAAATCGACCTGCGCCTGGCGCACGAATAGCGCTCGTTCCTCGCCGGCCACCGGCGGCAGCGGACGCTGCTTCACCGCGTGGGCGCGCTCTCGGAAACGAGCGATCATCGCATCGGGATCGAACTGTTCAGCCATGGCCCCACCGTATCGGGAGGCCGGTGGGCCGTGTGCTACTCGGCCTGGATGCGCAGCAGCGGGTCGACGGGAGCCGGCGTGGGGTCCGGAGTCGGGTCACGGTCGACCGACTCGGGTCCGAGGTCCGCCGGCGTGTCTCGAGGCCGAGGTGAGGTGTCGATGACGATGCTTCGCGACGCAGCCGCAACGGGCTCGAACGTGAGCTCGGGCTCGGGCTCCGGCTCGGGCTCGAACGTCGGCTCGGGCTCGAACGTGAGCTCCGGCTCCGGCGCGGGGTCGGGGTCGGGCTCCGGCTCCGGCTCGGGCTCCGGCTCGGCCGCAACCACCACCTCCACCGCGACCTCGCCCACGGGCTCGAGCAGGTCATCGAAATGATGGGGATCGTCGCGAACCATGACCTGGTCGAGATCCACGCGAGCGACCGGCGCAGCCTCGGTCCCATTGTCGTCGGCATGCACGTGGCGAACCTCGTCGAGTCGACGTCGACGCTCGTTGAAGTCGCCCTTCGACCAGCGGCGACTGCTCATCATCTCGAGTGGGGCCAGCGCCGGATGCTCGACCTTCGCGCTCCGCCACCACAGCCACGTACCGACGCCCAGGAGGCCCGCGAGGAGCACCAGGCCGCCCGCGGCGAGGTAGATGATGCGCGCATTCTCGGGGTCGTCGAAGGAACCGTCCGCGATCAAACCCGCTGTCGTCCACACGCTCACGGGCGTCATTGTCGCACGCGAGCAGGCGTTTCCCTGCGCCACGCCGTGCGAAACCGCGACACATCGGCCATGCTGTCGCCCGTGGACGCCTTGTGGTTCGTGCTCTCCGTGTTCGTCATGGCCGGACTGGGGTGGTTCGCGTATCGCATGGACCCCCACTACTCGTCGAAGGACGGCACCCGGTTCTTGTGTCACGGTCAAGAGCTGGTCGACGGCCAGGCCAGCGGCCGACGTAAGGAGACCCGCGTCACGGTGCTGCCCGACGGCGTGCTGCTGTGCGCGCAGAAGCGCTACATGCGCCGCAGCGAGGCCCGGTGGGCCATCGTCGGCAAAGCACCGCATCCACCGAAGGGCAAGGCCGTCTACCTCGTCCGCCAGTTCGAGAACGGCGTCTGGCTCCCCCCGATGCTGTCGTTGTCGATGCCGGCCAAGAGCCGCGTCGTCCCCGTGCTCGACGAGGCCATGGCCCGTCGGGGCGTGCACCTCTAGCCCGGAAGCTGTTCGAGGAAGTCGCGCAGCGGTGCGGCGACCTGATCGAGGTTGATCAGGAATGCGTCGTGTCCGTGCGGTGAATCGATCTCGACGTAGTCGCTCTTGGTGCCGGCAGCGATGAGCAGGTCGTGGATCTGCCGCTGCTGGTACGTCGGGTAGAGAATGTCGCTCGAGATGCCCAGGACCAACGCCGGTGCCACGATGCGATGCATCGCGGGGACCAGGCCGTTGCGACCGCGGCCGACATCGTGCAGGTCCATGGCCTTCCCGATGATCAGGTAGCTGTTGGTGTCGAAACGGCGGACGAGCTTGTCGCCGTGATAGTCGAGGTATCGCTCCACCTCGAACCGCTGCCACAGGTCGAGCGAGTCGTGCAGCGTCGAGCCGTCGGCCAGTTCCCTCCCGAACTGATCGGTGAACGCGTTGTCGCTACGGAAGGTCACCTGCGCCACCATGCGCGCGGTCGCAAGGCCCTCCCACGGGCCCTCGCCATCGGGGGCGTCGTAGTAGTCGCCGCCTCGCCACTTCGCGTCCATGCGGATCGCCCGTCGACCGATGGCGCCCCACGCGATCTGCTGCGCGCTGGCCTGCGCGCACGTGGCGATGGGAGCGATGGCGCCGACGCGTTCCGGGAAGGTGATCGCCCACTCGAGCACCTGCATGCCACCCATCGAGCCCCCGGCCACCGCCGCCCACCGGCGCACGCCGAGATGGTCGGCCAGCCGAGCCTGGGCGCGCACCATGTCGCGGATGGTGATGACTGGGAACCGACTGCCGTACGGCGCGCCATCGTCGGGGTGGGGTGAGGCTGGACCGGTCGAGCCCTGGCAGCCGCCGAGCACGTTGGAGCACACGACGAACCAGCGATCGGTGTCGATGGCCATGCCGGGTCCGACCACACCCTCCCACCAGCCGGGGGCGGTGTCGCCCGCGCCAGGGGCACTCGCCGCATGGCTCTCCCCGGTCCACGCGTGGCACAACAGGATCGCGTTGCTCCCATCGGGAGCGAGCGTGCCCCACGTCTCGTAGGCGATCGTGACGGGGTGCAGCGTCGCACCACCGTCGAACGCGACGGGGCGGTCGAACGTGTGGAACCGTCGCGCCCCGACCGGATCGCCCGACTTCCAGGCGCCGGTCACCGGGTGGGGGCGCCCAGGGCGTGGTAACCCGGCCATCGGTTCCTCCCTTCGCCGTCGTGGCATCGAAATCGTGGTGTCGGTGTCACGCTGCACGACGGAAGCGGTTGTTGCCGGACCCGTACGGGTCTGGCCACAACCCCGTCACTGGCCGAACCCTAGCAACGATCAGGCCTTGAAGCGTTGCTCCATTTGGACGTGACCGTCGAGATCGACGATGCCACCGAACACGTCGAAGTCGACCAGATAGCCGAGGTGATCGCGCAGGCTTCCCTTCTCGCGCAACACCTCGAGCGACCGCTGTACCGCCTTGGCCATGGTGAACAGGGCCGAGACCGGTGAGACCACCAGCAGGAATCCCAGATCGCTGAGTTCTTTCGGGGTGAGCAACGGTGTACGGCCGGTCTCGACCATGTTCGCGACGAGCGTGATGTCGGGCAGCGACGCAGCGATACGTTCGAGTTCGGCGATGGACTCGGGCGCCTCGACGAACAACGCATCGACGCCGGTGTCGCGGGCCATCTTCGCCCGTTCGATGGCCTCGTCGAGTCCCACTGCGGCACGCGCATCGGTGCGCGCCGTGATGTGCAGGTCTTCCGCGGCATGGACCGCAGCACGCAGCTTCGCCAACCAATCGGTCGTCGGAATGACCTGCTTGCCGGCCATGTGCCCGCATCGCTTCGGCCACACCTGGTCCTCGAGGAAGATGCCCGATGCACCGGCCTGCTGCCACAGTTCGACCGTGCGGATGGTGTTCAGCGGGTTGCCGTAGCCGGTGTCGGCGTCGACCACCACTTCGAGCCCCGGATTGGAGGTGCACACCCGTCGGGCGACCTCGGCCATCTCGGTCTGGGTCAGGTAACCGAAGTCGGGAAGTCCGAGCAGTGTGCCGCTGACGGCATAGCCGCTGAGGAAGACCGTGCCGAACCCTGCTTGGGCGGCCAGCCTGGCGGACAGGGCATCCCACACACCGGGCATCAGGACGGATTCGCTCGCCGACAAACGCCAACGCAGGGTGGTTCCACTCACCGCGCCAGGTTAGTCACACCATCCCGATGTCGGACTCGGTGGCTGACGAGTCGGTCAGCCTGACTGTGGATCGCGTCAGTTCGGCTGACCCATCAGAGAGTGGACGTGGCCGACGAGCGGGGACAGGATGAATGCGATGTCGGTCAGCTACCTCAACCCGAAAGTGCGCACCGCAGCACAGCCACACGGCGGTCACGGCTCGTTCGCGCTCGATCGCATTGCCACCGGCGAGGTGATCGCCGCGTTCGGCGGCCGCTGCGTCTCACGCGACGAACTCGACCTGCTGCCCGCCGAGCAGCAGTCGCGCAGCATCCAGATCGAAGCGTCGTTGTTCCTCGCCGGCAGCCCCGAACCGGAACCGGCCGACTTCGTGCGCCATTCCTGCGAGCCGAACTGCGGCATGCAGGGCAACACCGTGTTGGTGGCCATGCGCGACATCGACGCCGGCGAACCCGTCACGTACGACTTCGCGATGAGCGACGGCAGCGACTGCGACGAGTTCGAGTGCCAGTGCGGTGTCGACACCTGCCGCGGCAAGGTCACCGGTCGCGATTGGATGCTCCCCGAACTGCAGCTGCGCTATCGCGGCTCGTTCAGCCCCTATCTGGCGGCACGGATCGCCGCGCTGGTCAGTGTGGGCGCCGAACGCCGCGCCTTCGCCCTCTGACCCACACCGTTCCCGCACGCGGGGAGGCCCGCGGAGCGATCACGAGCGGTCCGATCCTCGCGCCGCCGATCGCGCGGCTACCGTTCGGCCATGCGGATTCTGGTGGTCGGCGCGGGAGGTGTCGGGTCAGCCATCGTGTCGATTGCGTCCCGGCGGGCGGTGTTCGAACAGATCGTGGTGGCCGACGTCGATGCCGCCCGGGCCTCCCGAGCGGCGGCCCGCACCAACGATCCACGGGTGATCGGCACTCGCGTCGATGCCAGCGACAAGATCGATCTGGTCGAACTCGCCCGCACCTCGAAGGCCGACGTCGTCATCAATGCTTGTGACCCGCGCTTCAACCCGCCGATCTTCGAGGCGGCGTTCGAAGCTGGCTGCCACTACCTCGACATGGCGATGAATCTGTCCGTCCCCCACCCCACCGATCCGTACAACACCCCGGGCGTCATGCTCGGCGAGGCGCAATGGGCCATGGCCGCCCAGTGGGAGGACCGCGACCTGCTCGCCCTGGTCGGCATGGGTGTCGAACCCGGCTTCAGCGATGTCGTCGCCCGCTATGCAGCCGACCACCTGTTCAGCCGCGTCGACGAGATCGGGGTGCGCGACGGTGCCGACCTGGTCATCGATGGCTTTCCGTTCGCCCCGACGTTCAGCATCTGGACCACCATCGAGGAGTGCCTGAACCCGCCGCTCATCTGGGAGAAGGAGCGCGGCTGGTTCACGACCGAGCCGTTCAGCGAACCCGAGGTGTTCGACTTCCCCGCAGGCATCGGCCTGCTCGGATGCGTGAACGTCGAGCACGAGGAAGTGATCCTCATGCCACGCTGGATCGACGTCGGCCGGGTCACGTTCAAGTACGGGCTCGGCGACGAGTTCATCGATGTGCTCCGCACCCTCCACCTGCTCGGCCTGGACTCCACCAAGCCGGTCACCGTTCGCGGCGCCGAGGTGTCGCCACGCGACGTCGTCGCCGCGGTGCTGCCGAATCCGGCCGAGCTCGGCGACCGCATGCGCGGCCGCACCTGCGCCGGCTCGCTCGTGACGGGGCTGGACCAGCACGGCAACCCCCGTCGCACCTACCTCTACCAGGTCGTCGACAACGAGTGGACGATGCGCGAGTACGGCCACCAGGCCGTCGTCTGGCAGACCGCAGTGCACCCGGTGGTCGCGCTCGAGTTGCTCGCCACAGGCGAGTGGAAGGGCAACGGGGTGAAGGGTCCCGAGGCGTTCGACGCCGTGCCGTTCCTCGAGTTGCTGGACCACCATGGCGCGCCGTGGGCGATGGAGGATCGGCCGCTGTGACCGACCTGAAGAAGCGCGACGTCGAGCGGATGCACGTGGCCTACGCACGCGATCCGGAAGCGGCGCTCACCGCAGCGCTGCGGATCGTCCTCGACCGCCCCGACCTCGACTTCACCGCACTGGTGAAACTGGCCGGCTTCCCGTGCGACCGACGCATCCGCCTGCAGGCCAAGGATGTCCGCGCCCTCGACGAGCTCTACACCGAGCTCATCGAACTCCGCGGCATGTCCCCGCGAACTTGAGTTCCTGGTGAACGCGCCGCGAGCTCACGTTCGCGGTGGTCGGTCCTGCAGGCTGCACGCCGGAGTGCCCCCGGGCAGACGGTGTCGGTTTCGTGCCACCCAGCGGTAGACCGCGCCTGACAGCCAGCGGATGCCGGGAACCTGCATGGCGGCACCGAGCACCCACCAACCCCGTCCGGCCCCCATCAGCAACGAGCTCACGGCGTCGGCCCCGGAGTGAACTCGGTGGTCCCGAGACACGTACTGGACCTCGCGTTCGCACTGCTCGGCGGTCAGACCCAGGCGGGCCAGATCGGTGAACTGATAGGGCGACACCGTGGGCATGCGACCGATCCACCGCGAGCCGACGCGCACCGAGGAGCTACAGAACGCGCAGTCGCCGTCGAACACGAGCATCGGCAGCGAGAGCATGGTGTCCGTCATGGAATCAGTCTGCACGGGCCAGCACCGGCTGTGCCATCACGAGGCGCTGGTCGAAGGCCGATTCGGTGGGAAGGAAGCCGTTCCGGTCGGGCCACAGCAACTGCACGGCGGCGAACGGCGCACCCTTGCGCCATGCCACCGCCGTGCCGAGCAACACCGAGACGACCTCGTCGTCGAGCGGCGCGAACACGCAGCGCAGGTCGTTGTCGAACAAACCGGTCAGCTCGACACCGAGCGGAATCGAGGTACCCCCTCGCAACA
>JANOET010000036.1:0-4957 GCA_031413415.1 Acidimicrobiaceae bacterium
GCCGGACGTGGCGACCGTTCACCTCGTACACCGCTTCCTCCACGTCCTCGCGCTCGTCCTGGTACGCGGGCAGATCGCCGCGCGTTGGCACCGCGACCTGAACGAACGTGACCGAGTCGGCCGAGAGACGTCCTTCGTCCAGTAGTTCCCCGAACGCCCGAATTCTTTGGGCGATGCCCTTGGTGTAGTCGAGCCGTTCGATCCCGAGCAGCACCGTGTCGACGGCCAGGTCCACGCGCAGCTCTGCGGCCCGGTCGGCGACCTCGAGCCCGAGGGAATTCCACTTCTCGTAGTCGACAGAGATGGGGAACGCACCGACGGCGACGTGGTGGGCGAGGCGGCGGATGACACCGTCGGTCGCGGTGACGTTGGCGCAACGATCGGCCGACGCGAGGAAGTTCGCAGCATCTTCTTCGAGCTGGAACCCGACGACGTCGGCCCCCAGGAGCCCGGTGACGATGTCGCGCCGCCACGGCAGCGAGGCGAACAGCTGCGCGTTGGGAAAGGGGATGTGCAGGAAGAAGCCGATGCGAAGGTCGGGTCGGAGGCGGCGCAACATGGCCGGCACGAGCATCAAGTGGTAATCGTGCACCCAGACGGTGCCGTCGCGTGGCGCCACCTTCGCGGTTGCCACGGCGAACCGCTTGTTCACGTTCCGATACGTGCGCCACCACGCGCGGTCCAGTTCCACCGGCCGCAGCCGACCGTGGAAGAGCGGCCACAGGACCGAGTTGGCGAACCCGCCGTAGTAGCGATCCACTTCGCCGTCGGTGAGCGGAACCGGATGCAGGTCCAGGCGGATGTCGCCGAACGCGACGCTGCCGGCCGAGTCGTGGCTGCCCCAGCCGACCCACCGATCACCGTCGGCGATGACCGATGACAGCGCGGCCACCAGCCCGCCGGGACTGGCTTGCACTCCCCCGTCGGGGGATGCCTCCACCGGCAAACGATTGGCGACAACGGTCAACGACACGGCGACCTCCCTGGTGAGTGGCCCCCGACGCCAACCGTCACGGGTCGCGCCGAACGGCCCTTGGATCTTCGTGTTCTTACCCACTCTGGTCGCGTTCCAACCCGAGCGCCAGAGATCGGCAGGAACAGCCGCCGTCACCTGGGGTTCAGCGCAGACCCTCGACGATGAGCACGAGACCGAAGATCACGAAGATGACCGCGGCGCCGATCTTCACCGTGCGTTCGGGCAACCGAGCCCCCAGCTGCTGGCCGACAAGGATCGCCAGGGCATCGGCGGCGACCATTCCCAGCGTCGACCCGATCCAGGTGCCGACCAGACCGTGATTCGTTGCGAGCGTGATGGTGGCCAGCATTGTCTTGTCGCCGAGCTCGGCCAGGAAGAACGCCAGTCCGACGGTCCAGAGCACCGACCGGTTGCTCTGCGCGGCGCGGGCCTCGTCGTCCTCGTCGAGTTCGTCACCACGCAGCGTCCATGCCGCAAAGCCGAGGAAGGCGACACCGGCCACCACCGAGATCAGGTCGGTCGGCAGCGCAACCCCGACCACGGCACCGAACAGCACACTGATGAGGTGCACCAGCGCGGTCGCCATGGTGATGGCGATCAGGATGGTGACGGCCCGGTAGCGAGCCGCGAACGTCATCGCCATCAGCTGGCTCTTGTCGCCCAGTTCGGCGACGAAGATGATCCCGAAACTGATCAGGAATGCGTCCATGGAAGTCCTCCGGTCGACCCGGAGGAGAGCAGGGATGCCATCGACCGGGCATCGTACGATGCCTGGCCGAAGGTCTTGCCCACCCGCCGCAGCGGGCCCGGGGACCGGGGCTCATCACCCAGTGTGTCGATCTCCCGGAGAGGAGCTACTCCCCTTCGCCGTCCTCAACTCTAACCACGCCAGACCGTGCGCACCTCCGGCAGCCAGATGTTGAACGACTGCCCTGCCGCATTCGCGCTGAGCTCGCCCGCTCCTCACCCCGAGGACGACGCCGAGCCCGCATCCCCAACGGCGACTTCTCCGTCGAGGCGACGACGAATGTCGCCCAGGTTCGACATGCGTTGCAGCACCGCCGGGACCTGATCGAAACCACCCAGGTACGCCCAGACGTAGGCGATCACCGCGAAGATGGTGCCGACCTCGCCGGCGTTGCGGGTGACGTGCACCAGCGCGAAGACCGCCAACCCGAGGCCGATCAGGTCGACCACCCCCCAGCTCGTCGCCTCGGCATCGGACAGACGGACCCAGTGGCGAGCGATCACCTTGAAGTGCCGTCGAACATCGTCGGCCGAGCCGGCGTCGATGGTCGACACCTCCAGTTCGGTCTCGTCGTTCAGCGGCCGGAAGATGCGGCCCGACCGTCGCACCAGCCGTCGGTTCAACAGCGCGACCGGGATGGCGACCGCGGCCGCCACCGCCCCCAGACGAACGTCGTACAGGAAGAGCATGATCAGCGAACCGACCACCGCGAACGACGCCGTGATCGCGGCCACGACGGCGACCTGCAGGAAGTCGACGTACTCGGCCACCAGCGCGATGCGGGCCGCCACCGAGGTGGTCGCCACCCCTTGCGCACGCTGCTCGGCAACGAGGGCGGACGACATGTCGGCATACAGCCGGTTGAACGAGCGAGCGTCGTACCACTGGCGAGCGACCGCGACCACCGTGTGCGACAGCGAGATCGCGACGAACACGAGGACACCGCGATACGAGTCGTCGAGCAGATCGTCCACGGCGAGACCGATCGCGAACGGATAGAGCAGCTCGAAGGTGTTCTCGACCATGACGCCGCTGTAGGTGACCGCCAACGAGCCCCGGTGCTTCCGGATGTACGACGAGGTGAACGCCATACCGAGATCCTCGCACGGGTCGCCCTCACCCCACCGACGAAGTCAGCGACGAGTCGGAATCACTCGCCGAGGGGCAAGCGCACGCGCGCCGTGGTGCCGAGCGGTGAGGTGTCGAACGAGATCTCGCCGCGATGTCGATCGACCACGATGCGCCGAGTGATGTCGAGACCGAGCCCCGTGCCCCTGCCGACGTCCTTGGTGGTGAAGAACGGCTCGAACACTCGCTCGAGCACATCGGCAGCGATGCCGCCGCCCGAGTCGGTGATGTCCACCTGCAGCGAGCCGTCGACCACGCCGACGGCGATGCGCAGCGTGCCCTTTCCCTCCATCGCGTCGACCGCGTTGTCGATGAGGTTGGTCCACACCTGGTTCATCTCGGCCGGGTGGCCCCCGATCGGCGGTGTGTCGCCGTAGTCACGGGCGATGCGGATGCTGTGCAGCTTCGGCGCGAGCATCACCAGGGTGCTCTCCAACCCTTCGCGCACATCGAACTGCTGACGGCCAGCGCGATCGAGCTGCGAGTAGCTCTTGACGGCCTCGACGAGGTTCGAAATGCGCTTCGTGGTGTCGGTCAACTCGCCCAGCAACCGACTCGCCGCGAAGGTGGTTGCCGCCCAACGCAGCGCCGAACCCAGCGCCTCGGGTCCGACCGCTCGTTCCACCGCGTTCAGCCAGTTGCCATCGGCCCCCACTGAAGCCAGCGACGGGGCGAGGCTCCACGGTTCGCTGACCCCATGACGTTCCAACCAGATGCCCACGCCGTCCTCGCGTGCCATCATCGCCAATGCGTCTGCCTCGGGAAGGGCCAGGTCCAGCAGTTCGCGGCGCAGGCGGTCGAGTTCGACGAACTGTTCCGCGGTGATCGGCATGACGGCCAGCGCGGACAGGTTGCCCAGCATTTCGTCGCAGGTGTCGCTCAATGCAGCAACGGCCCGCAGCGATGCCGACGCGGGGTTGTTGATCTCGTGCGCGAGACCGGCAGCCATGGTTCCCAGCGCGACCAGTGACTCACGATGGCGGACCGTGGCCTCGATGCTGCGCACCGTCTGGTAGATACCGGTGATGAGGTGCTTGCCGAATGGAAACCACTCGTCGATCAGCAGGGCAAGGTCCGCCGACGGGAGCCGGAAGAACGTGCTCGCTTCGCTCGCGGTGCCGGTGGCCCGGTAGGCGGCGGCGCTCGCGTCGGCCCAGGCACGCAGCCCACCGGCCCATTGACCGGGTGTGGTCATGACTGCGACCACCACCGTGTCGCCACCCGATTGCCGGGTCAGCTGCACCGAACCCTCGAGGAGGATCCACAGGAAGTCGGCCGGGTGGCCCTCCACGAACACGTCGGTGCCCTCCGCGACGGTGACCTCTTCACCCGCTGCCCACATCTGCGCGAGTTGAGCATCCGACAAACCCTTGGTGAGGAAGGCGTGGCGAAGCGCATCGATGCTCATCAGATCGTCTCCAGGTACATGTGCACGTTGCTCACCGCGTTGGCGCCTTCACCCACGGCCGAGGCCACCCGCTTCATCGACGACAGGCGCACGTCGCCGGCTGCGAACACGCCCGGTTTGGACGTCTCGAGCAGGAACGGCACTCGCTCCAGCGGCCAACGAGGCGAGCCGGGTGAGCCGTCTGTGTGGAGCGCGACCACGTCGGGTCCGGTGAGGACGAAGCCCTTCGCGTCGCGGGCCACATCGTCGCCCAGCCAGTCGGTACGCGGCTGTGCACCGATGAAGGCGTACACCCAGTTGGCATCGACCGTTGCGGTGTCGCCGGTCTGCCGGTTCAACAGCGTCAGCGTCTCGAGATGGTCGGTCCCCGAACCGGACTGGATCTCGGTGTGCAACAGCACATCGATGTTCTCTGCGGCCAGAATCCGCTCGACGAGGTAGTGCGACATCGCAGCCTCCAACGTCTCGCCGCGAACCAGCATCACGACACGCTTCGCGTACTTCGCGAGGTGCAGCGCAGCCTGGCCGGCAGAGTTGGCGGCGCCGACGATGTACACGTCGTCGCCTGCGGTGCCCGGAGCGTCGCTCGCCGAGGCGCCGTAGTACACACCGCGACCCGTGAGCTCGGCAAGGCCCGGCGCCTCGAGCAATCGATACGACACGCCGGTCGACACCACCACGGCGCGCGCCTCCACCG
>JANOET010000037.1:0-51008 GCA_031413415.1 Acidimicrobiaceae bacterium
GTCTGGCCGTCGCGCCGGCCGAAGCACCGGGCTTCAGCCGCATCACCAACGTCGTCGACGTCGAGTCGTCGCCGCTCGAGCAGATCACCAAGCAGCTGTTCAAGTTGATCGAAGTGGTGAAGATCAGCGAGCTCGATCCGCGGCGCAGCGTCGAGCGCGAACTGCTGCTCGCCACGGTGCGAGCCACCCCGGAGTCGCGTGGCCAGGTCGTCGAACTGGTCAACATCTTCGAGGGCAAGATCCTCGCCGTCGGCACGGAGGCCATCACCGTCTCGCTCGACGGGCACCCCGACAAGCTCGACGATTTTGAGGAACTCCTCACCGGTTATGGCATCGTGGAGCTCCAGCGAACTGGGCGCGTTGCGCTGCCCAAACTCGATCGCGACGCACGCTTGCGTGCCGTCAACACCACCAACAAGGGAAAGGCTGGCTGACAGGAATGGCCGCAAAGATGTACTACGAGGCGGACTGTGATCCGTCGATCATTCGTGGCCGCAAGGTCGCCATCATCGGCTATGGCTCGCAGGGTCACGCGCACGCGCTGAACCTGAAGGAGTCGGGCGTGCAGGTCGTCGTCGGCCTGCGCGAGGGCAGCAAGTCGGCTGCCAAGGCCGAGGCCGCCGGTCTGCAGGTCATGGGCATCAGCGAAGCCGCCAAGTGGGCCAACGTGATCATGCTCACCATGCCCGACACCGAGCAGAAGGCGACATACGAGGAGTTCATCAAGCCGCACATGCGCAAGGGCAAGGCGCTCGCGTTCGCGCACGGCTTCAACATCCGCTTCAAGCGGATCCGCCCGCCGAAGACCGTCGACGTCATCATGATCGCCCCCAAGGGCCCGGGTCACCTCGTGCGCCGCACCTACACCGAGGGCGGCGGCGTGCCGGCGCTCATCGCCGTGCACCAGGACGCCACCGGCACGGCGAAGGAGCTCTCGCTGAGCTACGCGGCGGCCATCGGCGGCGCACGCGCGGGTGTCATCGAGACCACGTTCGCGGAAGAGACCGAGACCGACCTGTTCGGTGAGCAGGCCGTGCTGTGCGGCGGTGTCACCTCGCTCGTCCAGGCGGGCTTCGAGACGCTCGTCGAGGCCGGCTACCAGCCCGAGATGGCGTACTTCGAGTGCCTCCACGAGGTGAAGCTCATCGTCGACCTGATGTACGAAGAGGGCATCGCCGGCATGCGCTACAGCATCAGCGACACCGCCGAGTACGGCGATCTCACCCGCGGTCCGCGCGTCGTCACACCGCGCACGAAGACCGAGATGAAGAAGATCCTCAAGGAGATCCAGACCGGCAAATTCGCCAAGGAATGGATCCTCGAGAGCGAGACCGGCCGCGAGAAGATGACCGCGCTCCAGGCCGCTGGTGCCGAGCACCAGATCGAGACCGTCGGCAAGGAACTGCGGGCGATGATGCCGTTCCTCGGCGCCGGCAAGCAGAAGGTCGCCGACGTCAGCGGCGGCTAAGTTCGGCACCTCGGGTCGAGAACGAGGCATCCGTGCTACCCATGGGCGCACGGATGCCTCGTTCTCGTATGGTCCTGGTGAAATTCCGACTTGATGGGTCGGGAATTGCGGGTGTAGGTTCATCCACCTATGAGCGACACCTGGGGTTTCGAAACACGTCAGATCCACGTCGGCGGCGAGCCCGACCCGACCACCGGCGCGCGTGCCGTGCCCATCTACCAGACCACGAGCTTTCAGTTCCGTGACGCCGAGCACGCAGCGAACCTGTTCGCCCTGGCCGAGATCGGCAACATCTACACCCGCATCATGAACCCCACGCAGGGCGCACTCGAGGCCCGCCTCAGCAGCCTCGAGGGCGGCGTCACCACCGCCGTCGGCCTGCCCGGCGCACTGGTCGTCAGCTCGGGTCAGTCGGCCGAGACCATCGCCATCCTCACCCTCGCCGAGGCGGGCGACCACATCGTCGCCAGCCCGTCGCTGTACGGCGGCACCTACAACCTGTTCCACTACACGTTGCCGAAGATGGGCATCGAGGTCACGTTCGTCGACGACCCGGACGACCTCGAGCAATGGGCGTCGGCCATCCGACCGAACACGAAGGCGTTCTACGGAGAGGTGCTCGCCAACCCGCGCAACGATGTGTTCGACATCGAGGGCGTCAGCAAGGTGGGCCACGACAACGGCATCCCGCTCATCGTCGACAACACGGTGCCCACGCCCTACCTCATCCGACCCATCGAATGGGGCGCCGACATCGTCGTGCACAGTCTCACCAAGTTCATCGGCGGCCACGGCACGTCCATCGGCGGTGCGATCATCGACGGCGGTACCTTCGACTTCGGCGCCAGCGGCCGGTTCCCGAATCTCACCGAGCCCGACCCCAGCTACCACGGCCTGCCCTACTGGCCTGCACTCGGACCGGGCGCGTACATCATCAAGGCGCGCGTCCAGATTCTGCGCGACCTCGGTGCGGCGGTGTCGCCGTTCAACGCGTTCGCCTTCCTGCAGGGTCTCGAGACGCTGAGTCTGCGCATGGAGCGTCATTGGGCCAACGCCGACCGCGTCGCCCAGTTCCTCGTCGACCACCCGCAGGTCGAGCAGTTGGCCTATGCCGGCCTGCCGAGCAGCCCGTGGCACGAACGGGCGAAGAAGTACGGCGGCGGAAAGGGCTACGGCTCGGTGCTCGCGTTCGACATCGTAGGCGGCAAGGAGGCTGGTCAGAAGTTCGTGGGTGGCCTGAAGTTGCACAGCCACGTCGCCAACATCGGCGACGTCCGCAGCCTCGTCATCCACCCGGCCAGCACCACCCATAGCCAGCTCACCGAGAAGGAGCAGGCCTCCGCGGGTGTCCGCCCCGGCCTCGTGCGGCTCAGTGTGGGCCTCGAGAGCATCGATGACATCCTCGCCGACCTCGAGCTCGGGTTCGCCGCAGCGAAGGCCTGATCGCGCACTCAGGCGGTGGGGCGGGCCGACCCGTGTCGCACCATCGCCGTGAGCCGCGACATCGCCGCCGCGTTGCCGAGCACCACCATCACGTCGCCGGCGCGGAGCGGACCATCTGCTTCGTGCCAACGACGGACCTCGTCGCCGTGCCGTAGGCCGAGGATGTGTACGCCCGGGGCCGACTGCATGAGCGAGCGCAGATCGATGGCCTCGGCCGCCGAGTCGGCACCCACTTCCATCTCCTCGAGGCGCATGTCGGTGCCGGGGATTGCCAGCACGCCGAGGACCTCGGCGTCGAGGGCGGTCGCCGCCATGCTCGCGCCGACGCTCTCGTACACCGGCACGACGTGCGACGCGCCGGCGCGCATCAGACGATCGCTCCAGTTCGCGTCGCTGACCCGGGCGACGATCCGCAGTTCCGGCGCGAGAGAACGCGCCGTCAGCGCGACGACTGCATTCGACGGATCGTCGAGGGTGGTGATCAACGCCGCAGCGCGTTCCACCCCTGCGGCGCGCAACACCATGACGTCGCGGGCGTCGCCCTGCAGGAAGGCTGCGCCGACGGCGTCGACGGCGTCGACGATGTCGTCGTTCGAATCGTCGATCAGCACGAAGCGGTCGTTGCGCAACGCCGCGTCGGCCGACGCGCGGCCGACGCGGCCGAAGCCGACGATGACCACGTGGTCGTGCAGGTGTTGACGCATCTTCGATCTCCTTCTCTCGCGCAGCGCGGCCGAGACGTCGCCCGAGACGAACAGGGCGGTCAGTGACGCAGCTGAGTAGACGAACACACCGAACCCGGCCAGGATGACGCCCATGGTCCAGTAGCGACCAGCGGTCGTGAGTGGACGGACCTCTCCGTACCCGATCTGGCCCATCGTGATCATCGACATGTACACCGCGTCGAGCCAACTCCAGCCTTCGATCGCAACGTACCCTGCCGACGCGATCGCCATGGTGGCCGCGGCAGCAATGAGCGGACCACGCAGGCGCCGCAGGACGAGAGCACGCGCGTGCGGATGGTCGGCCGACCCGGGGATGGCCCTCATGCGCTCAGTCTGTCGTGGCCGCACACCTCGGCACAGAGTACGTTGGCCCTTGTGTCCAGGGCCGTTCGCGTCGACCTCCGCGACGCCCACGTGGCTTCGTTGCGCCATGTCGTGGCGCCGGGGGCGAGGTACTCGGGCCACCGTCGGCGCCAGATCGCCCAGGTGGCCATCGACGCAGCGCTGTCCTCGTCGCCGTCGCCGCCCTGGGTTCGACCCTACGGCGATCCGGCTCTGGACCTGGGGTACCGATTGGGCCGGCACGCAGGGACCATCGGAGAGCAGTGGTACGAGCAACTGGCGACCGATGGGTTCCATCCGCTCGAGTGGGTGGAGGTCGTGGGCGTGGTGGTCGCCGCGTTGCCGCCGGTCCTGTTCGCACGGGCCATCGGCGACCCGATTCCCGAACTGCCGCCTGCGGTCGACGGGCAGCCGCACGGTCGCGAAGCCACCGAGTTGGCTCCAGCCGCGTACAACTTCGTGCCCGTCGCGGCACCGGCCGATCGAGTCGCGTCCGTCGTGCAAGCCCTCAGTGCGCTCCCCGACGAATGGGCCAACCTCTGGCAGCTCGCGCAGGCGCAGTACATGAGCGACCGCGACATGGCCGATCCATTGTGGAACCGCGGCACGCTCACCCGACCGCAGATGGAGTTGGTGGCAGGGCGGCTGTCGTTGCTCCGCGAGTGCTTCTTTTGAACGACCTCTCATGCCGGCATGCTCAGTTGGAGCAGCCACGAGGACGGCACTCCTGCCGACATCGACGCGCTCGCGTCGGGGCGGGGTGACGGCGGCCTGCCGCACGGGGCCGGCCTGCTGGCGTTCACCGACGCCATTGCGGGCTGGAACGACCGCGTGCTCGACACGGCACGCGAACGGCTCGTGGTCCAGGCCGGCGACGCGTTCATGGTCGACGCGGCCGCCGTTGCAGCGAACTTCGAGATGATGACGCGCGTCGCCGACGGCACGGGTGCCCGACACTCCGCCGACACGATCGAGTCGCGTCGCGCCGTCGCGACCCGACTGGGCATGGTCGAACGGCCCTGACACCGATCACCGGCGTGTCGTACGGTCGAGTCGAGTGATCTCGAGGAGGCTCGAATGCGCAGCTGGTGGCGGTACGTCGGAACGTGGTTGAGCCGACACTCGGCGCTGGTGCTGGTCGGCGTCCTCGCATTGACGGCAGTGTTCTCGATCGGCCTCGGTCGGCTCGACTTCGCAACCGGTCAGGACAGCTACATCGACCCGAACTCGCAGGTCGCGAAGGACAACCGGGCGTACCAGGAACTGTTCGGTGGCGAGAGCATGGTGGTGCTGTTCACGGTCGAGGAGGGCAAGAACCTCGTCGACCTGTTCACCTCGGAGAACATCGATCAGATCGAGCAGGTCGAGGCCACGTTGTCCGACGACCCGTCGATCGTCTCGGTCGTGTCACCCGTGAAGTTGCTGCAGTGGACGAACGACCTCATCGCCGAGGGCACGGCCAGCGAGATCATCGCCAGGACCATCGAGCGAGACCCCAGCGACCAGTCCAAGACGTTGCGGCAGGCCGATGCGACGCTCACCACGCTGCGGCTCGGGGCCGCGGGCGAACAGTCCCTCGACAACCCCGAGTGGGTGAAGTTCCTCCTCTTCGACAACACCGGATTCCGAATCGATTCGGACGCCCAACTCGTTGCGCCCGCCGACGACGAGTTGCAGGTTCGCCGGGCGCTGCGAGCGTTCATGCCCGATCCTCGGCACGCAGTGATGGCCGCAGTGCTCGTCGGCAACGCCCCGCTCGATGCGCTCGCTGAGGGCAGCGACGCCGTCGCCGCCGCATACGCGGGCCGCACGTTCGACAACGCCGACGTCGTGATCACCGGCACGCCGACCTTCCTGACCGACATCAACGACTATCTGCAGGGGGGCATGCTCACCCTGGGCGCCATCGCGGTGCTCGTGATGGTCGTGATCCTGATCGTGGCGTTCCGGGTTCGGTGGCGACTGCTGCCGATGGTGGGCATGGTCGTCGGGGTGCTCTGGGGCTTCGGAGTGTTCGGCTTCACCGGCACGAAGTTGTCGCTCGTCACGATCGCCGGCCTCCCGATCCTCATCGGACTGGGGATCGAGTTCTCGATCCAGGTCCACAACCGCATCGAGGAGGAGCGCACCATCGAACGTGTCGCCGACCCGTACGGGCAGACGCTGTCCTACATGGGACCGCCTCTGTTGGCCGCGACGGTCGCCGCGGTCATCGCGTTCATGACCGTCAAGATCTCGAAGGTTCCCATGGTGCAGGACTTCGGCGTGCTGCTCTCGATCGGCATCGTCGCCCTGTTGGTGGCGGGCATCGTGGTGCCGCTCGCAGTCATCGGGTGGCGGGAGCGTCGCAAGCCCACCAGCGAGGCACCGAAGCCGAGCTGGGTTGAAGCGACCGTTCGTCGCCTCGGAAGCCTGCCGCGGACCGCCGTGCTGCCGCTCGTGATCGTCGCCATCGCAGTTCCGGTGCTGGGGCTGCTGCTGGAGGGCGGGACGAAGATCGAGAGCGACCCGATCAACTGGGCGAACCAGGAGAGCGTGGCCATCCAGAACGCGCGCACGTTGGAGGATGCGACCGGCTTCTCGAGCACGCTCGGCGTGTTCGTGCAAGCGGATCCGCAGGTTGCCGAGAACGGTGTGTTCACCGACCAGATGGGTGCGTTCCAGATGTCGCTCGTGGAGCGGCAGCTGAGCGCGAACGACGAACTCGCCCAGGCGTCGAGTTTGGCCACCACGGTCGGATGGTTGAACGAGGTGCCGGGAGCGACCACCCTGGCGCCGACCGGCCTCGACATGCTCCAGGCCTACAACGCTGCACCGGTGTCGCTGCAGTCGCTGCTCGTCGCCAACAACGGGAATGCGGCGCAAGTGCTCTTCCAGGTGGGCCCCTCGTCGCTCGACGAGCGCGCCGTGGTGCTCGACCACGTCGAACAGGCCATCGCCGCGCCGGTCGACGACGCGCTGCTCCCGAAGGGGGCGACCGCCACCACCGGTGGCCTCGCGGTCGTCGGTGTCGGTCTGCTCCAGAACATCACCGCCAATCGTGCCGAGCTGACGATCGTTGCCTTGCTGCTCGTCGGCGCATTCGTGATTCTGCGGTACCGCGACCTGGCCCGCGGGCTGATCACGATGATCCCGGTGCTGCTCGCAGTCGGCATGTCCGCGGTGCTCGTACGGGTGCTGAACATCACGCTCAGCCCGCTCACCACCGTCGGCGGTCCGCTCGTGGTCGCCACGTGTGCCGAGTTCTCGGTGCTGCTCGTCGACCGCTACGCGGAACAGCGGGCTCGCGGGTTCGACCCCGAGACGAGCAACCGCACTGCGGCCGAGCGCACCGGACGGGCGTTCTTCACATCGGCGCTGACGACGCTGGGTGGCTTCGCCGTGCTGATGTTCAGCAGCCTTCCGCTGCTGGCCGACTTCGGCATGGTCGTGACGATCAACATCGCCGTCGCCCTGCTCGCCGCGCTCGTCGTCGTGCCGCCGTTGGTGAAGGAGGCCGACCGTCTTCGGCTGCTGGTGATGGGTCCGCGTCATCGGGCGGCGAACGCGGGTCGTCGCACGGTGGCGATGGGGCTGGCGTCGTTCCTGCTCGCGGTCGGTGGCATCGTGCTCGTCACGCGTGCCGTCGACGACACGAGCGCCGCAGCGTCAGAACCCCAGCGCACGGAGACGGCGGAGGCGCCTGCGACCATCCCGCCGCCCACCACCGTGGCGCCCACCACGTCGTTGGCTCCCGACTCGACGTTGCCGGCAGGTCCTGCCGAGCGTCCGTCGGGCCTGGTCGCCGGGGTGTTCTACGACAGCCTCACCGCGGCGGGTGTCGACGCCGGTGTCGCTCGCTGCGCCGCCGACGACCTGATCGCCACCACGTCCGAGGCCGACCTGTTGGCGTTGGGCATCGCCGCCGCGCCGCGCCCCGCGGAGGTCGATGCGCTGCTCGCCGCAGCGGCCCTGCGCTGCGGAGTGACCCAGGAACAACTCGACGCTGCCGCAGGCTGAAGCGAACGTCAGGTGTCGCCGTCGCCCGGTTCGTCGCGTTGCTCGCGGAGGAACCGCTCGAACTCGGCGGCGAGGTCGTCGCCGGTGGGCATGCCGGCCTCGGCCTTGCGGTCGTAGTCGTGTTCGAGCATGGCCACGTACGAGCTGGCGTGGTCGTCCTCGGCCACGGCTTCGTCGTGCAGGCTGCGCCACCGCATCGCGTCCTCGGCCAGGTCGGCATGCCCGGTGGGGATACCGATGACCGTCTCGAGATGGCGGAGCAGCGCCGCAGAACTCTGTGGGTGCTTGGCGTTGCCGAGGTAGTGAGGCACCCCCACGCGCAGGGACACGGCAGGGATCTCGGCCCGGTCGAGCCGTTCCTGCAGCACGCCGACCAGACCGGTGACCCCCTGGTACTGCGGACGCGACAGCCCGAGTGCGCGAACCAGCCCGTCGTTCGTGCTGCTCCCCACGACCGCCGCAGGTCGCGAATGCGGGACGGCTTCGGGTGCGGCGCCCAGGGTGACGACGACCTCGCACTCGAGGGCGCGAGCGACCTCGATGATCGCGTCGGCGAACGTTGCGTACCGCAGGTGCGGCTCGACCCCGCTGAGCAGCACCAGATCGTGGAGGTACCCGGGAAAGCGGGCGACCCGGAACTCGTTCTCGGGCCACACCACCGAACGGATCTCGGCATGGTCCATCACCACCAGCGGCCGCTCCTGTGTGAAGTCGTAGAAGGGGTCGGGGTCGATGCTCGCGACCACAGCAGCGACGCGGTCCTCCGCCAGCGTGTCGACGGCGTCGGTGGCCACCTCGGCGATGTCGAACAGGCCGCGCAGCGCGAGGACCATGATCGGTCGATGCAGCGGCGCGAGCCCCTCGAACGCCGTCGTGAGCACCGTCACGCAAGCGCCCCCACGACGTGGTCGATGCACTTGGTGAGCTGGAGCACGTCGTCGGGCTCGACCGCAGGGAACATGCCGACACGCAACTGGTTGCGACCGAGTTTGCGATAGCTGTCGGTGTCGACGATGCCGTTGGCGCGCAACGCGGCGTTGATGTCGACCGCAGCGACGCCGTCGATGTCGATGGTGCCAACGACGGTGGATCGCTGCATCGGGTCGGTGACGAAGGGGCTCGCGAACGACCTGTTCGCAGCCCACGAGTACAGATGCTCGGCGCTCTGGCGGCAACGGTCGATGCACCAATCGAGCCCGCCGTTGGAGAGCATCCACTGCACCTGCTGATCGAGCAGCACCAGCGTGGACAGTGCGGGCGTGTTGTAGGTCTGGTTGGCCACCGAGTTGTCGAGCGCGATGTTCAAGTCGAGCGACGCCGGCCGCCAGCGGTCGCTGTGGCCGATCTCGCGGATGCGTTCGATGGCCGCAGGCGAGCACGCGGCCAACCACAGGCCGCCGTCGCTGGCGAAGCACTTCTGCGGGCCGAAGTAGTAGACGTCGACCTCGTCGGGCAGCCAGGGCAGACCACCCGCACCGGACGTGGCGTCGACGACCACGAGCGCGTCGCTCTCGGGACGACGCAGGTGCATCATCACGCCAGTCGAGGTCTCGTTGTGGGTGAGTGCCACCACATCGACGCCATCGTCGCTGGAACGGATGACCGGGTGCGTGCCCGGATCGCTCTGCAATACGACGGGCTGGCCGAGGTGCGGCGCTGCGGTCGCTGCGTCGGCGAACTTCGACGAGAATTCGCCGAACACGTAGTGCTCGCTGCGTTCGCGGATGAGGCCGAACGTGGCGACGTCCCAGAACATGGTGGAACCACCGTTGCCGAGCACGATCTCCCAGTCGCGGGGCAGTCCGAAGAGGCTCTTCAAGCCGTCGCGAACCGCGCCGACCAGATGCTTCACCGGTGGCTGTCGGTGCGAGCTGCCCAGCAGGTGGGCGTTCGCCTTGGCCAGCGCGAGCACCTGGTCGGGCCGCACCTTGGAGGGGCCACATCCGAACCGCCCGTCGATGGGCAGCAGGTGGTGGGGGATGGTGATGTCCTGAGGATCCGTCACCCGTTCAGTCTCGCGCCAATTCGCTCAGGCTCACGAAACGCCCGCGGTAGCATCTCGTCACGTGAACCGCACTTCTGCTCGTCTCGCCGCCATCGCCGAATCCGCCACCCTCGCCGTCGATGCGAAGGCCAAGGCATTGCAGGCCAAAGGTGAGAACGTCATCGGCTTCGGTGCCGGTGAACCCGACTTCCCCACGCCTGCGACCATCGTCGAGGCCGCCATCCGGGCCTGCAGCGACCCGAAGATGCACAAGTACTCTCCTGCGGCAGGGTTGCCGGCCCTTCGTGAGGCCATTGCGGGCAAGACGTTGCGCGACAGTGGCTTCTCCTGCGAGCCCAGCCAGGTGTTGGTCACCAACGGCGGCAAGCACGCCGTGTTCACCGCGTTCGCAGCGCTGTGCGACCCGGGCGACGAGGTCATCTGTCCCGCGCCCTACTGGACCACGTATCCCGAGGCCATCACCTTGGCCGGTGGCGTTCCCGTCGTCGTGCAGACCGATGAGACAAGCGGTTTCAAGGTCACCGTCGAGCAGCTCGACGCTGCGCTCACGCCGCGCACCAAGGTGCTGCTGTTCGTCAGTCCCGACAACCCGTCCGGGGCCATCTACTCGCCCGACGAAGTCGAGGCCATCGGCCGCTGGGCCGTCGAGAAGGGCGTGTGGGTCCTCACCGACGAGATCTACGAGCATCTCGTCTACGGCGACCATCGCTTCGTGTCGATGCCCACGGTGGTGCCCGAGCTGGCGAACCAGTGCGTCATCGTCAACGGCGTCGCCAAGACCTATGCGATGACCGGCTGGCGTGTCGGTTGGATGATCGGCCCGTCCGATGTGATGAAGGCCGCGATCAACTTCCAGTCGCACAGCACGAGCAACGTCACGAACGTGGCTCAGATGGCGGCGCTCGAAGCAGTGAGTGGCGATCTGTCGGCCGTCGAGATGATGCGCGAGGCGTTCCGTCGGAGGGCGATCACCATGCACCGCATGCTCAACGACATCCCCGGTGTCGCGGCGATCGAACCGCAGGGCGCGTTCTACTGCTACCCGAACGTGAAGGACTTGCTCGGTCGACCACTCGGCCCCAACGGCACGGTGTCGAACTCCACGCTCGAACTCGCCGATGCCATCCTCGGCGAGGCGAAGGTGGCGTTCGTGCCCGGCGAGGCGTTCGGAACGCCCGGGTACGCCCGCTTCAGCTTCGCGATGGCCGATGCCGACATGGAAGAGGGCATTCGCCGCATCCACCAGTGGGTCACCGCCTGATCCGTCGGGCCGCCGACACCTGACCTGTCGGCAATCGGACGGACGGGCACGCCCGCTGGGCGCACGCTGGTCGCATGCGTCGTCTCGCGATCGTGGTGATCCTGTTCCTCACCGGTTGTGCCACCCCCTTGGCCTCGATCGGGGTGCTGTCGGGCGACTCCGGCTCCGCCACGTCGAAGGTCGCCGCCACCACGTCGGTCACGACCATCACCCCGGCCACCCCGGTCACCACGGACACCACGGTCACCACGGACACCACGCCGGTCGCCCCGGACAGCACCACGACGGACAGCAGCACGACGGTCAGCACGATGCTCACCACGACGACCGTCGGGCGCCCATCACCGTCGCTCGCCGACGCCGCCCGGTGGGTCGATGCGATTCCGCGGGTGGCCATGTCGGACGACCCACCGCTCGTGCCCATCGCCCGCCTCGCGAACCTGTCCTACGGCCCGGAGCCCGAGCACGTGCTCGACGTGCTGCGGTCGTCGGGTCCCACCCGCCACGACGGTTCCATCGTTTACGTGCACGGCGGCGCGTGGGTGGGCGGCGACAAGGACATTTCGATCACGCCGTACGCGAGGATCATCGAGCACCTCGTCGCCGATGAGGGCTGGACCGTGTTCTCGATCGGCTACCGGCTGGCCCCCAACCCGGATGTTCCCGACTCACCGGGTAGCCCGTTCCCCGCTGCGTTGCTCGACGTCAACCGTGCGGTGCGTTGGGTGAAGGCACACGCCCTCGATTTCGGTGTGTCACCCGACAACGTGGTCGTCTACGGCCACTCGGCAGGCGGACACCTGGCCGCGATGATGGGGACCGCCTGGAACGAGCCGACCCTGCAGGCCACCGACCTACCCGCCAACCTGGCGGTCGTCTCGCCCCGGCCCGCTGCGGTGGTGAGCCTGTCGGGACCGCTCGATCCTGCTGCCTGGTGGGAGTCGAACTCGGACCCGCAGAACATCTTCTCGGGCGCACGCGCCATCGCCTCGTTCGCCGGTTGTGCGGGGGAGGCCAACTCCACGTGTTCGACGGAGCAGTTGCACGCGCTCGACGTGTCGGCCTACGCCGATGACATGGACCCGCCGATGTATGTCACCCACGGCGACCTCGACGGCATCGTGCATCCGGCGTGGCAGCAGCCGGTCGTGCTGCGCTTGATGGCTGCACTCCCCGATGCCCACGTCTGGTACGACCTCGTCACCGAGGGTCCGCCGGAGGAGCGCAACCACGTGCTCGACCGGTCGGTGAACACAGCGGCCCTGCAGGCGTTCCTGCGGTTGTCCGTGCCCGATCTGTCGACCACCTCGGGTCGCCTGGTGCCCTGAGCGCCGCAGGATCGACAGGTCGCAGCCACCTGCGCGTAACGTCGTGCCGTGACCACCTCGCCCGACCCGTTCGGCTTCGACTCACTCTCGCTCGACTGGCTCACGACCAAGCCGGGGGCGAAGTGGGGTCAGAACCGCAGCGCGCTGAACGCGTGGGTCGCCGACATGGACTTCCGGCCGCCGCCCGTGGTGTCGGCAGCGTTGCAGGCACTCATCGAAACCGGCGACCTGGGCTATCCCGTGTGGGGGCTCGAGCATTCACCGGCCCTCGACGCGTTCGTCGAACGTGCCGCGTCGCGTTACGGCTGGCACCTGCGTGCTGCGGAGTGCTGCGAGTTGAACGATGTCACCCAGGGCATCCAGATCGCGCTCGAGCACCACACTCGGCCCGGCGACGGGGTGGTGGTGTTGCAGCCGTCGTACCCGCCGTTCCTGAAGACCGTCGAACTCATGCGCCGTCGGATGGTGCCGCTCGACGGCACTCGCGACGAGGCGTCCCCGACGGGATGGGCATTCGATTGGGAGAGGCTCGACGAAGCACTGACCGCCACACCAGCGAGCGTGTTGCTGCTCTGTCACCCGCACAACCCCACCGGACACGTCTTCGACGAGGCGGAACTGCGCAGGATTGCGATCCTCGCCGAGCGGCACGATCTGTCGATCATCTCCGACGAGATCCACGCCGACCTCACGTTCGCGCCGGCACGACACCTGCCCATGGCGCTGTATGCGCCGGCCCGAACGGTCAGCATTCATGCCGCGTCGAAGGCGTTCAACCTCGCTGGGTTGCGCTACGCGGTCATGCACATCGGGCCCGAGATGTTGCGTGACCGGATGAACGAGGTGCCCAACCACCTGTACGGCAAGCCGAATCTGTTCGGCGCTGCGGCGGCGCATGCGGCATGGACGGACGGCGACGAGTGGCTGGCCTCCCTGCTCGCTCATCTGGACGACCAGCGGCGCCTTGCTGTGGAAGTGGTCAGCGAGGCACTTCCGGGCGTGGTGGCCTCCGTGCCGGCGGCCACCTATCTGCTGTGGCTCGACTGTCGGTCGCTCGACCTCGGCGAATCGCCGGAGCGAGAGTTCTTGCGCCGTGGAGTGCGCCTGAGCGAGGGCGCCGACTTCGGTGTGCTCGGTGCGGGATGTGCGCGGTTGAACTTCGCGACGTCCTCCGACGTGTTGCGCGAGGTCGTCAGAAGGATGGCCAGCGCACCTGCATCGTGAGCACGACGAGGCACAGGATCTCGGCGATCTGCTCGGTGGCGCCGAGCACGTCGCCGCTGATGCCGCCGATCTTGCGTCGGGCGAGGGTGCCGGTGGCGAGCACGGCGACCAGTGCTGCGCCGGCGAGCGGTGCTGCCCACCAGCCGACGACGAGGGCGGTGACGGCAAGGCCGGCGAGCGAACCGATGATGGCTCGCATCGGCGTGGTCCCGCGGCCGTAGTCGGCGCCGAGCCCCGAGTGTGTGGCCAGACGCATGGAGCCGGCCATGCCCACCGCCGCAACACGCCCCATCGTGTGGGCGGCGACCGCGCCGGTGAACATCGCCCACGGCCCCGGCAATGAACCGAGTGCGACGACGCGCAGCACGATCGACGCGCAGATCGCGGCCACCCCGTAGGTGCCGTGGCGTGAGTCCTTGAGGATCTCGAGCCGTCGCTCGACCGTCCAACCGCCGCCGAACGCGTCGGCGATGTCGCCCAGGCCGTCCTCGTGGAACGCCCCGGTGATCAGCAGCCCCACGGCCACCGCGACGGCGCCGGCCAGCAGCGGCGGCGTGAGGTGCCACACGCTGGCAGCGGCTCCCCCGACCGCCGTGCCGATGATCGCGCCGGCCAGGGGAAACCATGCCACGGTGTCGTCGAGCTTCGGTTCGCGATGCAGCCGGATGGGCACCCTGGTCAGGAACTGGAGCGCCGCCAGCAGGCCCACCGGGTCAGCCGAACCACTCGGCGAAGGTGGGTACGTCGGTGATGCCTGCGCAGGCCATCCGGACCAGGGGCACCGCGGCCATTGCGCCCGAGCCCTCGCCAAGACGCATGCCGAGGTCGAGCAACGGCAGCATGCCCAGCGCGTGGACGAGGCGTCGGTGCCCCGGCTCGGCCGACACGTGACCCAGTCGGCAATGGTCCAGCGCGTCGGGACGTGCACGGGCGAGCGGCAACGCGGATGCGGTGACCACATAGCCGTCGAGCAGCACGGGGATGCCGCGATGTCGTGCTGCGACGATCGCAGCACTCACTGCGACCAGCTCGGCGCCGCCCACCTCGCGCAACACCTCCAACGGGTCGGTGAGCCCGGCGATGCGCTCGACCGCAGTCGCGACCGCGTTGCGCTTGCGGGCCAGTCCGTCGTCGTCGACTCCGGTGCCGCGTCCGACCCAGTCGTCGGGATCGCCGCCCTGCAACGCAGCGGTGACGGCGGCAGCAGCGGTGGTGTTGCCGATGCCCATCTCGCCCAGCACCAACAGGTCGGCGTCGAGCGCATCGACCGCGGTGCGCGCCGCATCGACGCATTCGTCGAACCGTTCGGGCGTCAGGGCGGCTTCGACGCGGAAGTCGGCCGTCGGCCGACCCACGCCCACGTCGACCGCTTCGACCGTGGCGCCCACGGCGGCGGCGAATGCCGACACCGTGCTGCGGCCGGCGCGATAGGCGGCGAGCATCGCCGCGGTCACCTCGACGGGGTACGCGCTCACTCCAGCCGCAGCGACGCCGTGGTCTGCGGCGAAGACGAGCCCTGCGGGCCGACGTACGGCGGGGGTAGTGGTGCGCTGCCACTCGGCCATCCACGAGGCCAGTTCGTCGAGGCGTGCCAGCGCTCCCGACGGCCGGAGGATGTCTGCGGCGCGCGCCCGCACGGCGTCGCCCGACACGAGATCGGGTTCGGGCAGGGTTGCCAATGCGTCGCGCATCCACTTCATCAGAGCAACTCCCAGGGATTCTGTAGGCGTACGGCGCGGCCCGCCACCAGCAGCATCGTCGTGTCAGCGACAGCGGCCACCATCTGGTTCAAGCGGCCGAGTTCGTCACGGTACACGCGGCCCATGTCGGTCTCGGGGTGGACGCCCATGCCCACCTCGTTGCTGACCGCGACCGTGGGCCCCTGACGGTCGCGAAGTGCCGCGACGAGCGCGTCGCCGCACGACCCTCGATCGACATCGTGGGCGAACAGGTTGCCCAGCCACACGGTGAGGCAGTCGACGACCACGAAGTGCTCGGCGGGAGCGGTGCGAACGGCATCGGCCAACTGCACCGGGCACTCGATGGTCGTCCAGTGCGGAGGCCGCTCGGCGCGGTGACGATCGATGCGGTCGCGTAGGTCGTCGTCGAACGGTTCGGCCGTGGCGATGAACGTGACGGGCGCGGCCTGTCGTTCTGCCATCTGCACCGCAAGTGTGCTCTTGCCGCTCCGCGCCCCGCCGATGAGCAGCGTGAGCATCAGTAGTCGATGCCGCGCTTCGCGAGGATGCCCGTGTCGTACGCATGCTTGACGTGACGCATCTCGGTGACGGTGTCGGCGATGTCGATGAGTTCCTGCGGAGCGTCGCGCCCGGTGACGATGACGTTGACATGTGACGGCCGGTTGGAGATGGCCGCGACGACCTCGGCCGTGGGGACCCAGCCCCAGGTGCACAGGTAGGTGAGCTCGTCGAGGATGACCAGGTCGTGCTCGCCGGCCGCCAGCACTTTCGATGCGGTCGCCCATGCGGCCTGGGCGAGTTCGATGTCGTGTTGCAGGTTCTCGGAATCCCAGGTGAAGCCGCCGCCGAGCGAATGCCAGTCGACGCCGAGTGTGCGACCGATCTTCTCTTCGCCCACCTTCCAGTCGCCGCTCTTCACGAACTGCAGGACGGCGACCTTCCACTCGCGAGCCACCGCACGGACCATCACGCCGAATGCGGCCGAGCTCTTGCCCTTTCCGTTGCCGGTGTTGACGAGCACGAGGGACTCGGCCTGGCGGCCTCCCGAAGGGCGTGGGTCGTCGGTGAGGGGCTGCAGGTCGTCGTCACTCATGGCGCTTGGAGCATACGCACGAGAGTGCTACTGTCGCAGGGTCCGGCTCGGAACCCGATCCGGATGCGTGGTTGTCAGCGAAGTCCGGTGAGATTCCGGCACTGTCCCGCAACGGTGGTCCGTGTTCAGCACGGCGAGTCCGGTCGCCTGCCTCCACGCGCGACAACCAGACCCTCGAGGCAAGGGCGGTCCGCGGTGGGACACTCCCGCCGGTTCCCAACTTGTCCTCCCGAACGGAGGACGACGAGTCCTCCGGAAAGCGGAGGATTCATCCGTGCAACGTTTCACATCCATTGCGGCCCTGACGGCCATGCTGCTGGCGGCTGCTGCCTGTGGCGACGACACCTCGTCGTCGTCGGCCAGCACCTCGCCCGACACCACGGCGGCGGTCGACACCACGGCCGGGGTCGACACCACGGCCGCCGAGTCGACCATGCCGCCGGACGCGCCGAAGGCCATCGTCAGCCTGTCAGCCACTGCGACCGAGATGCTGTTCGCGATCGGTGCCGGTGATCAGATCATCGCCGTCGACGACCAGAGCAACTTCCCGGCCGAGGCACTCGACAAGCCAAACGACCTGTCGGGTTACACACCGAACGTCGAGGCCATCGCCGCGCTGGAGCCCGACCTCGTCATCATGCAGGACGCCACGGTGCAGGAGCAGCTGGAAGCGCTCGACATCACCGTGTTCATCGGCTCAGCACCGGCCACGTTCGACGGCGTGTACGCACAGATCGAACAACTCGGTGCCGCGACCGGCCACGTGGGAGAGGCAGCCGAGCTCGTTGGCAACATGCAGGCCGACATCGCCGCGGCCATCGCCGCTGCGCCGACGACCGAGGATGCGCTCGCCTTCTACCACGAGCTCGACAACACCCTCTACAGCGTCACGAGCAACACGTTCATCGGTCAGGTGTACGCACTGTTCGGCCTGACGAACATCGCCGACGAGGCCCAGCCGGGCAACGACTACCCGCAGCTGAACGCGGAATACATCGTGCAGCAGAACCCCGCGCTGATCTTCCTGGCCGACACCAAGTGCTGCGGTGAGTCGCCCGAGACCGTCGCCGCACGCCCGGGCTGGGATGCCATCGCCGCCGTGCAGAACGGCAACGTCATCGCCATCGACGACGACATCGCGTCGCGCTGGGGACCGCGCCTGGTCGACTTCGTCCAGGCCGTCTCCGACGCGCTCGTCAAGGTTCCGGCGAAGGCCTGATCCCGTGTTCGCCCGTCGTCGCCCGACCGCATGGTGGATCGCCGCAGCCGTGGTGCTGCTCGGCGGCGCCGTCGTGCTCGGGGCGATGGTCGGGCCCGCCGGCGGCATCTCCGCCGCGAACTGGGACATCATCTGGAACATCCGTCTACCGCGGGTGGTGCTGGCCGGCGTCGTCGGCTCGATGTTGTCGCTCGCCGGTGCGAGCTACCAGGGCGTGTTCCGCAACCCGTTGGTCGACCCCTACCTGTTGGGGGTGGCCGCGGGTGCGGGGCTCGGTGCGACGTTGGTGTTCGCCTACGGGCGCGGCGCGACGTCGGGTTGGCCGGTGGACCCCCTACCACTGGCCGCGTTCGTCGGCGCCCTGCTCGCCGTGCTGGTCACCTACGTGGTCGGTGCATCGTTCGGTGGCAGCGGCCTGAGCCTGGTGCTGGCCGGGGTGGCGGTCGCCGCGCTCGGCACCGCCGTGCAGCAGTACCTGCTGCTGCGCAACAGCGACGTCATCAAAGAGGTCTACAGCTGGATCAGTGGTCGCGTCAGCACCGCCACGTGGGACGACGTGCAGCTCGTCACTCCGTACGTGCTCGTCGCCACGGTCGTGCTGTTGGTGCACCGCCGCCAGCTCGACGTGCTGCGCGTCGGCGACGAGGAAGCAGCGACACTCGGTTCGGAGGTCACCCGCATCCGTCTGGTGGTGGTCATCGCGGCCACGCTCGGCACCGCTGCTGTGGTCAGTGTCAGCGGTTTGATCGGCTTCGTCGGCATCATGGTGCCTCACCTCGTCCGGCTCGTGGTCGGCTCGTCGTACCGGGTGGTGCTGCCGCTGAGCATCCTGGTCGGCGCGTCGTTCCTCATCCTCGCCGACATCCCCGGTCGCATGATCGAGCACGGCGGCGAGACCCCCATCGGTGTCGTCACCGCGCTCGTCGGGGCGCCGATGTTCATCTTCGTGCTGCGCACCAGGCGGGTGCCCACGTGAGCTCGCTCGGCTTCGAGTGCGTGAACGTGGTGTACGGCGAGCGAGAGGCCGTGTACGCGCTCGATGAGCAGGTGCGTCCGGGAGAGTGGCTGTGCCTCATCGGCCCGAACGGTGCCGGCAAGTCGTCGGTGTTGCGGGCCGTCGCCGGCCTGGTGAAGTACCGCGGCATCATCACGGTCGACGGGGCGCCCATCGACCTGCGTTCGCCGAAGCGACGCGCGCAGATGGTTGCCTACGTGCCGCAGTCGCCGCTGCTGCCCGACGACATGACCGGCGCCGAGTACGTGCTGCTCGGGCGCAATCCGTACGTCGGCTACTTCGGTGCGGAGACCAAGCACGACCGTTCACTGGTGGCCGACGTGCTCGACCGTCTCGACCTCGGTGAATTCGGGCTCCGCCGGCTGGGCACGCTCAGCGGTGGCGAGCGGCAGCGGCTGGTGATCGCCCGCGCCATCGCTCAGGAGGCACCCATCCTGTTGCTGGACGAACCGACCAGCGCGCTCGACATCGGGCACCAGCAGCAAGCACTCGAACTGGTCGATCGGCTGCGGCGCGAGAACGGGTTGACGGTCGTCTCGGCGATGCACGACCTCACCCTGGCGGGGCTGTACGCCGATCGACTGTCGCTGCTGCATCAGGGTCACGTCGTGGCCACCGGCTCGGCCGCGCACGTGTTGCGCCCCGACCTGCTCAGCGAGTTCTACGGCGTCAGTGTGAGTGTGCACGAGCACGACGACGGCACGGTCGTCGTCGTCCCCAAGCGCGGTCGCTCCGTCTGACCTCACCTCAGTCGGGTCGTGCCATGATCGGTCGATGAAGTTCGGTATTGCCTTCGCCAACACCGGCCCGTTCGCCCAGCCCGACGCGGCGGCCACCTTCGCCCGTGCGGCGGAGGACGCCGGCTTCGAGTCCATCTGGTCCGTCGAGCACGTCGTCGTCCCGTCGGACTACGGCTCGCAGTACCCGTACTCCGAGAGCGGGAGAATGCCGGGTGCCGACGACATGCCCATCCCGGACCCGCTCATCTGGCTCGCCTACGTCGCGGCCGCCACGTCGCGCATCAACCTGGCGACGGGCATCCTCATCCTCCCGCAGCGCAACCCCGTCGTGCTGGCCAAGGAACTCGCCACGCTCGACCACCTGTCGGCCGGGCGCATGCTGCTGGGCATCGGTGTCGGCTGGCTCGAGGAGGAGTTCGACGCGATCGGCGTGCCGTTCCACGATCGCGGCAAGCGCACCGACGAGTACGTCGCCGCGATGCGCGCCCTGTGGACCGACGAGAAGGCGACGTTCCACGGCGACTTCGTCGACTTCCACGATTGCATCATGCGTCCCAGCCCGGTGAACGGGTCCATTCCCGTGCACGTCGGTGGGCACACCGACATAGCGGCGCGTCGCGCTGGCCGCCTGGGCGACGGGTACTTCCCCGGCAAGGGCACGCACGAGGAGTTGGCTCGCGTGTTCGACATCGTCCGCACCACGGCCCGCGAGCACGGGCGCGACGCCGACGCCATCGAGATGACCACCGGCGGCAACGGCGCCGTCGGGTCGGGTGCGCTCGACGAGGTGAAGGCGCTCGCCGACATCGGAGTCGCCCGCGTCATCGTGCCGGCGTTCCTCTTCTACCGAGACACCGAGGCCGCGCTGGCTCGCTATGGCGACGAAGTGATCAGCCGAGCCTGATGCACGAGCGCCTCGCCGCCTACGATCCGGACGTGGCACACGAGATCCCCGTCGTCGACATCGGTCCGTTCCTCGCCGGCGGCGACGGTGCCGCCGCTGCAGCCGAGATCGAGGCCGCGGCCACTCAGGTCGGGTTCTTCCAGGTCATCGGCCACGGCGTGCCCATGTCGGTGCTCGACGACGTGTACGCATCGGCCCGCGCGTTCGCCGCACTCGACACCGCCACGCAGGGGCGATTCCTCAGCGCCCATCCCTACCGCGGTGTGCATCTGCGCCCCGACCAGACGGGCGCGGTGCGGTTCCTTCGCTTCCTCGCAGCCCGCTACGACGACGCGGACGCAGCCATCGCGGCCGGCATCGACCCCGCCTTGGCCGACTACTACCACCCCAACTCGTGGCCCACCGACCCGGTCGGCTTCCGTCCGGCCATCGAGGCGCTGTTCGCCCGCACCCAGGTGCTCGGTGGGGTGATCATGCGGCTGTTCGCCCAGGCGCTGGGCATCGGTGTCGACGGGTTCGACGGCCTCATCGAGCCGAACGCCTCGAGCTTCGCGGTGAACCACTACCCGTCCCGTGCCGATGGCGCGGCGGTCGGTGACGCCGAGTTGCTGTTCCACGAGCACGTCGACGGCAACACGCTCACCGTGCTGCACCAGCGCGGCGACTACGAGGGCCTGCAGGTCAGCCGTCTCGATGTGCCCGGCGAGTGGATTCCGGTCCCGGTGCGCGACGACGCGTTCGTCATCAACGTCGGGAAGCTGATGAGCCGCTGGACGAACGATCACTGGCCTGCCACGATCCACCGCGTCGTCGCGTCGGCCGATGCCTCGCATCAGCGCACCACGCTGACCACGTTCCACATGCCGGCGTTGAACACCATCATCGCTCCGCTCGAACGATTCTGCGGCGACGGCGGCCCGCACTACGAGCCGACCACCACCTACGAGTCCGAGAAGGCCAGCATCCAGCGCTACACGCTGCCGCGCGGCGACGGGCTGAAGGTGGATCAAGCCGTGCTCGACTACGCCGCCAACAACACCTGAGTGCGTCGGTCGTGCTGCAGACTGCGGAGGCCGTAGCGCCGCCAGCCCGGGCAAGCCGAGTGCCCGGTATGGGCGCTCGTCGTCGAGCGTCGAGGCGTCGAGATGGGACACACGCTCCCAGGGCCTTCACCCCGAATGGCCGTGCAGGCGCGGTTACTCGGCCGGTTGGACCCAGTGGTCGCCCTGGAGGATTCGGTTGGCCTCGGCGGGTCCCCACGAACCGCGGAAGTACGGGTGGACGTGGCCGGGGTTGTCGAGCGCGGGCTGCACGACACGCCAGGTCTGTTCCACGATGTCCTCACGGGCGAAGCGGCGGGGGAGGCCGGCCAGCGCGTCGTCGAGCAGCCGCTCGTACGCCTCGCGGCGCGCTCCCAACGCGGCCGCGAAGTCGACGGCGATGTCGACGTTCTGGCTGTCCAGGTGCTGTCCGGGGGTCTTCGCCTGCAGCGTGAACGTCACGCCGTCGTGCTTGCCCAGACGGAAGCGCACCAGGTTGCGCTGCGGCGCAGGACCGCCCGCTTCGTCGAACAGCAGGCTTGGTGGCTCGCGGAACTCGACGACCACTTCGGTCGCGGCCGACGACAGCGCCTTGCCGCAGCGCACGTACCACGGCACACCGGCCCAACGCCACGAGTCGATCTCGAGCTGCGCGGCGATGAAGGTCTCGACGTTCGAGTCGGCCGCCACGCCCGGCTCGTCGCGATACCCGACGTACTGCCCGCGCACCATGTTCGCCGGGTCGAGGGGACGCATCGCGGCGAACACCTTCGCCTTCTCGTCCTGCAGGAAGCTGCTCTCGGGCCCGACCGGAGGCTCCATCGCCACGAGCGACAGCACCTGCAACAGATGGTTCTGCATGACGTCTCGCACCGCTCCGACGCCGTCGTAGAAACTGCCGCGACCCTCGACGCCGATGGTCTCACTCATCGTGATCTGCACGCTGCGCACGTAGTTGCGGTTCCACACCGGCTCGAGCAACGTGTTCGAGAAGCGGAACACCAACAGGTCCTCGACGCTCTCCTTGCCGAGGTAGTGATCGATGCGGAAGATGCGCTCCTCGGGGAACACCGTGTGCAGCAGGTCGTTCAGTTCGACCGCGCTGGCATGGTCGCGACCGAACGGCTTCTCGACCACGATGCGGCCGCGAGTGTTCAGACCGACCGAGGCCAACCACTGTGCGACGGTGGGGAACATCGTCGGTGGAATGGCCATGTAATACACGGCATGGTGGCTGTGATAGCCGTCGAGCGCGTCGCACAGCCCGCTCCAGGTGGCGGGGTCTGCGTAGTCGCCTTGGATGAGGTCGAGTCGGGCGAGAAGCGCTTCGATGACCGCCGCCTTCGCATCGGGTACGGCGGCGATGATCGAGTCGTGCGCGTGCTGGCGAAACGCGTCGCAGTTCCAGTCACTGCGCGCCACTCCGATGACCGGCACGCTCAGCAGGCCGTGTTCCTCCATGCGGTACAGCGCCGGGAACAGCTTCTTCTTGCTCAGATCGCCGGTGGCGCCGAACAGGACGAGCGCATCGGCGCGAGGTTGCTGGGCGACGCTCATGACCGGTTCTCCTTCACTTCGTGGTGCCCGCCGAACCCGGCGCGCATGGCCGACAGGACTCGATGGGCCATGGCGCCGCGGTCTCGCGAATAGAAGCGGTCCCACAGCGACGCCGACAGCGTGGGCACGGGCACGCCTTCGTCGATCGCGGCGTGCAGTGTCCAGCGACCTTCCCCGGAGTCGCTGACGCGACCGTCGTAGGCGTCCAGTTCGGGATCGGCGTGGAAGGCGGCCGCGGTCAGATCGAGCAGCCAACTGGACACGACACTGCCACGTCGCCACACCTCGGTGATCGCGCCGAGGTCGAGGTCGTAGCGGTAGTACTCGGGGTGGGTGAGCGGGGCAGTCTCGGCGTCCTTGGCACGGCCCACGCTGCCGATGTTCGCGTTGGCGAGCACGTTCAGGCCTTCGGCGTAGGCGGCCATCATCCCGTACTCGATGCCGTTGTGGACCATCTTCACGAAGTGGCCGGCGCCGACGGGGCCGCAGTGCAACCAGCCGTGCTCCTCGGTGCCCTCGGGACCGGAGCGACCTTCGGTGCGCGCTGCAGTGTCGATACCGGGAGCCAGGGTCTCGAACACCGTCGACAGTTGCTGCACAGACTCGTTGGGCCCCCCGACCAACAGGCAGTATCCTCGCTCCAGACCGAACACGCCGCCGCTCGTGCCGACGTCGACGTAATGGATACCGCGTTCGGCGAGTGGCGCGGCGCGGTCGATGTCGTCGCGGTACCACGAGTTGCCGCCGTCGATGAGGGTGTCGCCTGGCGACAGCAACGGTTCGAACGCAGCGATCGTGGACGACACGAACGCCGCCGGCACCATGAGCCAGATGTGCCGGGGCGGCGGGAGCGCGTCGACGACCTCCTGTGGCGTGCGTGCGCCGATGGCACCTTCGGCCTCCATCGCGGCAACGGCCTCCGCGCTGACGTCGTAGGCGACACACTCGTGTCCGTCGCGCAGCAGGCGACGGACCATGTTGGCGCCCATGCGCCCGAGACCGACCATGGCGATTTGCATGGCGCACAGGTTGCCACGACTTCGGCCAGTACCCTCGCGGCGATGACCGATCGGGAACGGGCACTTCGCGGCGTCACGGCCGCCCATCGCACACTCGAGGAACGGCTGGTTGGGCTCACCGACGAGCAGGCCCGTCGGCCGTCGCTGCTGCCCGACTGGAGCGTGGGGCACGTGCTGACGCACCTCGCTCGCAACGCCGACGGTCTGCGCAACATGCTCGATGGCGCCGAGCGTGGCGAAGTGTCGGAGATGTATCCGGCCACGACCCACTCGAGCGGTGTCGAGCGCCGAAGTGCCGACATCGAGGCGGGCTCGGCCCGCATCGCCGCCGCGCTCGTCGACGACGTCCGCATCGCTGCGGCGCGGTTGGAACTTGCCTTCGACTCGATGTCCGACGGCGCCTGGCACGGGCAGGGCACGGCGATGTTCGGACCGGTGGTGATGACCGACGTGCCGCAGCGCCGATGGACCGAGGTGGAGGTGCACCACGCCGACCTGGGGCTCAGCTACGGGTGGCAGGATTGGCCGATCGAGTTCGCTCGTGTCGAGGTACAGCGCCTCACGATGCTGTGGAACAGCCGTCGCTCGATGGGCATGACCGGCCTGCCCTCCGAGGCGCTGGCCGTCGACGACCGCCACCGCGCCGCGTGGCTGCTCGGGCGCGCAAGAATCGCCGGCCTCGACGCTGCGGGGTTGATGGGATGAGCCGCCGCGTCCGTCGCGCGCTGATCGCCGTGCTGCTCGCGCTGGTTGCGTTGCTGGCGATCCCCGCGGGCACGGTGTCGGCGCATGCGGTGCTCGAGACCAGCACGCCCAGCGCGAACAGTGTGAACGAGACGTCGCCGCCGCAGCTCGTGCTCGACTTCGACGAGGATGTCGAAGCGGCGCTCGCCAGCATCCATGTGTTCGACGGTGACCGCACTCGCTTCGAGCCTGGTGCACCGGCCCCAGGCGGCGACGACACGGTCGTGGTCGCGTCACTCCCGGCCCTGGAGGACGGCCTGTATGCCGTCGTCTGGCGGGTCACGTCGGCCGACGGTCACGTCGTGGAGGGCGCCTTCAGCTTTCAGGTCGGTACCGCCAGCACCGGCGATGGCGACGACCTCATCGCCGACGTCAGCCGGGGCAGCGGCGGCGATTCGACGTTGAAGTGGACCTATGGCATCGCTCGCTTTCTCGCGCTCGCCGGGGCCATCGTGCTCATCGGCGTCGGCCTGTGGTCGGTGCAGGGCACGCCGGCGCTGGGCACAGTGCCGCGTGTTCGTCGCACCATGTGGGTGGGGGCCGTGTCGCTGTTCGTCGGTTCGGCTGGAGCGTTCGGCCTGTTCGGGGCCCAAGCCCAGGGGGGCACCGTCGCCGACGCGTTCTCGCCGTCGGTGTGGGCCGACATCGCGGGCACCGACACAGGACAGGCCCTCCTCGTTCGCGTCGTCCTCGCCATCGTGCTCGGCGCGATGCTCGCCCGCTGGTCGGCGAACCGGCACACCTGGTGGCAGGGGGTCGCTGGCTCGGCGGCGCTGCTGACCCTGGTGACGTTCTCGAAGTCGGGCCATCCGAACTCACTCAGCCCGCGACTGCTGTGGATCACCGTCGACGTGCTCCATCTCGTGGCCATCACAGCGTGGCTCGGTGGACTCGTGGCGCTGTTCGTCGCGGGCAAGGAATGGGTCTCCGAGCCCGAAGCCGTGCGCACCGTCGATCGCTACTCGATGACTGCGCTGATCGCGGTACCCGTCATCGTCGCCACTGGAGTGGCCCAGACGCTGAAACTCGCCGGCGGCCTCGACGACGTCACGGTCACCACATGGGGGCGGCTGTTGCTCGCCAAGGTGATGCTGGTCATCGCCATGATCGCCATCGGTGGCGTGTCACGCTGGCTGCTGCAGCACGACGGCGCGGGGTCCATCCGCCGCACCCTGGTGGTCGAAGCCGTCATCGGTCTGCTCGTGGTGGGACTCGCCGCCGGCATGGTTGCCCAGCCACCGCGGCCGTCCGTGTCTGCGTTGCCGTTCAACCAGAGCATCACCGCCAGCGGGGTCATCGCTGCGGTCACCATCAGTCCCGGCAGCGTGGGCTCGAACGAGATACACATCCTGATCACGCCTCCCGGCGGGTCGATCCGACCCGTCACCAACGTGACAGCGCGAGTGTCGTTGCCCTCGGCCGGTGTTCCCAACTCGCCGGTCACGCTGAAGCCCGAGGGTGCGAACCACTACAGCGGCACGATCACGTTCCCCGACTCGGGTGACTGGAGGCTGGAACTGATCGTCGACGTCACCGAGACCGACTCGGCGCTGTTGAAGGCCACCGTCACGATCCCGTAGACGATTGGCTGCGAAGCCATCGCGTCGCGGCCGCGTGGCCTTCATCGATCATCGCCACGGTCTTGCCCACGTCGAAGGTCATGGCCGACGACGGCAGGGCGGGGACCTCGACCGCGACGATGCCAGGTGGTGGCCGGCGGAGCACTGTACGCCCGTGCGCGTCGACGCCGAGTGAACTCGCGCGGAAGAGAATCTCGAGTCAGGGGTCGTAGCGGGCGACGTGTTCGCCAACCGTGGTGCCGTTGATCACGCTGAAGATCACGCGTTGCGCCTCGCGGCCCATCTCGCCCATGTCGCCGCCGGGAAGCCCTTCCACCCAGTCGAGGAAGTCCCTGATGAACAGGGTGCCCGGCAGTTCTTCCTCGAACGCGCGCAGCTCGGGCGGGTCGGGCGTGGCGTAGGTGGTGAGTCCCTGTGCGACCCACTTCTGCTGGAGAATGTCGGCGAGGTTCACGGCGGCCATGGTGATGGCCAGGTCGGCGCCGCGCAGCTCATTGGCGAACGTCGCGTCGGGATCCGGTTCACCTCGCTGTGACACGTACATGATGCCCAACGTCAGGGCAGCTCCCAGAGCGACACCGGGAACCAAGGACGCGGCGAGCGAGCCGAGGTCGGTGATGGTGTTCCAGGCCGCTTTGCGCAGCTCGACGATGCGGACGCGTGCGTTCACGATGAGTCCTCCGATCAGGGCCAGGTAGCTGGTGTATTCGCTGACGGATCTGGCCGGTCCCGTCGCGAAGTGGCGCCGCGCGTTGGCGACGATCTGCTCGTGCTGCTCGACGAACCGTTGCAGCGCGTCGGGCGTCTGCAGGGCGCGATCGATGAGGTCGCGGCGCGCACCGGATGCGAGGTCCCAGTCGTCGTTCGCCGGTGCGAACTGTGGTGTCCACGGCACGACGAGGTCCGCAGTGAACGTCCCCGCCGAGTGCTCCGGGTCACTGAGGTACCACTGCATCGCGGGGACGATGATCCTGCCGGCCGTGGTCGGGTCGACCAGCGCCGGATCGGTGCCGCGCAGCAGCGCGGTCTCGATCAGCGTCGCGTCCGCCAGGTCGTGGGCGACCTGCACGAGGTGCGGTGCGATGGCGACGAGGAAGTGAGGCAGCGCCAATGGTTCGGCGAGCAACATCAGCAGCACGGTGTCGTTGGTGTTGGGTCCGGGGAGTTCGTCGAGGTCGTCGCGCGGGCGGGTGATCACGCGTGCGGCGACGTCGCCCAGAAGATCGGGTGGCAGGACGAGGTCGCGCAGGAACAGCGCTGCGGCGTAGCGGGGCATGTCGTCGAGCGCGGCGAGCGCTGGTGAGCGGCCGCGGCCGGCGGTGACCGTGTGATGAGCCACCCGAGCGAACGCGTCGATGGTCGCGTCGAGCTGATCGATGCTCACGTGCAGCCGGGTGTCGATGCCGGCCATGCGGCGGGCGCGTGGCTCGGCCAACGCCTGGACCCACTCGGCCCACGCGTCGAACTCGGCGTCGAAGGTCGCAGCCAGAACGGGGTCGCGGCCGATGCGATCCAGCTCGGCCGTCAGCCAGGCCAGTCGTTCGGGGTCGTCGGCCAACTCTGCGGGTGGGATCTCGCGCAGGCGCCGGGCAAGTGCCCTCGCCTCGTCGACCGTGACCTGCTGGGGGTCGTCGGGCCGCGGGTCCACCATCACGGCCCAGCCCCGCTCGACCGCCATGAATCGGGCGAGTGAGTTCTGCACGGCCGACAGGTCGTCGCGCTCGGCGATGGGTTCGCTCAACGGGTCGTTGCGGAGGATGCGCTGGACCAACGGCAAGAGGCCTTCGTGGACGCGCAGCCGGACCTGGCGGATCGTTCGCATCGCGTCGACCGCGTCGGGGTCGTCGCTGTGCAGGCGGTGAAGCTGGTCGAGGGCGAGTCGGGCGCGGTGCTCGAGCATCGTCAGCCGCTCCGGGTCGTAGGCCAGGAAGGTCATCGCACGCGTCCGCTCGCGGGAAGGCCGGCAAGATCCAGGTCGTCGGCGCGACGTTCGAGGCGTCGGGCGGCGACGAGCAGTTCATGTCCGGCCCGCAGGAGCGCCGCGCGGTCCGAGCGAAGTGTGTCGTCCCAGTGCTGTTGCGACGGCCCCACCCACACGTCGGTGCCGGCGTGGCGCTGCAGGTCCAGCACGTCGAGACGCTGCAGCACCTGGGCCAGCGAGCGCAAGGCCATGGCTCGTCGGCGAAGGTGCTCGGTCGTCGATGCGCTCGTCGACAGGGTGGTGTGGGTGGGGATCGCCATGGCACCCACACTGGGTACGGCCGCCACACCCCATCGGCAGAATCAGCCCGCGGGTCAGGGGAGGAGGCGGGTCACCAGGTGGTGGGGCAGCTGCGTGGTCTCGTCGACGAAACCATCACCCTCGACCACGAAGCCGTGTCGCTCGTAGAACGAAAGCGCGGCGTCGCGAGCTCGAGCCCACACCAGAGGGAAGCCACGCTCGACGGCGAGCCCACAGCCGCGGTCCAGCAACTCGCCGCCGAGGCCCGTGCCCTGCAGATGTCGGGCGGTGGCCATGCCGCGTAGCTGGACAGCCGGGCGGCCGTCGAGTTCGCGCGGTACCCAGCTGGAGGTGGCCACCAGTTCGCCGTCGACGCGAATGCCGAGGTGCCACGACCCGGGCCAGTCGTCCTCCTGGAACGCGACCTCCTTGGTCGGCGTGTCGAACCGCAGCACTTCGAGCCGAAGCGGATACGTCTCGGCCGTGGCGATCTCGACGACGGCGATGTCGGGCATCACGGCTGCTTCACGGCCGCATCACGACACCGCCGGCCGCCGCGCTGGCGTACATCGCGTCGACGATGCGGTGAGCGGCCACCGCGGTGTGCAGGTCGGGTGTTGCGGCACGGCCTTCGCGGACGGCGCGCACGAACTCGCCGTCGGGGTTGTCGGTGCCGTCTCGCATGGGGTCGACGGCAGTTGTGAGCGCGGCGCCCTCAAGCGCGCCCGTGGTGCCGTCGCTGTCGGTCCACGAGACCGGACCGAACCAGTCGTCGCCCTCGATGACGATGTGTCGGCGCTCGCAGAAGATCTCGACGCGACGCAGGCTCGGACGGGCCAGGTTGTCGTGCCACACGCTGGTCAGCACGCCGGTGGCCCCGTTGGTGAACCGCAATGATGCGGTGGCAACGTCCTCGATGCCGTCGAGCTCGTGGAAGTTCGACGTGAGCGCACTGAGGTGTTCGATCTCGCCGACCAGATAGCGGAGCATGTCGACGTCGTGGATGCTGTGCTCGAGCAGCGTGCCGGCACCCACCAGCGACTTGTCGCCGCGCCATGTGCTGGCGTAATGACCCTGAACGGGGATGAACTGATCGTCACGGAACACCACGGTCATCACCCGTCCCGCAGCCGTGTCGTCGACGAGGTGTTTCGCCCACAGGTAGGCGGGCGAGCGACGCAGTACCAGCCCCACCTGGTGCGTCACGCCCGCTGCGTCGGCCTGTTCCGCCATGCGGAGGGCTTCACCGGTGGTGAACGCGAGCGGCTTCTCGCAGAACACGTGCAACCCGCGCGCCGTGGCGGCCTCGACGAGCTCGGGGTGCGAGTTCGTCCACGTGCAGATGTAGACCGCGTCGCAGCCGCTCAACACCTCGTCGACCGAGGCGCACACGGTGTGGCCGCTGGCCGCGGCGAACGCCCCGGCCCGGTCGGTGTCGGGGTCGAACACCCCGGCGCGGACGACGTCGGCGCCGCTGTGTTTCAGGCTCTTCGAGTGGTAGGTGGCGATGAGTCCCGCCCCCAGGAATCCGATGCGCAGCGGTGTGGTCACGAGCGTGCAGCTTGTCAGACGTCGTCGTCGCCGAGCACGACGGTGCGGTCGGCCATCATCGCCGCTTCGTCGTGGTCGTGGGTGACCAGCAATGCGGTGGTGCCCGTGGACCGCAACACCGCAGCGAGTTCGGTGGCGAGGCGGTCGTGCAGCTCGCGGTCCAGCCCGGTGAGTGGTTCGTCCATCAACAACACGGCGGGTCGTGGAGCGAGTGCGCGGGCGAGCGCGACGCGTTTGGCCTCGCCGCCGCTGAGGGTGGTCACCCGCCTCGACCCGAACCCCTCGAGCCCCACCACCGTCAGCAGCTCCGCCGTCCTGGTCGCCACCTCGGCCCTCGACGCCCCGGCCATTCGAGGACCGAATCCCACATTGGCGGCGACGTCGAGGTGAGGGAACAACTGCTCGTCCTGGAACATCAGGCCGATCCGTCGGCGATGTGGCGCGAGGTGAGTGATGTCGATTCCATCGAGCCAGACACCGCCCGAGTCCGGAGGAAGGAGGCCTGCCACGACCCTCAACAAAGTGCTCTTGCCGACACCCGATGGGCCACGCACGGCGAGCACCTCGCTGGTCGCCACGCTCAGCGACAACGAGTCGAGCACCACGCGATCTGCGAAGCGAACGGTGAGATCACGAACCTCGAGCATCGAGCACCTCCTCGCGGTCGGCGACCGCGATGATCGCCGAGGTGAGCGCGAACAGCACGACGGCGAGCGCGAACGCCTGTGCACGGGGCACGTCGCCCGTGCGACCGAGGAGGTGGTCGATGGCGATCGGCATGCTGTCGCGCCCTGCACGGGTGAGGAACGTGGTCGCGCCGAACTCGCCGAGCGAGATGGCTGCCGCGAACCCAGCGCCGGCCGCGAGTGGACGCCACGTACGGCGCACCTCGACCTCGTACCAGGCGCGCAGCGGCGATGCTCCCAGGGTGGTCGCTGCAGCACGTTGGTCGGCGGGGATGGCGCGCAGCACCGGCACCACACTGCGCACGACGAATGGAATGGCGACCAGAGCGTGACCGAGCGGTACCAGCCACCACTCGGCGCGCCAGTCGACGGGGTCGGTGTCGAACGTGATGAGCATGCCGAGACCGATGGTGACCGCCGACGTGCCGAGCGGCAGCATCAGACCGACGTCGAGCAGTCGACCATGGCGACGAGCGGCGCCGATGGCCAACGCGGCGAGGCCACCCACGACGGCGCTGATCACCATGGCGACCATGGCGTAGCGCAGGGAGACCAGCAGCGACGCGAGCGGGTCGACACCGAGGCTGATGCCCGGGCGGATCTCGTCGGCGCCGAGTGTTCGCCACGCGGTGAGCGACCAGCGGTCACCCGGTCGGAACGAGCGGGCGACCATCGCCCCGATGGGGGCCAGCATCGCGGCGAGCGTGAACACCACGACGGCCGGGACCCATCGACGCTCTGATCGCGACCGGGCTCGCCGTTGCGTCCGTCCACCGGCGAACGCGGTGGCGGCGCGACGTTGCCATCGGGCGCTCCACCACACCACTGCACCAAGTACGACCACCTGCAGCACCGACAGCACGGCGGCGCCGTCGATGTCGCCGAGCGTGGTGGCCCTGCGCGCGATCTCGACCTCGAGCGTCGTGTTGGCGGGCCCACCCAGGAGCTTCACCACACCGAACGAGGTGAACGTGAACAGGAACACCACGCTCGCCGCTGCCCACAGCGCGGGTCGCATCAGCGGCAGCACGACGTGGCGCAGCACCTGCACGGGCGACGCGCCGAGCGTGCGCGCCGCCGCGGTCAGGTCGGTCGGGATGACGGCCCACATCGCACCGACCAGTCGGACCATCACCGCCACGTTGAAGAACACGTGCGCGATGACGACCGCGAACGCCGTGTCGTGCAGTCGGTCGGGGAGCAACGCCAGAAAGGCCGCGCCGACGACGACCGTCGGGAGCATGAACGGGACCGTCACGATCGCCAGCGTCAGCCGCCGACCAGGGAAGCGGTAGCGGGCCAAGACGTACGCGGGAGCGAAGCCGATGGCGAGCGTGGCCGCGGTGCTGACGAGTGCCTGCCAGGCCGTGAACCACAACACGCGGCCCAGACCGGGTGACCCCAGTACGTCGCTGACCGACGCCGGTCGCAGGACGCGCGCGAGCAACGTGCCGAGTGGCCAGGCGTAGAACAGCAGCAGCCCCGCCAGCGGGAGTGCGGCGAGGGCCGGCACCACCCAGCGAGGCAGCCGTGTCAGCGCTGCACGATCTCGGCCCACTGCTCCTGCCACTGCCGACGGTTGGCGTCGATGCGATCGGACTCCATCGTGAACGGGTCGGTCGGGACCGCTGCGAACTTCGTGAACACCTCGGGTAGGACCACGTTCGGGTCCACCGGATACACGAACAGGGTGAGCGGCAACTCCTTCTGGAACGGCTCGCTCGCGAGGAACTGCACCAGTTGTGCTGCGGCATCGGGGTGGTCGGTGCCGCGGAGAACGCCCGCGTACTCGAGTTGTCGGAAGCAGGTGGCGTTCGCAACGCCCGTGGGGGCGGTGTCGACGGGCGGATCGGCGAAGACCACCTCCGCCGGCGGGCTGCTCGCGTAGCTGACGACGAGCGGCTTCGTGCCCGCGGAGCCGCCGGCTCCGGAGAACTGCTCGTAGTAGGCGGTCTCCCACGAGTCGACGACCGTCACCCCGTTGGCGGTGAGGTCGGTCCAGTACTGCTGCCACCCGTCGTCGCCGTACTTCGCCACGGTGGCGAGCAGGAATGCCAGACCGGGTGACGAGGTGCTGGGATCCTGCACCACGAGCAGGTTCGCATACTCGGGCCTCGTCAGGTCGTCGAGCGTCGACGGCGGCTCGATGCCGTTGTCGACGAACCAGTCGATGTCGTAGTTGACACACACGTCGCCGAAGTCGACCTGAGTGGGATCACCTTCGAAGATCTCGCCGTCCTGCGCCGCGGAGAGCAACGTGTTGTCGACGCCCCACATGACGTCGCCCTCAGGGTTACCCGCCGTGAGGACCGCCTTCGACACCATCGTGCCGGTGTCGCCCGCGGTGACGACGTCGACTGCGATTCCGGTGTCGGCGGCGAAGGCGTCGAGTGCGTCGTTCAGCGGCGTGCCCTCTTTGGGGAACGAGTCGTACGCGACCAGGGTGAGGTTCACGGGTCCCGCGGCCGAGCCGCCGTCGCTGCCGCACGAGACCAGCCCGGTCATCGCGACCGCGGTCGCCGTCATGGTCACTGCGATCCAGCGGTTCATCCTGGCACCACCACCGTCACCACTCCCTCCGTCGAGCCGATCCTCACGGCGTCCTCGATCGCCACGTTGCTGACGCCTCGAGCTTCGGTGCCGCCCAGCCGTGCGTCCTCGAGTTCCCACTTGCCTCCGCGCACCGTCGCACCCCTGACGGGCCCATGAAGGGCCAGCACCGAGAACGTTCGGCCGACATCGATGTCGAGCACGCGGTTCCGTCGCGGGTGCACCACCACACACGTCGTCGACCCGATGTGCACCGTCAACTCCATGAGTGGTGCGAGCGACGGATGCCCCAGCGCGAGCAGTGTGCCGAGCAGGTGGTCGAGCCGGTCGCCCAGCCCCCCCAGCACCGTCACCTCGGCGACGTCGGGCACCTCGAGGGCACAGGCCAGGGCGAGCTCGGTGTCGGTGACGTCCTTGTCGGGCGACACTTCGCGAATCTCGATGCCGTGCGCGTACGCCCACATTCGGCCACCCGCGCTGATGCTGTCGAGGTCGCCGACCAGGAGCACCGGGGTGAGCCCCGCGTCGACTGCGTGATCGAGCCCGCTGTCGGCGGCAACGACCACGACGCCGTCGGGCAGCGACGCGACCGCCCCCGGGTCCAGCGCACCCCCTCCGATGACCACCGCGACGTGCGGCATTCGCAACTCCCTCCGCTGGCATTACCCAGATCAGGTTCTCGGGTCGGTGGTCTGACCACCCTCTCAGCCCGTCGAGCGAGCTCCCCGTGTCGGTTTCGGCAGAGCCTAGCGGCGGGACTGCACCGTGACCATCGCCACGCCGATGATCACCAACGCCATGCCGACGATCTGGATGCCCACCACCGTGCTGCCGAGGAACAGCACCGACCACAGCACCGCGAGTGCCGGCTGCGACACCTGCGAGATGCTGATGACTCCGACGGGGACGTGGCTCTGCGCGAAGACCATCAGACCGTGCGCCATCGTGCCGGTGAGTGCGGCGAGGATGACGATGAACACCACCGAACGCCACGTCACCTGGGTGAGCGAACCGGGGAACACGAACAGCCCCAGCGGCAGGATGACGACCGTGGCGATCGGCGTGATGGCCGCCATGATCGCTGCCACCGAACGTCCCTGGCGCAGGCTGCGGCTCATCAGCAGATACGTGGCCCACAGGCACGTTGCCGAGGCCACCCACGCCACGCCGGCCCAACTGAAGTCGCCGGTCGGTGGAGCGTTGAACAGCACGAGCGCCAGGCCGACCAACGAAATGAGGCCGTACACGAGCGCTCCGAGACGCAGCCGTTCCTTGAACACGACGGCGCCGAGCGGCACGACGATGAGCGGCGTGAGCGCGCCGGTGAACTCGGCGCTCGCCACCGTGGTCTTGGTGACGCCGGTGAAGAAGAACGTGATGTTCAGGCCGAACGCGATGCCGGGCAGCATCGCAGCGCGCAGGTCGTCCCAGTTCAGCCAGCGTTGCTCGCGCACTCGCAGGATGCCGATCCAGATGGCGGTGCACAGCAGCATGCGCCAGAACGCGACGGCCACGCCGGGGGTCTGGGCGAGCTTCACCAAGGTGCTGCCCGCGCTGAACGACAGGATGGCTGTGCCGAGGGCGAGGAAGCCGAGGGTTCGCCCTTGGGCGTTGCGCAGTCGTGCGGGCGCCGCGAAGGCGACCCGACTCACTCCGGCGGCTTCCGGCGGATGTCGGGTTCGATGTAGATGACCTCGCTCAGCGGCACAGCCGCGCGCAGCGCGTGCTCGGTGGCGTCGATCGCCCTGGCGAGTTCCTCGACCGTGAGCGAGTGTTCGTAGTCGACCTTCGCAGCGATGAGCAGATTGTCGGGACCGAGGTGCATCGTGCGCAGGTGGATGAGGCCGTTCACCTTGGGCGCCGTGGCGATGGACTGCTCGATGGCCTCGAGATTCTCGTCGCTCGCGGCTTCACCGATGAGCAGTCCCTTCATCTCGATGGCCAGGACGATGGCGATGACCACGAGCAGAACGCCGATGGCGATGGAGCCGACCGCGTCCCACCGGGCGTCGCCGGTGAGCTCGGCCATCGTCAGGCCGAACAGCGCCATGAACAGACCGATCTCGGCGCCGACGTCCTCGAGCAGCACGACCGGCAACTCCGGGGCCTTCGAGGTGCGGATGAAGTTCCACCACGAACGACCGTGTCGGACGTGGTTGGACTCCCTCACGGCCGTACGCAGCGAGAACGTCTCGAGCAGAATTGCCACGCCGAGGATGGCGTAGGCGATGCCGGCGTTCTCGATCTCGTGCGGGTCGAACAGCTTGTTGATGCCCTCGTAGAGGGCGAACAGGCCACCCATGCTGAACAGCACGAGCGCCACGACGAAGGACCAGAAGTAGCGCTCGGGGCCGTAGCCGAACGGGTGGGCTCGGTCGGCGGCGCGCTTGCCGCGCTTGCCGCCCAGCAGGAGCAGAGCCTGGTTGCCGGTGTCGGCCACGCTGTGGCCGGCTTCCGCGAGCAAGCTGGCCGATCCGGTGAGGACGAAGCCGACGAACTTGGCGATGGCGATGCCGAGGTTCGCGAAGAACGCGGCGATGATTGCTCTGCGGCTGCCATCTTGCACGTGAGCCACACTAGGGCCGTACGACCATGAGCGGCGACGATGTCGTGGTCAGAATGGCGTCCATGAGCGAACTGGAGCACACAGGAACTTCGCAGGAACTGGTTGGCCGCGTGGTCGTGGTGACCGGCGGGGGTCGTGGAATCGGGCGCGGGATCAGCGAGTTGTTCGCAGCCCGCGGCGCCACGGTGGCCGTGAACTACCGCAGCGACGCCGATGCTGCGGCCGACACGGTGCGGGCAATCGTCGATGCGGGCGGCGAGGCCAGGGCGTACCCGGCGTCGGTCGACTCCGTCGACGACTGCGCCGCGCTGGTCGACGCGGTGGTCGCCGACTTCGGTGGCATCGACGTGCTGGTCTGCAATGCCGGCATTGCGTCGCGGGGCCGTGCGGTGGCCGACACCGACCCGGCCGAGATGGAGCGGGTCGTGGCCACGCATGCGTTCGGTCCACATCACCTCAGTCGCCTCGCGCTCCCGTCGCTGCGCGAACGGGCGAGGGCGAATGGTCGTGCCGACATCGTGATGGTCTCGTCGGTGGCCACCAGCCACATGTCCGCCAACGGCGCCCCCTACAACATGGGCAAGGCGGCGATGGAGGCGCTGGCGCTGACGCTGGCGAAGGAGGAACGGCAGCACCACGTGCACGTGAACGTCGTCGCGCCCGGGCTGGTCGAGACCGACATGGGGGTGCGCCTCAGCCGGGCCATGACCGGCAACCGCGAACTGCAGGACCTGCGGTCACTCGACGCGATGTCGCCGTTCGGGCGCGTCTGTCAGCCCAGCGACATCGCCAAGGTGGTGCTGTGGTTGGTGGGCGACGGTGCGGGTTACGTCACCGGTCAGCGCATCGAGGTCGACGGCGGCGGCCGCTGACCAGCGCGAACTTGAGTTCCTGGTGAACGCGCTCAACTCGACTGCGTCGGAACCGCCTACTTGGGGGTCGTCTTGCCGTCGCGAGGAAGCTCGATGAAGGTGCGACCGGGCATCAGTTCGATCTCGTTGCCGTCGTCGTCGGTGAGCGTGAAGACGTCGGTGCGATCGGCGCGTGCCCAGGTGCCGTGCACGACGCTGCCGCCGGTGAAGACCCACGCCTCGCCCTTGCCGACGCTGACCGCGTCGGGGCTCCCGGAGATGCCCGGGTTGTACACCATTTCGAGGACGACCACGTTCGTGGTGGTGAGCAGGGTCCCGTCACGATCGTTGTCGGGACGACCGTTCTGGGTGCGCTCGTACAAACCGGTGGCGGAGTTCCAGGTCCAATCGACCTTGTACGACTCCATCGCCAGGTTCACGCCGGCGGACGGGGTGCCAGGGGTCGTGGCGTCGACCGACCGGTACGCGAACTGCTGCTGGGGGACGCCCGCATTCTCGAACGTCATCGCGAACACCTTCTCGACATTGAACATCAGCGTGAACTCGACCGGCGAGTCGTCGCCCGAGCGATAGCAACTTCCCTTGCACTTGAACTGGCTGAGGTCGACCAGGTCGCTGTTCTGCACTTCGGCGGTGACGGTCTTGTTCCCGCCGGCCCATGCGAACACGGGCTTGTTCAGCGAGCCGAGCAGGTCGACGTCCTGGCGGCGGCCCGATCGGATGGGCCCCACCTCGGGAGCAGTCTGGCTGTGGTAGACGAAGGCGAATCGCGACACGTTCGCGTTGATGATCTCCTCGTAGATGATGTCAGCAGCGTTGCTGCCGCGCTGCGGGTGACGGTCGTAGTTACCGACCTTCACCACCACGGCCGGACGCTGGGTCTTCGCTTTATCGTCGACCGGAACACCGGTGAGCGGCCAGACCGGCGCGGGCTCCTCGGTCGTCGTGGTCGCTTCCTCGGTGGTGGTGGGGGCCTCGGTGGTCTCGGGGACGGTCGTCTCGGCCGAGCTCGATGGGGCGCTGGTGGTGTCGGCGCCCTTGCTGTCGCCACCACCGCAGGCGGCCACGAGCATGCCGGTGGCGAGAAGGAGGGCGGGCAGCGCGCGACGTGCAGTGACGGGGCGCGCCGAACGGGGGGAGTCCGGGAATCGCATGACAGTGATTGTGGCAGCACACACTTAGGAAGTGGGGTCACCCCACCCTGACCAGGGGTGACCCCGGTCTCGGCGAGGTCTGCCAGACTGACGACCCATGCGCGACCCCCGCTACGACGTGCTCTTCGAGCCGGTTCCGATCGGCCCGAAGGTGGCTCGAAACCGCTTCTTCCAGGTGCCCCACTGCAACGGCATGGGCCATCGTCACCCCACCTCGTTGGCCGCGATGCGCGGGGCCAAGGCGGAAGGCGGCTGGGCGGTGGTCTGCACCGAGGAGGTCGAGATCCATCACACGAGCGCGCTCGACGGCTCGGTGGAGGGACGGCTGTGGGACGACGCCGACGTGCCTGCGCACCGCCGCATCGTCGACGAGATCCACCGGTACGGCTCGCTCGCAGGAATCGAACTGGCGCACAGCGGGCTCAATGCAACGGCCACCTATCCGCGGGTGGCCGCGCTCGGTCCGTCGGCTCGGCCGCTCACGTCGGGTGTGCCCGCGCAGGGTCGAGCGATGTCGCTGGACGACATCGCTCAGCTGCGTGAGTGGCATCGTGCGGCCGTGCGTCGTTCGCTCGAGGCCGGCTACGACCTCGTGTACGTCTATGCGGCACACGGCCTGACCATCTTCCAGCAGTTCCTCAGTCGGCGGTACAACGACCGCACCGACGACTACGGCGGCTCGCTCGAGCATCGAGCGAGGCTCTTGCGCGAGGTCATCGAGGACACGCTCGAGTTGTGTGCCGGGCGCGCCGCGGTCGCGGTTCGACTGTGTGTCGACGAACTCATCGGCGACGACGGCATCCAGCGCGCCGAGATCGACGAGCTGTTCGGCATGATCGGTGAGCTGCCCGACCTGTGGGACCTGATGGTGGGCGAGTGGGACTTCGACTCCAGCACCTCACGGTTCGAGCAGGAGGGCTACATCGAGCCGTGGCTCACCGGTTTGAAGGCCCTCACCACCAAGCCCGTCGTCGTGATCGGTCGGTTCACGTCGCCCGACACGATGGTGCGACTGGTTCGCAGCGGCATCACCGACTTCATCGGAGCGGCGCGCCCGTCCATCGCCGACCCCTTCCTTCCGGTGAAGATCGAGCAAGGCCGGCCGGAGGACATCCGCGAATGCATCGGATGCAACATCTGTGTCGCTGCCGACTGGATGGTCGTGCCCATTCGGTGCACACAGAACACTGCGATGGGTGAGGAGTGGCGGCGCGGCTGGCACGCCGAGCGCATCCGGGAGCGCGAGAGCGAGTCGAAGGTGCTCGTCGTCGGTGGTGGGCCGGCCGGTCTCGAGGCCGCCCTGTGGCTCGGGCGCCGCGGGTACGAAGTGGTGCTCACCGAAGCGTCACGCCAACTGGGCGGGCGAGTCGCGCGCGAAGCACGATTGCCCGGCCTGGCCGAATGGGGGCGCGTCGCCGACCACCGGATCGGCCAGCTCGCCCGCCTGGACCACGCGCTGGTCACCCTCGAGAGCCCCATGACGGCCGCCGAGATCGTCACCTACGACTTCACCCATGTGGCCGTGGCCACCGGTGCCCGTTGGCGCGACGACGGCATCGGCATCTGGCACCACCGGCCGGTGTTCACCGACGCCTTCCCGGTCGACGCGCTCCTCGCCGGTCGGCGACCCGAGGGCAAACGGGTGACGCTGTTCGACGACGACCACTACTACCTCGGCGGGGTGCTGGCCGAGATGCTGGCTCGCGCCGGTCACGACGTCACGCTGGTCACGCCGGAGTCGAAGGTGTCCAGCTGGACCGTCAACACCTTGGAGCAGGCGCGCATCCATCGTCGTCTCGTCGAGGCCGGCGTGGTGCTGCACCTGAACGCCGCGGTGCTCGCGCACGCGGATGGTGCTGCCCTGGTGGCCGACTCCTACACGGGGCGCGAACAGTCGATCGCCAGCGATGCACTGGTCAGCGTCACGGCGCGCGTGCCGAACGACGGCCTCGTGGGCGAGCTCCGCGCCCTCGGGTTCGCGAACGTGCAGGCCATCGGTGACGCCTGGAATCCGGGCATCATCGCCGACGCCACGTTCGACGGACGCCGATACGCGGAGGACTTCGACGGGCCGGTGGTCGACCCCGGTGCAACCCCGTTCCTGCGTGAGGTTGTGAGGCTTGCCTGACATAGCCTGGGCGACGTGAGTCCCCTCGCTCCCGACACCACGCACCAGATCGTCACGATCACCCCGGAGGCGCTCGCCGAACTGGTGGCACTCCGCGACACCGAACCCGATGCCGATCGCCTCGGCCTACGGCTCGAGATCATCAGCAAGCCGGGCGAAGAGTTCCGGTACGACCTGTCCTTCGACGAGATCACCAAGGCGCCGATCGACGACGAGGTGCGCACCCACACCGCCGGCGACGTCACGCTGAAGGTCATCGTTGCGGGGAACAGCGTCGACCAGCTCGACGGTGCCACGCTCGACCACACGGCCGGGGCAGGCCTGATCATCCGCAACCCGAACAAGCCCCTCGCCCCGAAGGTGGAGGGCCTCATCAGCGACGACGAGCTGAGCGCCGAGATCGACGCCCTCATCGGCACCGAGGTCAACCCGGCACTCGCCGCGCACGGCGGTTTCGTCACCTACGTCGGGCACGACAACGAGGGCACCGCGTACCTCACCATGGGCGGCGGCTGCCACGGTTGCAGCATGAGCCGCATGACGATGATGGAGGGTGTGCAGACGATGATCGTCGAGCAGATCCCTGTCGTCGAGCGTGTTCGAGACCTCACCGATCACTCCAGCGGCGAGAACCCCTACTACCACTGACCCGGCGCGGCCCCCGGCGGGACTCCGGGCCGTCCAGTCGTCGCACGCCTCGTGCTCGGCTGGCGCCTCGCGCTCGGCTACCGCTCCTCCTTGGACGGCCCTGCGCCCCGCCTCCTCTCGCACATTCTTGGGTGGGTTGGTGGCGAGCATGGGGTGGGCGCGGGATGTCCCGAAACTGGGTCACTTCGCGCACACGGGCGGGGGATGTCCCACATCTGGGACGTTTCGCGCCCAACCGACTGTGGGGTCAGCCGAGGGAGGTGGTGGTGGACTCGTCGACGACGTTGGTGGTGGATGTCGCAGCCGGCTCACCGGTGTTGCCGTTGACCGAGGTCGGGACGGTCGTTGGCGAGACGGTGAGGCCGGGGGGCGGGAGGCAGTACGAACCGGGCGGGCACTCGCCGGGGTACATCGTGGTGGTGGTGCCGATCGGTTGGCCGGGGGTGGTGGACGAGGGAACGGGTTCGCCGGGGACGGTCGTCAGACCGGGTTCGACCAGTTCACACGACTCGAACATCTGGCGGCCGAACTCGTCGACTCCCAGGTCGCCGGTGCAGTGCCACAGCCACTGCGTGTCGGGGCCGCAGCCACCTGGCTGCGGCGGCAGGGTGGTGGTGCCCTGCAGGATCGGCTCAGCCACGGGGATGGTGATGGCGAGGCCGACGGTGAACGCGTCGTAGCCGTCGAGGTCGGCGTTGGCGGCGTTCAACTCGCCGACCGTGACGGCGAACTTCTGCGCCACCAGCATCGGTGTGTCGCCGTCCTCGACCTCGTAGATTCCAAACCCGGAGACGGTCGAGACCGTGGGGAGGGGCGGCAGGGTGCTGAAGGTCGACAGGCACGCGATGGTGGTGGCGGGCATGCCTTCGGCGTCGCCGGGGGACAGGGCGGTGCGACCTTCGTCGTGGCGGAGGGCGTAGGCGCCGACGCCGCCGGCGCCGACCAGGGTGATGGCGCCGACCAGGCCCGCGGTCCGGCGTTGCTGGCGTCGGCGGGCACGGTGTCGGACATCCATCAAGGACGGCGCTGACATCGGGGGGGCATGTCGGGACCCGAACGCAGCCGACAGCGTGCGGTCGATGGGATCGAAGCGATCAGAGTCGTTCATCAGGACACCTCGGTACGGAGGCGGGCCCGGGCCCGGTGGAGAGTGGACTTCACGGTGCCGACCGGCACGCCGAGCGTCTCGGCGATCTCGGGGTCGGACAGCTGCAACTCGTAACGGAGCACGATGGCGTTGCGTTGCTTGGTGGGCAGGCGGCGTACCGCGTCGATGACGTGGTTGAACCCGAGCTCGCCGTTCTCCGGCGTGATCGGCGGTTGCTGACGCATCAGCCGGCGGCGGCGGAGGACCTTGCGGCCGCCGTTCAACACGCAGACGCGCAGGTACGCGACCGGGTTGTCGACCACGCGGTAGCGGACGTACAGGGCGGCGAACGCCTCCTGCACCACCTCCTCCGCCTGGTCGGGTGCGTCGACGAGCGCGGTGGCCAACCGCACCATCGGACGGAACTCGCGCTGGTACAGCACCTCGAATGGTTCGTGGACGGTCACGTTCACGGACGGGATCGGGTCACGCATCAGGGGTACCGTTGCTTCGCTCATTCAGCGAGTACCGAGTCGTGAACTCCACGATCGGTTCCATCGGACCTCAGGGCTGATCGGAGATGATGTCGGCAAGCGCTTCGTCGATGGTGGCGACGAGCAACCGCAGGTCGGGTCCGAGTGTCGCGACGTGTCCGCTGTTCGGCAGCACCAGTCGCAGCGCAGGTCCACCGAGATGCTCGGCCACGACGTCGAGCGAGAGCGGGTCGGTGCTGTCGTCGAGCGCGCCGTGCACCAGCAGAACGGGAGCGACGACCGCGTCGAGGTCGAGCGCGTGCACGCCTTCGACCATCTCGATCAACGCGGTGATGGGCAGGCGGGCGTAGCCCACCTCGCCCTCGGCCAACTCGGGTGCGTCGATCCACTCGTGGCCACGCGACCTGCGCCACTCGAGGCCCTCCAGCACGTCCTCGTCGGCCATCGGCGGATTGATGGCCACGACGAGCCGTATGTGGTGGTTCACCGCGGCGACGGTGAGGGCAAGCGACGCTCCCATGGATTGCCCAACCAGCACCTCGTCGTGGGGGACTGCCGCCAACCACTCACTCCAGCCGATGCCCACCAGGTCTTCCGGCGATGTGCCGTGACCAGGCAGCGTCGTCACCTGCACGTCGTGACCGGCCGCCGTCAGGAGATCGGCGAGCGGCTGCACGGTGGCGCCGGTGCCACCCAGGCCATGGATCACCGCGATGGTCGCCATGCGGCCAGTGTGGCAGTCGGCCGGGCCGTCAGCTGACCAGGGCGCGCTGCAGATCGGCCAGCAGATCGGCGGGGTCCTCGAGGCCGACCGAGATGCGCAGCAGGCCGGGCGTCACGCCCTGGGCCGCGGCTTCCTCGGGGGTGAGGCTCGCATGCGTGGTGGTGGCCGGGTGGCACACCAGCGTCTCGGGCCCGCCGAGCGACGTGGCGACGTGCAGCAACTGCACGCGGGCGAGCAGGTGCTCGACCGCGGCAAGGCCACCGGCGAGCTCGACCGCGAACACGGTGCCGAAGTGGCGCATCTGCCGCTTGGCGAGATCGTGCTGGGGGTGGGTGTGCAGGCCGGGGTAGTGCACGGCCGACACGCCGGGGTGACGCTGCAGCGACTCGGAGAGGAACTGCGCGCTGGCCGACTGGTGGTTGGTGCGCACGGCCATGGTGCGGATACCGCGCAGCGCGTTCAACGCGTCGAACGGCGATGGCGTCGCGCCGTGCAGCACGCTGTACGCCCACACTGCGTCGATGAGCTCGCGTTCGCCGCTGACGACGCCGAGCGTGGCGTCGTTGTGGCCGGCGATGCCCTTCGTGGCCGAATGCAGCGAGAGATGCACGCCGTGGGCCAGCGGTTGCTGCCCGAGCGGCGTGGCGAACGTGCTGTCGACGACGGTGATCGGGCCACGGAGGCCACCGATCTCGTCGAGGTCGACCAGCTGCAGGCAGGGGTTCGACGGCGTCTCGGCCAGCACCATCATCGTGCGGCCCGGCTGTACCGCCGCGGCGAAGGCACCGGGCTCGGTGCCGTCGACGAACGTGACGTCGATGCCGAAGCGGGCACACGGACCCTGCAGGAACGCGAGCGTCGCCGCGTAGAGGTTGCGCTGGGCGACGATGTGGTCGCCCTTGCTGCACAGGGCGAGGACGACGGAGCTGATCGCGCCCATGCCACTGGCGAACGCCAGCGACGCCTCGGCACCCTCGAGTTCGGCGATGGCGTCCTCGAACGAACAGACGGTGGGGTTGCTGTAGCGGCTGTAGAACTCGTTCGACCGCACACCGGTGGCCCGCTTGCGGGCGTCGGCCATGCTCTCGCTCTCCCACACGCTGCTGGCCCACAACGCCGGAGCGAGCGAGCGACCGCTGTGACGGCGACCGCTGGTGATGGCGCGCGTCGCGGGCTGAGGGTCTGGCAGGTCGCCGGACACGGAGTCGGACTGTTCGGACATTCGCGGCAAGGCTACAGTCCGCCCGATGAGCGTCGACCCTGGGTATTTCTACCGCACGTGCCGCGAGCGCATCACCGCGCTGGTGTCGGACCCCTCGGTCGACGAGTCGGTCGTAGTGCCATCGACGCCCGAGTGGACCGTGCACGACGTCGTCGCCCACCTGTCGGGCATCAGCGACGACGCCACCACGGGCAACATGGGCGGCGCGCCCGGCGAAGCATGGACGGCGGCGCAGGTCGAGCGCGGCCGCACGAAGTCGTTGCAGGAACTCCTCGATCAGTGGGCGCGCACCTCGCCCATGCTCGAAGCCGTCTTCTCGTCGCCCGACGGGTCGCCGATGCTCGCCGGTGTCATCGACGTGCACACGCACGAGGCCGACCTGCGCCACGCACTCGGGCTGCCGGTCGAGGTTCCCGCCGAGTTCCTGGCGTGGGTGGCCGAGCGATTCCGTGATGGTCTCGCCAAACAGGTCGCGACTGCCGGCCTGCCGCCGGTCTCGGTCGACGCCTCCGACCTCGAGTGGTTCCGCGGCAGGCTCGGGCGTCGCACCACCGCCGAGGTGTGTGCGTACGGCTGGTCGGCCGATCCTGCGCCATACCTCGAACACTTCTTCGTGTTCGGGCGCGCCGACCGGTCGCTGGGTGAGGTCTGATGCTCGGCCGAATCGGTGAGGTGGTCGTCGACTGCCACGACCCGCTGGCGTTGGCAGAGTTCTGGCAACGAGTCCTCGGCGGCTACGTGGTGCGCCAGAGTCACGAGTGGGTCGCGCTGGAACCTCCCACGGGCATCACCATCGGTTTCCAACTGGTGCCCGAGGTGAAGTCGGGGAAGAACCGAGTCCATCTCGACATCGACGTGCCCGATCTCGAGGTCGCCGCGACCGCGGCGGAAGCGATCGGCGCGCAACGGCTCGGCGAGGTCGTCTACGACGAGCTCGGTGGCTTCCAGGTGATGCTCGACCCCGAGGGCAACGAGTTCTGCTTCATCCACGGTCCCACGGCGATCACTGCCTGAGACCCGCACGGAGCAACGAGCCCGGCAGCTCGCCGGTGAACTCGTCGTCGGCGACGGTCTGGATGCCGTTGCACCAGGTCGCGACGTAGCCCGTCGCCTTCTGCACCAGCCGACGCCCCTGGGCAGGAAGGTCGTGGGCCATCCGAGCTGGACCGAACGCGAGCCGCTCGTAGTCGATGAGGTTCAGGTCGGCGCGCATGCCCGGTGCGACGAGTCCACGATCGGCCAGCCCGTAGAACGCAGCCGTCTGCGACGTCTGGCGATGCACCACGTGCTCCAGCGACATCTTCGGACCGCGGGTGCGATCGCGCGTCCAGTGGGTGAGCATGAAGGTGGGCATCCCGCCGTCGCAGATGGCCCCGCAGTGGGCGCCGGCGTCGCTGAGCCCGTTGCGCGTGTAGGGGTGCTGGTTGGCCTCGAAGGTGAAGGCCAGGTCGCCATAGGTGTAGTTGAAGAACGGCGCGTAGATCATGCCGTTGCCGTCGAGCGAGGTGAGCTGATCGACCACCAGGGCCATCGCCGGCACTCCCTGCCGACGTGCACGCTCGGCGATGCTGTCGACGCGCGACGGCTCGTAGTCGATGTTGCCGTCGTCGGTGAGCCACATGCGGTCGAGCTTGTCGAGGACCGCCTGCTGCATGAACCCACCGTCGTCGGGAATGTCCTCGATGATGCGACGGCGGCGTTCGGGGTCGGCCAACTTGCCGAGTTGCTCGGCGAGTGGCAGGTGCATGATCTCGTGGAAGGCCGGGTGGAACATGAGCGGATGCACGCTGCCCTGCAGGCAGTAGAGGATGCCGATGGAGCGGCCCGCCACCTGGGCGTAGATGGGAAGGCCGTCGGCCTGGGCGACGTCGAGCAGGCTCAGCACGTCGCGCCACACCTCGGGCGCCGAGTCGGGTTGGTTGACGTTCACGCTCACCGGCTGACCGGTGACCGCGGCGAGCCGACGCATCCACGGCCATTCGTCGACCGCGACACGAGCATGCTCGGGAGCGAACTGGAACACGCCGTGGCCTGCGCGTGCGATGGCCTCGCCGATGCCGAGCAGTTCGCGTTCGTCGGCGTGGGTGCCGGGCACGAGCTCGCCATCCTTGGCGCGGTGCAGTGAGGTGCGGCTGGTCGAGAAACCGAACGCGCCCGACCGGAGCGCATCCTCGACCATCGCCGACATGGCCGCGATGTCCGCGTCGGTCGCGGGTGCGTCGGTGGATGCTCGGTCGCCCATGACGTAGGCGCGGAGCGCGCCGTGGGCGATCTGCGCGCCGACGTCGAGCACGCGTGGCACTTCGGCCACTGCGTCGAGGTACTCGGGGAACGTCTCCCAGCCCCACGTGATGCCGGCGGTCAGCGCGCTGCCGGGGATGTCCTCCACACCCTCCATCAACTGGATGAGCCACTCGTGCCGGTCGGGTCGGGCCGGCGCGAAACCCACGCCACAGTTGCCCATGATGACGGTCGTGACGCCGTGCCAACTGGATGGCGTGACATACGGATCCCATGTGACCTGCGCGTCGTAATGGGTGTGGATGTCGACGAAACCGGGCGTGACGAGGCGGCCGTCGGCGTCGACGGTGCGGACGCCGGCGCCAAGGCTGCCCGCGGCGTCGACCGCGGTGATGGTGCTGCCGTCGACGGCGATGTCGGCGTGGCGTCCGGGGGCGCCGCTGCCGTCGACGAGGAAGGCGTTGCGGATGACGAGGTCGTGGCTCACCCCAACATCCTGGCGTGTCGGTGCAGGTGGCCGTTCGACGAGATGGCCGAGTCGCTCGCGAACGTGCGCGCCCCGTGCCGGTCGGTGAACGTGCCGCCAGCCTCCTCGACGACCACCATCACGGCGGCGAGGTCGTACTCCTGCAGGCCGATCGCGTCGACCGCCAGGTCGACCGCGCCTTCGGCGACCAACATGTGCTGCCAGAAGTCGCCGAACCCGCGAGCGCGATATGCGGTCTGCTGCAACTTCACCAGTTCGCCCGTCAGTCCGAGTTCGTCCCAGCCCTCGGCGAAGGTGACGCTGACCTGTGCCTCGGCGATGTCGGCGACGTCGCTGACGTGGATTCGTCGACCGTCGGCGAAGGCGCCGAGACCCTTTGCCGCCCACCAGCGGTGTCGCATGGCCGGCGCCGAGACCACGCCCACCACTGCGCCGTGTTCGGCATGGGTGAGTGAGACGAGCGTGGCCCACACGGGAATGCCGCGCACGAAGTTGCTCGTGCCGTCGATGGGGTCGATGATCCAACGCCACGGGCTGGACGTGTCGCCCACCACGCCGTGCTCCTCACCGAAGAAGCAGTGCGTCGGTCGTTGCTGCAACACCTGTGCACTGATCGCCGACTCGGTGTCTCGATCGGCCTCGGTCACCTCGGTCCGGTTCGCCTTCCAGTCGAGGCTGAAGGATCGGTGCGTGTAGTACGGCAGTGTGATCGTGTCGGCGAGGTCGGCCAACTGGATGGCGAACTGCAGCTCGGTGAACGCATCGAAGTCGGGGATCGCGGTGGGTGACGTCACCCGACCAAGCTAGGCGAGCGGACTCAGCCGAGCAGCGTGCGGGCCGCCGCAGCGATGCCGTCGGCGTCGAGCCCGAGTTGGGCCAGGATCTTCTCGGCGGCGCCCTGCGGAAGGAACTTCGACGGAATACCGAGCACCTGCACCGGCACGGACGCGTTCACCGCGTGCACGCGGTCAGCGATCGACATGCCGATGCCGCCTTCGCGGACGCCGTCCTCGACGGTGAGGACGGCACGGTGCGCAGCAGCGTCGGCGATCATGTCGGGGTCGAGCGGGATGCAGGACCGTACGTCCCACACGGTGATCTCGATGCCAGACGCGGCGAGCGCCTCGGCGGCCTGTTGCGCTTCGACGACGAGCTTGCCGACCGCGAGCACGGCCAACGATCCGTCGCCGGTGCGTGCCTTGCGGGCGTGCAACCCGACGCCGACTTCGCGTTCGGGAACGTGGTGAGCGGCGCCTCGCGGCCAGCGCAACGCGACCGGACCGTCGTCGGCCAGGTGGACGGCGTCGTGCAGCATGACCGCCAGTTCCTGGGCGCTCGACGGCGCGAGCACGCGCATGCCTGGCACCTTGGCCAGCAGCGCCATGTCGTAGACGCCATGGTGGCTGGCGCCATCGGGGCCGGTGATGCCGGCTCGGTCGAGGCAGAAGATGACGGGCAGGCGGTGGAGGGCGACGTCGTAGACGACCTGGTCCCACGCGCGGTTGAGGAACGTGGAGTACACGGCGACGATGGGGCGCAGGCCACCCATGGCCATGCCGGCGGCGCCGGTGACCGCGTGCTGCTCGGCGATTCCGACGTCGAAGAACCGGTCGGGGAAGCGGGCCTGGAACGGCAGCAGCCCGGTGGGGCCGGGCATCGCCGCGGTGATGGCGACGAGGCGCGAGTCGGCCTCGGCCTCTTTGATGATGGCCTCGGCGAATGACTGTGTGTAGCCGGTGACGACCGCGGGTGGTGGGCCGACCATGGGGTCGAACACGGGTGCGTCGTGGAGGTGCTTCTCGTCGTCGTCCTCCGCAGGCGAATAGCCGCGACCCTTCTGAGTGAGGACGTGCACGACGATCGGCCCCTCGGCCGACAACTCGACGGCGTTGCGGAACGTGGCCTCGAGTTGCTCGACGTCGTGTCCGTCGACCGGGCCGACGTAGCGGACGCCGAGCGCCTCGAAGAACGAGGGCGGCTGCAGGAACTCGCGCACGGCCGCCTTCATGGCCTCGACGCCCTTCTCGGCCTGGGTGCCGACGTAGGGCAGGTCGCGCAGGAACGCCTCGAGTCGACGCTGCCGGCGCACGTACACCGGGTTGAGCCGAATGTCGGTGAGCGCGTGCGACAACTTCTCGGTGATGCGCTCGGGAAGGCTCGGGTGATCCATCTCGGCTTGCTCACGGGCCGAGACGCCGGCGGTCAGGTTCGAGATGGTCGGCGCATAGCTTCGGCCGTTGTCGTTGAGCACGATGATGACGCGCTGCCGGCTGTGCCCGATGTTGTTCAGCGCCTCGTAGGCCATGCCCCCGGTCATCGAGCCGTCGCCGATGACCCCGACGATGTGTCGGAAGTGGTTGGTGTGCAGCTCGCGGCCGACCGACAGGCCGTATGCGTAGCTCAGCACCGTGGAGGCGTGACTGTTCTCGATGAAGTCGTGAGCGCTCTCTTCGCGGCTCGGGTAACCGGACAGGCCACCGGCCTGGCGCAGTTGATCGAAACCGGCCTGGCGCCCCGTGAGGATCTTGTGCACATACGCCTGGTGGCCGGTGTCCCACAGCACCGCGTCGGTGGGTGAGTCGAACACGCGGTGCAGGGCGAGGCTGAGCTCGACCACGCCGAGATTGCTGCCGAGGTGGCCGGCGTGCTCGGACACTGCGTGCACGATGAAGTCGCGGATTTCTCCGGCGAGCTCATCGAGCTCTGGGTAGCTCAGTTCACGCAGGTCGGCGGGCTGCTGGATGTCGTTCAGTGCCATGACGGCGATCACGCTACCCCCAAGGTCCGGGGGTGGCGGCACCGGCCCGGTCCGCTGATCCGGCCTGCGATCCACTAGAAGTTCGCCATGACTGCGCATGCATCTTCCGCCTTGAACGGCCAAGTGGCACTGGTCACCGGTGGTGGCAGTGGCATCGGCCTCGCCTGTGCCACCCATCTCGCCCGCGATGGCGCGACCGTCGTCCTCGCCGGCCGCAATCCCGACAAGTTGTCCTTGGCCGCTTCGGGGCTCGAAGCCGACGGTCTCGCAGTGCGTACCGTCGTGTGCGACGTGACCGACGAGGCCGCCGTGCAGGCCGCGTGCGACCTGGCCGCCGAGGTCGGCAGGTTCACGATGGTGGTCGCCAACGCAGGCACGGGTGCGGCGGGGCCGTTGCACCTCACGACGCTCGACGACTGGAACTCGGTGATGGGCACGAACGTCACGGGTGCGTTCCTCACCGTCAAGCACGCCGCGTCCCACTTGGCCGGGAACGGCGGCGGTTCGATCGTCGCCATCTCGTCGATCGCAGCACCGTTGACCCATCGCTTCATGACGCCGTACTGCGTCAGCAAGGCGGCGCTCGAGATGTTGGTGAAACAGGCGGCCGACGAACTGGGCAGTGTGGGCATTCGGGCCAACGCCGTCCGACCCGGTCTCGTGCCGACCGACATCTCCGTCTGCCTGACCAGCACCGACACCATCGTCGCCGACTACATCGACCAGATGCCGATCGGTCGACTCGGCACCACCGACGACATCGCGGCGTCGGTGCGTTTCCTCCTCGGTCCTGAGTCGGGTTGGATCACGGGCCAGTGCCTGTCCGTCGACTGCGGCCACACGCTGCGACGGGGGCCGAACCTCACCCCGTTGATGGAGATGGTCATGGGGGCCGCCGCACACCCCGGTGCACCGACATGAGCGGCCTGTTCGACCTGACCGGGCACGTCGCGCTCGTCACGGGAGGCAACGGTGGCATCGGGCTGGGCATGGCCGACGCCATGGCGGCGCACGGCGCTGCGGTGGCCATCTGGGGCACGAACCCCGCGAAGAATGCTGCCGCCGCCGAGCAATTGCGTCGTCACCATGGCGAGGTGCTCGATCTGATCTGCGACGTCGGAGACCAACACGCCGTCGTCGAGGCGTTGCACCACACGGTCGACGCGCTCGGTCGGCTGGATTCGTGCTTCGTGAACGCCGGTGTGAGCGGTCA
>JANOET010000038.1:0-8596 GCA_031413415.1 Acidimicrobiaceae bacterium
GACGTCGAGCGCCGAGACGGGCTCGTCGAGCACGATCAGCTGCGGGTTCAGGGCCAAGGCGCGGGCGATGCCGATGCGTTGACGCTGGCCGCCGGAGAACTCGTGCGGGTATCGGTTGCCGTGCTCGGGGTTGAGGCCCACCAGGCTGAGCAGTTCGGCGACGCGATCGACGTTCACCTTGCCGCGCGTGCCCTGCACCGCCAACGGCTCGCCGATGATCGCGTTGATCTGCCAGCGAGGGTTCAGCGATGCATACGGGTCCTGGAACACGATCTGCATGTGGCGACGCAGGTCGCGCAGGTCGTCCTTCGACATCGTGGTGACCTCGTGGCCGTCGAAGCGAATGGTGCCCTCGTCGGGCTCGTGCAGGCGGAGGATGCAGCGAGCCGTCGTGGACTTGCCGCAACCGCTCTCGCCCACCAGGCCGAGGGTCTCGCCCTTGCCGACCGAGAACGAGATTCCCGACACCGAGTCGACGACGGCGATCGTGCGACCGAAGAAGCCGCCTTTGATGGGAAACCGCTTGGCGAGGCCGGTGACCTCGAGCAGGGGCTCGCTCACAGCACGACCTCCGGGGCGAACAGCGACCGCACGTCGATGGAGAGTACCTCGGTCTGCCGATGGCAGGCCGCGACGTGGTCGGGGGTCAGCAACGGCGCCAACACCGGGGTCTCGGTGCGGCAACGGTCGATGACCATCGGGCAACGGGTGCTGAAGGCGCAGCCTGGCTTCGCGTTGATCAACGACGGCGTGGTGCCCTTGATCTGACGCAGCTTGTGGCCGTCGCTCGCCTCGCTGGGAATGGCACCCAGGAGACCGATCGTGTAGGGCATTCGCGGTCGATAGTAGAGCTCGTCGACGGGGGCGATCTCGACGGCAGCCCCGGCATACATGACCATCACCCGGTCGGCCATGCCGGCGACGACGCCGAGGTCGTGGGTGATGAGGATGATCGCGATCTTGGTGTGCTCCTTGATCTCGATCAGCGTCTCGAGGATCTGGGCCTGCACGGTCACGTCGAGAGCGGTCGTCGGCTCGTCGGCGATGAGCACTTCGGGGTCGTTGGCCATCGACATGGCGATCATTGCCCGCTGGCGCATGCCGCCAGAGAACTCGTGGGGGTAGCTCTCGGCGCGTGTTGCCGCGTGGGGGATGCCGACGAGATCCAGCAGCTCTACCGCTCGAGCGAACGCCTGCTTCTTGTTCACGTCGTTGTGGGCGCGATACGCCTCGGCGATCTGCCAGCCGACGGTGTACACCGGGTTCAGCGACGTCATCGGGTCCTGGAAGATCATGCCGATCTCGCGACCACGGAACTTCGACTGCCGCTTTCGATCCAGCCCGACGAGCTCGTTGCCCTTGTACAGGATGGAACCGTCGATGCGCGTGCTCTTCGGGAGCAGTCCCATGATGGCCATGTTGGTGACCGACTTGCCCGAGCCCGACTCGCCCACCACACCGAGCACTTCTCCCGGATCGATGCTGAACGACACGTCGCGCACGGCATGGACGACGCCGTCCTCCGTGGGGAAGCGGACGTTCAGGTTCTTCACTTCGAGCAGTGCCATGGTCAGGCCTTCACCCTGTTCTGCTTGGGGTCGAACGCGTCGCGCAGACCATCGCCGATGAAGTTGACACAAAGGCAGATCACGACGATCGAGGCCGACGGGAACCAGAACAGCCATGGCCGGGTCTTGAACGCCGTCAGGCCTTCCTGGATGAGGAAGCCGAGGGACACGTCGGGGGCCCGCACGCCCAGGCCGAGGAACGACAGCGCCGTCTCGGTGATCATGGTGCCGGCGACCGCCAGCGTCGCGGCGACGATGATGGGGCCCGCCAGGTTCGGCAGGATGTGCTTGAAGATGATCCGCCGGTCGCGGGCGCCGACCGCACGCGCGGCCTCGACGAACTCCTTCTCGCGCAACGACAGGAACTCGGCGCGCACGATGCGGGCGAGCGTCGTCCATGCGAACATGCCGAGGATGATCGGGATCAGGTACCACGGCGCCTGCGGATAGCCGACCGACACCACGGCGACGATGATCAGCAGCGGGATGGTGAGCACGAGGTCGGTGAAGCGCATCAGGATGGCGTCGATCCAGCCACGGAAGTAACCGGCGATCGCGCCGATGAACACGCCGATGGTGGTGATCAGGAACGAGGCGATCAGCGCGATCTCGAGCGAACGCTGCGTGCCGCGCATGACACGACCGAGGCCGTCCTTGCCCAGTTCATCGGTGCCCATCGGGTGATCCCACGACGGAGGCTGACTACGGGCGGTCTTGTCGCGCAACGTGTACGGCCACTTCCACCAGATGGGGAAGAGGAACACGAACAGCGTGATGAGGAGGAGCACGACCAACGAGATCATGGCCGGGCGGTGGCGCAGGAAGCGGCGAACGACGGTCTTCCACTGCGACCGCGCCTCGACCGAGAACTCGCGCTCGTCGGGGGCGGGGGCCGATTGGAGGGTGGTGGTGTCAGCCAATTCGGATCCTCGGGTCGAGCTGGGCGTAGACGATGTCGGCGATCAGGTTGAAGATGACCACCGAGACGGCCGTGATCATCACGAAGGCGAGCAACGACCTCGGGTCGCGCTGCGTCAACGCCTCGGTGAAGAAGCGGCCCATGCCCGACCAGCCGAAGATGGTCTCGGTGATGATGGCACCGCTGAGCAGAGCCCCGAAGTCGAGCGCGACGATGGTGACCAACGGGATGAGCGCGTTGCGCACGCCGTGGAGCGTGGTGACGCGCCGCTCGCTGATGCCCTTGGCGCGGGCCGTGCGCACGTAGTCGCTGCTCATCACGTCGAGCATCGATGCACGCATGTAACGGCTGTAGCCGGCGAAGCCGATGAGGATGAGGGCCGTGGACGGCAGCAGCATGTGCCAGAACGAGTCCTGCAAGCCCTCGATGAACGAGCCATCGAAGCCAGGGGTGGTCTGGCCCACCGTGGGAATGAGCGGCTTCGGGTTGCCCTTGCGGAACACCTCGCCGCCCCAGACGAAGTTGAAGACGAAGATGCCGCCGACGGCGATGCCGAGGCCGGCTGCGGCGCCGATGAGGTATTTGCTCAACGGCTTCTCGCGTTCGAACTTCAGTCGGCTCTTCATGACGAGGTAGCCGCAGAGCAGACCGAACAGAGAGATCATGATGATCAATGGGGTCGACATGCTGGGCTCTCGGAGCCAGGGGTTCATCTTGATCGCGCCCCATTCCTTCAGGAACCCGGCGAGCACCGCAGCCGGGATGGAGAAGAACGTGAATGCCATGAACGTCATCAGATAGTCGAAGACCGTGTACTGACGGATGGCGCTCAACACACCGACGAGCACGCCGAGCAACACCGACACGACGGTGGCGACGATGAGCAGGCGGATGGTGACCTGCATCGCGTCCCACATGAGCGGGCGGATCTCGAGGCCGTTGTAGTTCTTGCCCCAATCACCTTTGATGAAATTGGTGAACCAGTCGACGTAGCGCTCGACCGGGCCCTTGTCGATGCCGAACTGGCGTCGGAGGCTGTCGATCTGGGCTTGCGACGCGTTCGGTCGAGCGAGTGCGTCCTCGATCTTCTTCGGCGTACCGATGTTCGTGACGAGCACGAACGTCAGGATGCTCGAGGCGAAGAGCAGGGGAATGGCGACGAGGACCCGCCGCAGGATGAACCGGAACATCAGTGTACGCGTGACCTTTCGTTCACGGTGAGGGCCGGACCCCACGAGTGGGGTCCGGCCCTGTGACCGCTACTTCTGCATGATCAGGACGCAAGCGTCCATTCGTTGGCGTTCCACGTCACGCCGAGCGGGCCGTTGAAGACCACGTTCTGCACGGCGTCATTGAAGGCAACCATTTCCTGGAACTGGAACAACGGCAGGGTTGCCATGTCGTCCCACAGGACCTGGTCGATCTGGTTCATGAGGTCCGCGCGGGTTGCCGCGTCGAACTCCTTGTTGGCCTCGTCGAAGAGCCCCTGGACCGCGTCGTTGTTGTAACTGTTCCAGTTCTGACCGCCGCCGGGCACGTACAGCGACGTGTTCGACGAGAGCAGCGGAGTGGCGACCCACGCGAAGAGCGCGATGTCGTAGTCGCTGGCGGGCAGACGCACGGCGTTGAAGTCCTCCGACGGATCGTCGGTCAGCTCGATACCGGCCTCGGCGCACTGTTCGATGAACAGTTCGTTGGTGCTCTGCCGGCGCGGGTTCGGGTCACGACGACCCAGACGCACGCTCAGACGCTCGCCATCGGCATCGACGTACACGCCGTCGTCACCGAGGGTGTAGCCGGCGCCTTCGAGCAGCGTCTTGGCCGCCCCGATGTCCTGAGTGAGGCCACCGCTGTTGTCCTTGTAGTCGGCAGCCGACGGGACGTAGATGCGGTTGTTCAGCACGCTGGCATCCGGGTTGATCGGCGTGACGAGGGTCTCGACGATCTCCTCACGGTTGATGCAGAGCGCCAGGGCCTGACGGACCTCGAGCTTGGCCAGGTGCTTGTTGGCCTGGTTGAAGTCGTAGTGCTCGAAGGTGAGACCCTGCTCGACGTTGGCGGTCACGCCTTCGATGCCCTCGAGCTGTGCCACGAGGTCGGCGTTCGGCTGCGGCGAGATGACCTGGACGTCACCGTTCTGCAGGGCGGCCGGCTGCTGCGTGGCATCCGGGACCAACAGGAACACGATCTCGTCGAGCTTGCCGGGCTCGCCCCAGAACGCTTCGTTGCGCTTCAGGATGAGGTTCTGGCCCTGCGTGAACGAGTCGATGGTGTACCAGGCACCCGAGAGGGCCTTGGCGGCGTCGAAGCCCGAGAAACCGGTGCTCCACACTTCACCAGCGGCGAGCGAGTCGTCGGAGGTGGCGGCGGGATCGATGGCCAGCAGGTCGGCGACGCCGGCCTCGGCCTCGACGACGTGCGCCGGGATCAGACCACCGAACAGACCCTGCCAGTCGGCGTAGGGGGTGTCGTAGGTGGTGGTGATGGTCTTGCCGTCGTCCGAGCACTCGAGCGAGGTGATGTCCTCGTAGCCCGTGGTGCCGGCAGCGTTGAAGTCGGGCAGGGTCTCGGGGACCTCGTTGCCGTCAGCGTCGAGCTGGCCGGGGCCGGTGTAGTCGGGGTTCGGGTGCACGAGCTTGCCGTTGCCGGAGATCCACGACAGGTAGAAGTCGTCGCAGTCGATGGCTTCGCCATCGCTCCACACGGCCTCGGGCTGGATGACGTACTCGACGATTTGCGGGTCCTCGCTGGTGACCTCGGCGGACACCATCATCTCTGCCCACAGCTCGAACGTGAGGTCGGGCTTGGCGATGAACGGGCCGGGCTGCACCATGTTGAGCACGAGCGTGTTCGCGAACAGCACCTGGTCGGCGGTCCCGTTGTTGTAGGCGGTGTACTCCTGCTCAGCGGCGTACGTCACGGAGCCGCCGCTGGCGCCGCCGGTCGTCGTCTCGGTGCTGCCACCGGTGCTGTCGGAGCTGGGCGTGGTGGTCTCGACTACACCAGTGATGCTGGTGCTGTCGCCATCGCTGCTGCAAGCGGCGGTGACGAGTGCGAGACCGACCGCGACTGCAGCGAACTTTTTGGCGTTGCTGGTCCTCACGTGAATGGTCCTCCTGATGTGAGTGGAGGGAGGTGGGTGGTCTGGCGGGAAGCCACACCTACGCCGACACAGTCCTCCCCGATCTGTGCAGGCGCAGCGAGGCTAGCACGCGTCGTTACCGATGGGTATGGCAACCATTCCCAGATCTTGAACTTTTGGTACAAACGTTCCGAATCGCTCGCAATGGGCCCAGTGGCAGCGACGGCCACCCAGCGGGGTTCAGCCACCCAGTTTGCAGATGCGGGCGAACTCGTCGGGGTCGAGGCTCGCGCCGCCCACGAGTGCCCCGTCGACGTCGGGCTGGGCGATGAGCTCGGCGATGGTGCCGGCCTTCACGCTGCCGCCGTACTGGATTCGCACGGTGTCGGCGGCGTCGGTGCCGGAGAGCTCGGCGACACAGGCGCGAATGGCGGCGCACACGAGTTGGGCGTCGTCGGACGTGGCCGTGCGGCCGGTGCCGATGGCCCAGATGGGCTCGTAGGCGATGACCATCGAGCCGACCTGCGCAGTGGAACGACCAGCAAGCGCGGCACGGACCTGACCGACCACCTTGGTCTCGGTGTCGCCCGCCTCGCGCTCGGCGAGCGTCTCGCCGACGCACAGGATGGGGGTCATCCCCTGTTGCTGGATGGCCGCCACCTTCTTGGCAACGACCTCGTCGGACTCGGCGAACAGCTCGCGCCGCTCGCTGTGCCCGCAGATGACGTACTGCACGCCGAGCTTGGCGAGGAACACCGGCGACACCTCGCCCGTGAACGCGCCCTTGTCCTCCCAGTGGCAGTGCTGCGCACCGAGCGCGTAGCCGAGCTTGTCGGTGTCGATGAGCGTCTGCACGCTGCGGATGTCGGTGAACGGCGGGTGGAGGCTCACGTCGACGACCTCGAGCTCGTCCTTGCCCACCAGGTAGGCCAACTTCTGCACGGTCTGGATGGCCTCGAAGTGGTTGAGGTTCATCTTCCAGTTGCCCGAGATGAGCGGCTTGCGGGTCATGCGTTGGGGGCCTTTCTGAGGGCATCGAGGCCGGGCAGATCGCCCAGCTCGAGCAGTTCCAGCGACGCGCCGCCACCGGTGCTCACGTGTGACACCTCGTCGTCGAGCCCGAACTGCGCAAGGGCTGCGGCGCTGTCGCCACCGCCCACGACGGTGAACGCCTTGGTGTCGGCCATGGCCTGGGCAACGGTGCGAGTTCCCGCCGCGAATCGCGGGTCCTCGAACATGCCCATCGGGCCGTTCCAGAACACGGTGCGGGCATCCATGATGACGTCGCTGAACGCTGCCGCCGATCCCGGACCGATGTCGAAGCCCTTGGCGCCGTCGGGCAGACGGGTGCCGAACGTCGCGAAGTTCCCCAACGCGTCGACACCCACGATGTCCTCGGGGAGGTGGATGGTCTTGCCGCTCGCCGCAGACTCGGCCAGCAGCCGACGACGCCGGCTGAAGTCGGGCGTGACGCGTTGCACGGTGCCGCGTTCGCTCGCGAGGTCGTAGGCGGCGACTCCGGTGGTCTTGTCGATCAGGTAGGCGTTGGCGTAGTTGGCGGTGCCGAGCGCGAAATAAACACTGCCGTCCGGCGCGAGCGCGACGCCGATGGTGTCCACCTTCTGGGCGATTTCCTGCCAGCCGGTGGCGACGATGATTTCCTGGTCCGCGCGATCGTCGCCGTTGGTGTCCACGATGAGCGAGAGCTTGCCCTTCGACGGCACGAACACGCCCTGGCCGCGCGCGTAACCGGGCGGCGTTACCGCGAGGCCGATGGGGCCGCGCATCCCGCCCTTGTCCCAGAACAGTTCCGCCTTGTCCTCCAAGCCGTCGCCGTCTGTGTCGGAGAGCAGCCAGATCTGGCCGTCGTAGCCAAGCGCGTAGAGCTTGCCGTCGGCGCGGTATTTCACGTTGTTGATGTTCGGCAGTTCGAGGGGCAGCGGTCGCGCGGTGAAACCCGGCACGAGCATCTGCACCGGCGGCGGGTTCGACACGGTGTTGAACGGGCGAACGCCGGTGAGCGGCGCCTCCAGCGGCGCGGCGCGCAGCTCGGCGTATTTCGCGGCGAGATATTTTTCCACCTGCCCGCGCTCGGCGTTGCTCAACGCGCGGTTGTAAATCAGCACCTCGGCGAGGTCGCCTTCGAGGAAACTTTGCGCGCGCGGCGGTTCGGCGGAGTTGGAGTAACGGCGCGCGCCCACGGTCAGCTCGTCCATCTGCATCACGCCGGCGTTGCGCGCCCGCTTCCGCTGCGCCACCCCGTCGGCGAACAGGCGGACGCCATTCGTCCCGGGCGCACTGACCACCGAGAGGGCGTGCCAGCGTCCAAAGAACAGATTCGACGCGAGGAGGTTCTTCGCGCCGCCGAAGCCCGCGCCCTCGGCGTTGAGCATGGTGAACTCCGCGCCGGCCTGGTTGCCGAGGTCGAGATTGAAGCCGCTGGTGTAGTCGTTGACGGTCGCAGAACTGATGGCGACGAATCCACGGTAGCGTCCGGGATTGGCGTGCGCCGTGCCACAGACGAACACGGTGGCGTTGCTGAACGAGCGGCGCAGTCCGGACGCGGCGAGAAAATCATCCTTCCCATCGAAACGAACGAACGCACTTCCCGCCTTTCGCCGAAGACTGGGTCGCGCCTCGGGCTTGAGCTGCGACACATCGAAGCCGTGACCGGAACCGTCGAGCCAGACGTCGAGGGGTTGGTTGTCGGGGATCTTTGAAAGGTTTCTTACTTGTCGCGCTTCAGTCTGTGCCGAGGCGTCGAGCCAGACTTCGAGGCCGTTCGCGACGGGCAATTTGCCATCCGCCCACGGCTCGACGGCGGCGCCGGTGGAAGCGACGGTCACCCACAGCAGCGCGGCGACGCAGACGCGCGGGGGAAATGGGGCAAAATTCATTGGCGGTCTCTCTCGGAAAGGTGTTGCCAGTTAGTGAACTGCCAACCAACCCCCGGTGACAAGGCTGAACGTGCCATCGCCTGCTTCGCAGCGACGGATACTCATCGGCGGGCGGGCGGCGAGGGCTTCG
>JANOET010000039.1:0-1602 GCA_031413415.1 Acidimicrobiaceae bacterium
GGTGCAGCGACCCACTCGACCCTGCAGCTGGCGCTTGGTGTTGCAGCGCTGCTCGCCGGACTCGGCGTGGTCTGCATGGTGATGGGCATCACGTTCCTGTGGCACACCCGCAACGGGATGAAGGCCGCAAAGGGCGACGCATCGACCACGGTCGAACCGAAACCTGCGCTCGTCGCCGGCTGAGCCGGCGCCACCCAGCCCCCAAATTCGGGTTTGGCGACGCTTTCCCGGCGCCGACGACACCTGGCGGGTCCAACGATGGACCCGCCAGGTGTCTCGTCGTTGGCGCCTCGTCGGGGCCTGCGGTCAGCGGCTCAGCTGGTGAGGTGTTGTTCGAACCACTCGAGCATCGCCACGTACGCTGCGGCGGCCTGCGTTGCGTCGTACCGTGCGCTGGTGTCGTTGAAGAAAGCATGATTCACGCCTGGGAAGACCTTGATCTCGTGCACCAGGCCTGCGTCCTCGAGTGCTGCCCGGGCGACGCCCTGCGACGCGTTCACGCGATCGTCGAGCTCGGCGTAGACGCCCAACACGGCCGCGTTCGGCGAGCCGCTGAAGTCGGCGTCCTGCGGAGCAGGGCCGTAGAACGGCACCGCGGCGGACAGACGCGGCTCGCCCGCGTCGAGCAGCTGCCACGTCATGCCGCCTCCGAAGCAGAACCCGATCGCGGCCAGCTTCGCGTCGGGAGCTCGACGCTGGAGTTCGTCGAGACCGGCACGAAGATCGGCGATCAGCCGCTCGCTCGATGCCGCGCCCAGTGCCGCAGTCGCGTCGCCTTCGCTCGGCAGCGACGCGGTACCGCCCTCTTCCGACAACAGGTCGATCGCCAACGTCGTGTAACCGTCGGCCGCCAGGCGACCCGGGAGCGTGCGGATGTGCGCGCTCAGTCCCCGATTCTCGTGGATGACCAACACCGCCCCCTTCGGCTCCGCGGTGAGGGCCAGCACGCCCATCAGATCGCCCCGCGGACCGGCGAACGTGATCAGCTCCGCGGTCGGTGACCCGACGCCGGCCGTGGTCTCGCTCGCCACCGAGGAAGTCGACGTCGCCGCCGACGTGCTCGGCGCAGTGCTGCTCGTCACCGGGGAACTCGACGTCGACACCGCGCCACCGCCCACGCTGTCCTCGTCGTCCGAACCGCAACCGGCGAGCAACGCGGCTGCCGCAGGCGCGGTGAGGCCCAACAGCAACAGTCGGCGCACGGCCTCGCGACGGCTCAACATGCCGTCGGCGCAGTCGAGCGCGACCTCCTCGACGAGATAGCGATCCAGTGCCATCCATCAACCGTAGATGACGCTGCAACCGCCGTCGTCGGGGCCCGCGTTCAGCGGGTCGCGTCGATCAGTTCCTGCACGGGCGGACGAGCATCGGGACTGACCGGCAGCGACAGGTACACCAGCGTGCCCGACGCGTCGACCACGGCGTCTGCGCCGAGTTGACGGATGTCCTCGGTCGGCCGGTGCAACCGACGCCCACGCCGCAGCAGTTGCGCGTACATTCGCAGTGTCCCCGGCGACCACACCTGACGCGAGCTGCCGCGCTCGGCACCGAGCAACCGGTACAGCCGACGGTCAGGGTCGGTGACCACGTCGAACGGCAACT
>JANOET010000040.1:0-6835 GCA_031413415.1 Acidimicrobiaceae bacterium
CACGGCGCTCGACGTCACCGTGCAGGCCCAGATCATGGAGCTGCTCGGCCAGCTCCGGCAGGAGCACCACCTCGCGCTCGTGCTCATCACCCACGATCTCGGCGTGGTCGCCGGCAGCGCCGATCGCGTTGCCGTCATGTACGCGGGCCGCATCGTCGAACGCGCGTCGGTGATGGACGTGTTCGACAACCCGCAGCACCCCTACACGAGGGCGCTGCTCGAGTGCCTCCCTCGGCTCGACCGGCGACACGAGGTGGTCAGTGCCATTCCGGGAACTCCACCCAACCCCGCCGACCTGCCGCCGGGGTGCCCCTTCGCGCCACGGTGCCCGCGTGCGCTCGACGGGTGCTCGGTCGACGAGCCGGCGTTGGTCCGCTTCGGTCACGGCGATGTCGCCTGCTCGGTCGTCACTGCAGGAGCGTCGGCATGACCGCTCCGTTGCTGAAGGTCACCGATCTGGTCAAGGAGTTCAAGGTTCGCGGCGAGGGCGGCCGACCCGGCGTGCTGCACGCCGTCAGTGGCGTCAGCCTCGAACTGCAGGCCGGTGAGACGCTTGCGCTCGTCGGTGAGTCGGGCTGTGGCAAGAGCACCACCGGCCGCTGCATCCTCCGTCTCACCGAGCCGACGAGCGGCTCGGTCGAGTTCAACGGGGCCGACCTGTTGTCACTCGACCACGAGGCGATGCGCAAGATGCGTCGCAACCTGCAGATCGTGTTCCAGGACCCTCAGGCGTCGCTGCACCCACGGATGACGGTGCGTCGCCTGCTGGCCGAGCCGCTCGAGGTGCACGGCATGGCCAAGGCCGACGTCCCGGCGCGCATCGAGGAACTGCTTCGGCTCGTGCACCTGCGGCCCGAGTTCCTCGATCGGTATCCGCACGAGTTCTCCGGCGGGCAGCGGCAGCGGGTCGGCATTGCCCGCGCGCTTGCCATCTCACCTGCGCTGCTCGTCCTCGACGAGCCGGTCTCGGCACTCGACGTGAGCATCCAGGCCGAGATTCTGCGACTGCTCATCGAGCTGCGCGGGCGGCTCGGCCTGAGCTATCTGTTCATCGCCCACGATCTTGCCGTGGTACGACAGCTTGCCGATCGAGTCGCGGTGATGTACCTCGGACGCATCGTCGAGACGGGCACCGCCGACCAGGTGTACAACGACCCGCAACACCCGTACACGCAGGCGTTGCTCTCGGCGGTGCCCATCCCCGATCCGCGCATCGAGTCGACTCGCCAACGGATCGTCCTGCAGGGCGACCTGCCGAGTCCGATCGATCCGCCGTCCGGCTGCCGCTTCCGCACGCGCTGCTGGCGTGCCGACGACCGGTGCGCGAGCGAGCAGCCGATGCCCACGACGATCGCCGGCGGCCACCTGGTGGCGTGCCACTACCCGGGTGATGACGCCGCTGTCGCCGTGCACGGGTACGCGCGATGAGTTCGCACGTGCTCGCCGTCGACCTCGGGTCCACTGGCATCAAGGTCGCGATCGTCGACGAGATCGGTGTCGTCCGGTCGATGGCGGGCGAAGTCATCCCGCTCGTGTTCGTCGCCGACGGCGGTGTCGAGCAGGACCCGCGGGTCTGGTGGGAGGCGCTCGGACGATGCTCGCGGCGGGCGATCACCGAATCGGGTCTTCCCGGCTCGAGCGTCACGCTGGTTGCCGTCACCAGCCAGTACACGTCGACCACTGCGATCGACGCGGCCGGCCGACCGTTGGGCAACACCGTGATGTGGATGGACGGACGCGGACGCCGTCACTTCCGCCCGACGTGGTCCGACGAGCAGCGGCGCACGTGGGTCGACGTGCACGGCCTGATGCCTCACGGCAACGACGACGCCGGCCATGTCCATGTCATCCGCGACGAGTGGCCCGACGCCTATGAGGCGGCGGTCGCCTTCGTCGAGCCGATGGATCTGTTGGCCGCCCGACTCACCGGGCACGTGACGGCCACCCAGAACACGATGTTTCCCATGCTCGCGGTCGACAACCGCACCTGGGGGCTCACCGAGTACAGCGACGAACTGCTCGCGATGACGGGCATGCCCGTCGAGAAGCTGCCGCCGCTGGTTCCGCTGGGTCAGCCGCGGGGCACCGTGACGGCCGAGGCCGCCGCCCACCTGGGCGTGTCCGCGAACGCGGTGGTCGCGGGCGCCACCATCGACTCGGTCACGTCGGCGGTCGGCACCGGTGCCATCGATGCCGACACCTGCGGGCTCATCGTCGGCACCACGGCGGTGATGGCCACCCACCTCCCGTCGAAGCGTCACGACATCGAGCACGGTCTGACGGCGGCCCCGAGCCCACTGCCGCAGTCGTGGTTCCTGGTCGCCGAGAACGGCATCGGGGGCAAGGCGCTCGATGTGTTCGTCAACAACATGGTGTATCCGGCCGACGGCCTGGGTGTGGGTGTGCACGACGGCGCCTACGACGCGGTCCTCGCCGCTGCAGCACAGGTGCCGTGCGGGAGCAACGGCGTGCTGTTCCTGCCCTGGCTCGTCGGCTCGATGGCACCGGGGCACGACCGCAACATGCGCGGTGGTTTCGTGAACATCGGTCTGTCCACCACCCGTGCCGACATGGCGCGGTCGGTGTTGGAGGGCGTGGCGATGAACGTCGCCTGGCTGTTGCCGTACTTCAGTGCGCTCGCGGGCCACGCCTACTCGCAGATCACGTTCGGCGGTGGTGGAGCCGCCTCGTCGTTGTGGGGTCAGATCATGGCCGATGCCACGGGTGTGCCCGTTCGTCGGCTCGCCCGGTCCTCCTCCACCAACGCCCACGGCGCCGCACTGCTGGCGTTGTACGAGGCGGGTGTGCACGCGCTCGCCGACCTTCCCGGTCTACTGGTCACCGAGCAGATCCACGAACCGCACGACACCCATCGGCAGCTGCTCGCGGCGCGGACCGCGTCACTCATCGATTTTCACGACCGCAACGCCCCCTTCTACGAAGGCTTCGACTCGAAGGAACCACGACCATGACCGAACAGAAGCGCAGCCGGTTCCACCCCTACGCGGGTCGGTTCGAGGTGCACGCCACCATGCCGGAACAGCCCGTTTCGCGCGAGCAGATTCTCGACGAGTTGCGGCAGATGTCCACCGAGGAGGACCGCAAGGGCGACACCGGTCGCGTCAGCGGCTCGATCTACAGCGGTGACCACGACCACTACCACTTCCAGGTCGAGGCGTTCGGCTACTACGGCCACGCCAACGTCCTCCAACGCGACATGTATCCGAGCGCGACGAAGATGGAGGCCGAGATCATCGCCATGACGGCCGACATCCTCCACGGCGACGAGAACACCGGTGGCCTCGTCACGTCGGGCGGCACCGAGAGCCTGGTGACGGCGATGCTCGCCTATCGCGAGTGGGGCCGCAACACGAAGGGCATCGCCAATCCGCAGGTCATCATGCCGATCACCGCGCACCCTGCGCACAGCAAGGCGTTCCATTGGTTCGACATCGATGTGCTCATCGCGCCGGTCGACGAGCACCAGAAGGTCGACGTCGGCTGGGTGCGCGATCACATCGGGCCGAACACGGTCGCGCTCGTCGGCACGGCGGGCACCTACCCGCACGGCGTCATCGACCCCATCCCCGAGCTCGGCCAGCTCGCGCTCGAGCACGGCATCGGGCTGCATGTCGACGGCTGTCTCGGCGGGTTCATTCTCGCCTGGGCGAACGACTGTGGCTACGACCACACTCCGTTCGACCTCTCGGTCCCCGGCGTCACGTCCATGTCGGCCGACACCCACAAGTACGGCTACGCCTTGAAGGGCAGTTCGGTGTTGCTGTTCCGTCCCAAGTCGTTGCGCCGTGAGCAGTACCTACTCATCGACGACTGGCCGGGCGGTGCCTACGCCTCGCCGGGCATGGGCGGCAGCCGTTCGGGCGGGCTCATCTCGGCGACCTGGGCGTCGATGCTCAGCTTCGGCAAGGCGGGGTACCGCGAGATCGCGCAGGACATCTTCCGCACCGCCGACGAGATCCGCGCCGCTGTGGTGGCACACCCGGAACTGCAGTTGGTGGGTGACTCGCTGTGGAACATCGCGTTCACCGCCACCGAGGAGAGCAAGATGAACATCTTCCACGTCAACGACGGGCTCGCCGATCTGGGCTGGCGCATGAACGGACTGCAGTACCCGCCGGCGCTGCACTTCTGCATCACTCGGCCGAACACGCAGCCCGGTGTCTCCGAGCAGTTCTCCATCGACCTGGCCAAGGCGGTGTCGTACGCGCAGAACCCGCCGAACCCGATGCCGCGCAGCGGTGCCATGTACGCCGCAGATGCCCGCGGTGACGATCGTCCGGCCAAGGACAAGATGCGCCAGGCTTCGGCGGATCGGCTCGATGCGATCCACGAGGTGGGTCCGCTTTCGTGAGCCCCCACGCACGCCGGCTTCGCTTCGGCGTCGAGATGAAGGAACCGTTCGAGGGGGCCTCCTGGGCCGACTCGGCGCGGCGGCTGGAGGACCTCGGTTACTCCACGCTGTTCGTTCCCGACCACTTCCACAGCGGTTACGGGCCGATCACCGCGATGTCCACCGCACTCGCCGCCACGACGACGTTGTGCGTCGCGCCGCTGGTGATGGCCGCCGACTTTCGCCATCCGGCCGTGCTCGCCAAGGAGATCGCCACGCTCGATGCGATGTTCCCCGGCCGCGTCGAGCTGGGTCTGGGTGCCGGGTACAACCCGCTCGACTATTCGCGTTCGGGCATTCGGATGGACCCGCCCGGCCGCCGCGTCACCCGACTCTTGGAGTACGTGCAGGTGCTGCGGCTGCTGTTCAGCGGCGAGGAGGTGTCGTTCGATGGCGACGAGTTCCAGTTGGCGCAGATCGTCGGGACGCCGTTGCCCGCCACGCCCGGGGGGCCACCCATCCTGATGGCCGGTGGCGGCCCACGGTTGCTCCGTGCCGCCGGCACGCTGGCCGACATCGTCGGGGTCAATCCGTCCACGGCTGCCGGCCGCGGCAACCCCGACACGTTCCGCGACGCGCTGCCCGCTTCCATCGACGACAAGGTCGCGCTGCTGCGAGACGCGGCCGGCGAGCGGTGGAACGACCTCGAGCTGAACGCCTGGGTGTCGGTTGCCGGGATCACCGACGACCCCCACGCTGCGGCGGATGACCTGGCGCGGTTCGCCGGGGTGTCGACCGACGACGTCCTCAGCAGCCCGATCGTGCTGATCGGCAGCGTGGCCGAGATCGCCGACCGCCTTCGCGACCGGCGCGACCGATGGGGCTACTCGTACACGTGCCTCACCCAGGAACACGCCGAGCCCTTCGCCCCCCTCGTGCGCAACCTCACCGGCACCTGACCGTTGGGCGCGAAACGTCCCGTTACCGGGCCGTTTAGCGCCCACGGGCGCAGTGTGACCCAGATATGGGACGTTTCGCGCCCAGTTGGGGCGGTCGTCGGTCCCCGCCCAGAGACCGGGGGCTACGGCAGGCGGCCGAACCAGAGCAGTGAGCCGGTGGCGGCCAGGGCCAGGAACAGCACGGCGATGGCGGCGAACCAGTCGGTGACCTCCTGGCGCTGCACGTCGACGGCCACGCTGCGGCCCAGGTTCTCGTAGATCGCGGACAGCTCCTGCGCAGTCTCGGCGCGCAGCACCTCGCCACCGGTGGTGCGGGCCACCTTCGCCAGCGCGGCCTCGTTCACCGGGACGGGCACTCGCTGGCCCGTGTTGGGGTCCTCGACGAATCCGCTCTGGGTGCCGAACGCGATGGTGTTCACGGCGATGCCGGCCTTCTTCGCAGCGGCGGCTGCTTCGTCGTCGGGTCGGCCCTCGGTCGTCTCGCCGTCGCTGAGCAGCACGATGGTGCCGGCCGGCTTGCCGTCGGTCGGTGCCTGCTCCGAGATCTGCGTGGCGGCTGCCTCGATGGCGTCGAGCGAGAGGAACACGGCCTCACCGATCGCGGTGCCCTGGCCGAGCTTGGCGTTCTGGATGGTCCGCTCGACGGCCTGCAGGTTCGTCGTCGGCGAGATCAGCTGGCGGGCGCGCCCGTCGAAGCCGACCACACCGATGGCCACACCGTCGGGGACCGTCTTCAGGAACTCCATCGCCGAAGCCTTCGCAGCGTCGACACGCGACGGAGCGACGTCGGTCGCCTGCATCGACAACGACGTGTCGATGGCCAGCACGACGATGCGCTGCGGCTGCTCGCGCTCCTTCGCGACCGCGGGGCGAGCGACCGCCAGCGCCGCCACCACCACGCCGAACAGGAGCACGATGGCGGGGAGGTGGCGACGCCAGCCCGGCGTGTCCGGCGCCACCTCGTCGAGCAGATCGATGGTGGTGAAGCGCAGGGCATACCGGCGGCGTCGTGCTTGCAGCAGCACATAGGCGACGCCGAGGAGGATTGGCACGACGAGCAGGAGCAGTCGGCCAGGGGCGAGGAAGGCGAAGTCGTTCATGATGGGCTCGGCATGGTGGGTCAGCTCCTGGTGGGGGCGGCCGCACGGGGGCGGGCCGCAGAACGTCGGCGACGGCGCGACGACACGAAGCGCACGAGGTCGATGACCCAGTCGCGGTCGGTTCGCAGTAGAAGGTGGTCGGCGCCGGTTGCGGTGAGGCGCGCTTCGAGGAGTCCCTGACGTTGTGTGGCGAGCGCTGCGTAGCGGGCACGCATCGGAGCGTTCGACGTGTCGACTACGCGTCGGCGACCGGTCTCGGGGTCGACGACGGCGATGATGCCGACGTCGGGAAGTTCGTACTCGCGCAGGTCGGCCACCTGGATGGCGATCACGTCGTGGCGTGACGCCACGGCGCGCAACGGGCGCTCCCAGGTCGGCTCGCCGTGGAAGTCGCTGACCACCACGACCAGGCCGCGGCGACGCGC
>JANOET010000041.1:0-9905 GCA_031413415.1 Acidimicrobiaceae bacterium
GCCGTTCGCGACATGTTCGCGCTGCCCGCCGCCTGCCTGCTCGTCCGCGCCGACCTGTTCCGTGCGCTCGGCGGGTTCGATTCGAGCATCGAGTACTTCGGAGACGATGTCGACTTGTGCTGGCGAGCGCACCTCAGCGGCGCCAGGGTCGTGGTCGTTCCGGCCGCGGGTGCCCGTCACCGCGAGCAGCTCACGGTACGCAGGCCCGACCTGCCCGTCGTCGGCCCGCGTGCCCGCAGCCGAGTGCGCAGCGTCGCCACCCTCACCGGCGCTCGCCGGCTGCCGTGGGTGTTGATGCAATTGGTGCTGGTGACGCTCGCACAGTCGCTGTTCCTCGCCGTGCGCGGCAGGTTCCGCGAAGCGCTCGCCGGCCTCAGCGCGCTCATCGGCATGGTGCCGCGCACCCCGTCGTACCTGCGACGTCGACGCCTCGTCGCGCCGCTGCGCCACGTGCCCGACACCGAGGTCGCCGGTCTCCAACTGCGCGGCAGCGCCCGCCTGTCGGCGTACATGCGAGCACGCGACAGCCGCCCCGTCGACCCCGAACTGGGCAACGAGCGCCGTTGGCGCGAGAGCGCCGGTAGCGCACCGGTCCTGGCCTGGCTCGCCGTGCTGTTGTTGTTCGTCGTCGGCAGCCGCAAGGTGTTCGCCGACGGCGTGCCGCAGTTCGGCGAGTTCCTGCGCTTCAAGGACAGTCCCGCCGAAATGCTCGGCGACTACTTCTCCGGGTGGTCCGGGCACGGCCTGGGCAGCAGCAGCCCGGTGCCGACGGCCATCGGCGCGACGGCGTTGCTCAGCGTCGGCACCCTGTTCCACACCGGGCTGCTGCACACCTTCGCCGTCATCGGGCTTCTCGTGGCCGGCTACCTGGGTGCCTGGCGCCTCGCCACCATCTTCCCGACCGTACGCGCCCGCATCACGGTGCTGGTCGTGTACGCCGCTGTCCCGTTGCCCGCTCAACTCCTGTCCGCCGGGCGGTGGAGTGCGCTCGTCGGCTATGCGATGGCGCCGTGGGTGGTCCACCTCCTCCGCCGTCTCGCAGGGCTCGACACACGCTGGGTCGACGTCGAACCCGACGTCGAAGCCGTGCGCGACGTACCCACTCGCAAACAAGTGCGCATCTTCGCCCAACTCGTGCTCATCTCGGCCACCGCGTTGGCCTTCGCTCCGTCCTCGGGGGTACTCGTCGTCGGCATCGCCGTCGTGCTCGGCCTGGCGACCCTGGCCTCTGGCGGCGCGTGGCGCCCTGCGGGCACGATGGCGCTCGGTGGCGTCGGCGCGCTGGCCGCAGGGGCCCTGCTGAACATGCCCTGGACGAGCACGCTGTTCGGCAGTGGTGGATGGACCGCGATCGTCGGCGTGCCGCCGACCACGTCTCGGTCGCTCGGCGTGCGCACTCTCGCGCAGTTCGGTGTCGGCGATCTCTCGTTCTCGCTGCTGGGTGTCGTGCTGTTCCTGCCGGTGTTCGCCGCACCGCTCGTCGCCCGCTCGTGGCGATTCACGTGGGCGGTGCGCGCCGCCGCGCTGGTCACGGTGTTCGGCGCGTTGGCCATCCTCGACGATCGTGCTGCACTGCCGTTCCGTCTTCCCGAGCCGGGCGTGATGTTGGTACCGGTCGCCGTGGGCATGGCCATCGCTGCAGGCTGCGTGGTCGCCGCGTTCGACACCGACGTGCTGCTCGGTCACTTCGGTTGGCGTCAGCCACTCGCCGTGCTGGCCATGGTGGCCATTGGGATCGGCGTCCTGCCCGGCGTGCTCGCCACGGCGAACGGCCGCTGGAACATGCCCAGCCGCACCCTGCAGAACGTGCTCGCCAGTTTCCCGGTCGACCCCGTCGAGGGCGATTACCGCATCCTCTGGATCGGTGATCCGGCGGCGATGCCCGTCGCCGCATGGACCTATCAGCCGGGCGTCGGCTACGCCATCACCGATGACGGGCCGCTGTACCTCGACGAGCGCTACTCGGGGACGCCCACGTCGGTCGAGCAGGAGGTCGCTGCCGCGATGCGGCAGATGTCCGGGGGCTTCACCCTGCGCGGTGGTCGGTTGCTCGCGCAGTACGGCATCCGCTACATCGTCGTGCCGCTCGCCGACGGCTTCAACGGCACCATCGGTGCGCCGCTCCCAGCGCCGAACGGCCTCACCGATGTGCTCGACGACCAGCTCGACCTGGCGTCTCCGTTGACACGGCCGCCGAACTATCTCGTGTACGAGAACACCGCGTACACACCCACCCGGGCGATCCTCACACCGAGCGGTGTCGAGGCCAGCCAGCAGGCGGGCGGCGAAGCCGTCACACAGAGCGACCTGCGCGGCTCGACGCCGTGGGCGGTCGGCAGTCGCGACCGCGGCGACGCGGTCGGTCCTGTGCCGGCGGGGACGTTGCACGTCGCCGTCCCCGACGATCCCGACTGGCACCTCACGGTCGACGGTGCCGAGGTGCCCGGGCGACGTGCATTCGGCTCGACCCTGGCGTTCGACGCCCCCGCCGCCGGCCCAGGCGTGCTGTCGTACGACACGGGTTTCGTTCGTCCCATCTGGATCGTCGTGCAGTTGCTCATCGTCATTGCTCTGCTCTTCGCCGCGAGTCGAGTCCGTTCGGGGTACCTGCTGCCGCGACGCCGACTCGCCGTGCTCACCGACACCACGCCGATCGCCGATCTCACGTCGCCGTTCGAACCGCCGGTCATTCCGGCCGAGCCATCCGACGATCCCAACGCGCTCCACTTCATCGAGGACGATCCGTCGTGAACCGTCGGCTCCCTGCGCTCGTGCTCTTCGTACTGGCACCGCTGGCGCTGCTCGCCCTGTTCCCCCTGGGCGTGTTCTCCACGACGCCGCCTCCCACCACGCCGACCTTCGCCGCGCTCGGTGCGCCGACGATGCCGTTCGTGCCCAGCGCGTCGTTCATCAACTCCACCTGGTTCTGCGCCGGTGTCCCGAACATCGACGGCTCCTCGGGGGGCTTCGTCATCGTCGCCAATCCCACCGACGCGCCACTGCAGGGACACATCACGGTGTACTCCGACACGCCCGACACGGCGGTGGGGGAGCAGGGCTTCGAGATCGCGCCGCGCACCACGTCGAACGTCGTCCTCGCCGAGGTGCAGCCGACCGGTACCTACCTGTCCGCAATGGTCGAGATCGCCGGCGGAGGTGGGTACGTCGAGCAGCAGGCCAACTCGTCGGCCGGCAACGCAGTGAGCCCGTGTTCGAACAGCACCAGTACCGACTGGTACTTCGCCGACAACTACACCCTGAACGGCAGCAAGGAAGACGTCGTCGTCACGAATCCGTTCCCCGACGACGCCATCCTCAACTTCACCTTCGCCAGCAACGACGGCACTCGCGAGCCGCAGAACCTGCAGGGTTACCCTGTGCCCGGCAATTCGGTGGTGGTGGTGTCAGAGGCCAACATGCCCAAGGACGAAGCCATCCTCGCGGTCACGGTCAATGCCAGCCGCGGGCGCGTCGTCGTCGGTCGGGCGCAGACCTATCTGGGCGAGCGGTCGGGCTATTCGCTGACGCTCGGCGCGCCCAGCCCGTCGAGCGAGTGGTGGTTCGCCGACGGCGAGTCCGGGCCCGACGTCACCTTCGAGCGCTACAGCATCTACAACCCGAGCGACGAGGACGTGACCGTGACGAGCAACTTCTGGGGGGTCAACGACCATCCCGAGTTCGTCGGCTACCGAACCGACACGGTGCCAGCCGGGAACGTCATCTCGTTCACCACCGCCGAGTTCGAGGGTGTACCCGAGGGTCGCCACGGGATGACGTTCTCCACCGAGGGCGACGCCTCCATCGTCGTCGAGCGGGGTATCACCCGCAGGGCCGGCGACTCGGGCTTCGCCACCACGGTCGTGTTCGGGGCTCCGCAGGTGTTCACCGGATACCCCCGCTGGAGCATGGCCATCGGCACCGACCTGGCCGTCGACAACGTGCTGGTCGTGATGAACCTCGACTTCCTCGACGGCACCGTCACCGTGAAGGCGCTCGGCCCGGGTGGAGAGGTGCCGGTGCCAGGACTGGAGGACATCGCCCTGCCGAAGTCCGGTGTCATCACCATTGCAATCCCCGACGAGGCTGCCGCCCTGGGCGTGCCGATCGTCGTCGAGTCCACCCAACGCATCGTCGTCGAGCGACTTCTGCCCCGCGGTGGTGACCTCCGCGGTCGCAGCGGATCGCTCGCCATGCCCGGGTGACGCTCCTGTGTCGCAGGTGATCATCGCTGCCGGGGTGGTGCTCGTCGCGGTCGGTGTCGGCCTCGTGCTGCGCCGCCGGCAGACGATCGCTGCTCCCACTCAGCCGTCGCTGGTGATCCCCGCCCAACTCGACCGCGCCGACTTTCCCGATGCGGTCGCTCCGTGGATCGTCGTGGTGTTCTCCTCGGCGTCGTGTCACACGTGCGCCGATGTTCGACGCAAGGCCGCAGTGCTCGAGTCGAACGAGGTGACGGTCGTCGACGCCGAGTTCCCGACCGCGAAGGCACTGCACGACAAGTACGACATCCAGGCCGTCCCCATCGTCGCCATCGCCGATGCGCAGGGAGTGGTGCACCGCGGCTTCGCAGGACCCGTCAGCGCCACCGATCTGTGGGCGGCGGTCGCCGAGGTTCGCGAACCGGGAAGTTCACCCGAACCCGACCTGGGTCGCTCGCCGGAGTAGAGCGTGTGTCCCATTTCAGGGCACCGAGGCCATTGCGCAGAGCGCACATGCCGGGCACTCGGCGCTCTCCGGTTTCTGGGGCTGATCCGTTCCAAATCTGCTTCTGGGGCTCGATCGTCTCGGTTTCCGAGACGATTTCGCCCCAGATCGACCCGCCCAGAGCTGTCGCTCGTCGCTCGCTATGGAGCAGATGAGGGCACACGCTCTCAGTCGCCGACGGGCTGTTCGTGGTCGTTCTCGGTGCTCACCGAATCGGCGAGGTTCGCCTGCACCAGTCGGGCGACGTCGGCACCGTCGATGGTCTCGCGCTCGAGGAGGTCCTCGGCGACGGCCTCGAGCGCTGCCCGGTGACCGCCGAGGATCTCGGTGGCCCGAGCTTCCTGCTCGTGAAGAATGCGGAAGATCTCGCTGTCGACCATCTTCGCCGTGTCGTCGCTGTATTCGCGGCCCTGGGTCATGAGATCTTCACCGAGGAACACCTGCTGGTGACCGCTCCAGGCCATGGGGCCGACCGCGTCGCTCATGCCCCATTCGCGCACCATACGGCGGGCGATGCTGGTGGCCTGTTCGAGGTCGTTGGCGGCGCCGGAGTTGACGTGGCCGTAGATGATCTTCTCGGCCACTCGACCGCCCATGGCACGGCAGATGAGGTCCTCGAAGTACTCCTGCGAGTAGGTGTGCCGTTCCTCGGGCAGGCTCCAGGTGACACCCAGGGCCATGCCGCGGGGGAGAATCGTGACCTTGTGCAGCGGATCGGCGTTGGGCAGCACCACCGTGAGGATGGCGTGGCCGCCCTCGTGGATGGCCGTGGCCCGCCGCTCTTCGGCGCTCAGGACCAGGCTCTCGCGGCGAGCGCCCATGACCACGCGGTCGCGGGCGTTCTCGAAGTCGATGCGCTCGATCTGCTTGCTGCCACGGCGAACGGCGAACAGCGCAGCCTCGTTGACCAGGTTGGCCAGGTCGGCGCCGCTCATGCCGGGCGTTGCCTTCGACATGACCTCGAGGTCGACGTCGGGGCCCATGCGCTTGTCGCGGCTGTGCACCTTGAGGATCGCGAGTCGCTCTCCGTTCTCGGGCAGCGGCACCACGATCTGACGGTCGAAACGGCCCGGCCGCAGGAGCGCAGGGTCGAGGATGTCGGGACGGTTCGTCGCGGCGAGAATGACGATGCCCTCGCTCGTCTCGAAGCCGTCCATCTCGGCGAGCATCTGGTTGAGCGTCTGCTCGCGCTCGTCGTGCCCGCCACCGAGCCCGGCGCCGCGCTTGCGGCCGATGGAGTCGATCTCGTCGATGAAGATGATGGCTCGACCCAGCTTGCGGGCCTGGGCGAACAGGTCGCGGACGCGGCTCGCACCAACACCGACGAACATCTCCATGAAGTCGGAGCCGGTGACGCTGAGGAATCCGACGCCTGCCTCGCCGGCCACGGCCCTTGCGAAGAGCGTCTTGCCCGTGCCGGGAGGACCGACCAGGAGCATGCCCTTCGGGACTCGGGCGCCGATCTCGCGGAAGCGCTCGGGCATGCGCAGGAAGTCGACGACCTCGGTGATCTCCTGCTTCACGCCTTCGTAGCCAGCGATGTCGGCGAAGGTGGTGGAGGGTTTGTCGGCCGAGTAGGTCTTGGCGCGGGAACGCCCTATCGACATGACGTTGCCCATCTGGCCCTGGGCACGGCGGTTCATCCACACCAGGAAGCCGATGATGAGCGCGAACGGCAGGAGCAGGCTGGCCCAGCTGAGCAACCAATTGCTGGAGGGTTCCTTCGTGGTCCAGTCGACGTTGTGCTCGGTGAGGAGCGCTCGCTCGGACTCGTCGGGGAAGTTGTCGCGGACCGTGGTGGTGAACTTGGAGCCGTCGGCGAGTTCGCCTTCGATCGAGTTGGTGCCGTTGGTCAGCGCGAAGGTGACCACCTTTTCGGCCTCGATCGCGGTGATGAATTCGGTGTAGCTGAGCTTCTCACCGGTCTCGCCAGGCCACACCGAATTGAGCATCAGCGTGCCGACCAGCACGGCGAGGAGCACCGGGATGGTCCAACGAGGCCATCCGCCCATGGGGCGCTTCGTGCCACCGGGAGGCGGCTGCTGGCCGGGTTGCTGGCCACGCCCCGGCGGCGGCGGCGGGGGCGGCGGGGGAAGGTTCGACATGACGTAATGCTACGGCCCGTATCCACCACTGGCCACGCGGGACGACTTAGCGTGTCCGCATGCGTCGGCAGTGCTCCCGCTCCGGATGTGCCGAAGAGGCCATCTCCACCCTCTCATTCCAGTACGCCCAGTCGTTCGTGTGGCTCGACGACCTCTCCGACGAGCGCGATCCGCACAGCTACGACCTCTGCCAGCGCCACACCGTGCGGCTCTCGGTGCCGAACGGTTGGCGCCTCGAGGACCGACGGGTCCGTCGCCAGCTGGCGTACGCGTCGGTACCCCGACTCGCGGGCTGAGCCACATCGCGACCCGCCGGTAGGCTCGTGCGTCGTGTCGTCGCCGAAGTTGTCTCCGCTGCACTCCGACCTCGACCGCGCGCAGGTGCCGATGCAGCAGGCCTGCCTGCTGTGGGTCGCCGCCTGGATGGCCGGACAGCTCTGCGGCGCCGTCGTGCAGTTGGCCTCCGGCGCCGACACCGTGGCCGAGGCGGGTCCGGGCTGGCTGTTCGCCACGGCCATGGCCGGTTGGGTGCCGTTGCTGGCAGCGCTCTGGGGCGCCGGCCGAAAGTGGGGCATCGGTTCGTTCGCTGCGGACTGGGGGTTGTCGTTCGCCCCGCGAGATCTGCTCGGCGTACCCATCGGCGTGATCACCCAGCTCGTGCTGGTGCCGTTGCTCTACTGGCCGCTCGAAGCGATCTGGCCCGACGCCTTCGCTCAGGACAAGGTGCAGGAGCGTGCACAGGACCTCTTCGACAGCGCGAGCGGCGCAGGACTCGTCCTCCTCGTCGTCGTCGTCGTGATCGGAGCCCCGGTGGTCGAGGAGCTCGTCTACCGCGGTCTGCTGCAGGGTGCGTTCACCCGCCGCCTCAGCGACTGGGTCGGCGTCGCCGTCGTCGCACTCTGGTTCGCGGCCATCCACTTCCAACCGGTCGAGACACCCGGGCTCTTCGTGGTCGGTCTCGTGCTCGGTTCGTGCGCGCTCGTCACACGTCGTCTCGGGCTCGGCATCGTCGCCCACATGTCGTTCAACGCCACAGGGCTCATCCTCGTGGCTGGCACCTGACCTGATCGGCACCTGACCTGATCGAGGGGGTCCTGGCGTGAAACAATGCGCAGCGGCATGAGCGACTCAGATCTCCTCCTCGACGACCCCTTCGGTGGCCCGTCCGAACCAACGGGTGACCCATCGGGCGACATGGTCGTCGACCCCGCGGTCGCCGCACCGGCACCGTCCACCGCGAGCCGCATCGGACGGCGCATCGTGCGTCGCCCGATGAACTGGTTGAACCGACCGTGGCCAGCGGCACGGATCGCCCAGTACCTGACGGCGCTCATCGTCGTGGGCGGCTGCACGTTCGCGATCATCAAGGTCATCCACCTCGACCTCGTGTTCGAGAACAACACCCCCACCGGCGGCGACATGGGTGCGCACGTGATGGGTCCCGCCTACCTCCGCGATCACCTGCTGCCGAACTTCCAGATCCAGGGGTGGAGCAACTACTGGTACAACGGTTTCCCGCTGTACCGGTTCTACATGGTCATCCCCGCGTTGATGATCGTCCTGCTGAACATCGTGCTGCCGTACGGCATCGCCTTCAAGGTCGTGGCGTGCATCGGCATCCTCACGCTTCCGTTCTGCTGCTGGGCGTTCGGCCGTCTGGCCCGGTTCACCTATCCCATCCCCGAGCTCATGGCGCTGGCGGCGGTGGTGTTCCTGTTCGACGAGAGCTTCAGCATCTACGGCGGCAACGTGAAGAGCACGATGGCCGGCGAGTTCTCGTTCTCCATCGCACTGTCGTTCGCCATGCTCGGCTTCGGCCTGTTCGCCCGCGGCCTCGAGACCGGCAAGTACCGCAACTGGACCGCCATCCTGTTCGCGCTGGCCATCCTGTCGCACGGCATCGTCGCCATCTTCGTGGTGATGGGCGCGTTGCTCATGTGGTTGGTGTGGATGGACAAGTCGCGCTTCGTCTACGGCTTCACGATGGGTGTCAGCGCGGTGCTGTTGAGCGCGTTCTGGATCATCCCGTTCCTCTTCAACCACCAGTACATGACCGACATGAAGTACGGCTTCCGCCCCGACGGTGGCGGCGACAGCTTCTGGGACATGTTCTTCCAGTACCCGGTGTTCTGGGATCTGCTGGTGTCCGGGTTCGCGCTCGTCGGGTTCGTCAGCAGTGTCGTCAAACGCAACCTCACCGGCGCGTGGCTGGGCATCATGTGCCTGGCCCTCATGGCGCTCACGTACGTGGCGCGCGACAGCCTTCCGGTCATCGGGCTGTTGTGGAACCCGCGCGTCCTGCCGTTCCTGTATCTGGTGCGCCTGCTGTTGTGCATGGTCGGCATCGTCGACACGGTCCACTTCGTCATCCGTGGCGTGAAGGGCCGACCGGTGTCGGAGGGCGACGTGTGGGTATCGGGCGTCGTCACGGCGTCGGTGGTGGCCATGGTCGTGCTCGTGGTGCAGCTGTTCTCGTTCCAGGAGATGCCGGGCGCGAAGTTCGTCACCAAGAACGACAAGTCGGTGTACTCGTGGGGTCTGTTCGGCTGGGACATCATCACGCTCACGCCGTCGGCGAAGGACGCGTTGTCCGACGGCTGGACCCGCTACAACTTCATGGGCTACGAGGGGCGTGCCGCGTACGGCGAGTACAAGGGCGTCATCGACACCATGGCCGATCTCGGCGACAGCGCCGACCCCGAGCTCGGCTGCGGTCGGGCGCTGTGGGAGAACAACGGCGACACCGGCGCCTACGGCACGACGATGGCGTTGATGTTGCTGCCGCACTGGACCGACGGCTGCATCGCCAGCCAGGAGGGTCTGTTCTTCGAGGCCTCGGGCACCACGCCGTATCACTTCCTCGTCGCCGCGGCCATGAGCGAGAACAGCTCGAACCCCGTGCGCGAACTGCGGTACACCGACAACGACGCTGCGGTCGGGGTACCGATGATGCAGAAGATGGGCATCAAGTACCTGATGGTGTTCACCCAGAAGGCGAAGGACGAAGCCGCTGCCCGCAGCGATCTTCAGTTGGCGGCCACGACCGGGGAGTCGACGACGGTGTAGACCTGCCACGGACCGGTCGTGGCCGCCAAC
>JANOET010000042.1:0-1617 GCA_031413415.1 Acidimicrobiaceae bacterium
CGGCTCGACAGCTCGTCCACTCGGTACTGTGGCCGGGCCTGGTCGGCTGGTCGGGGCAACGGCCGGGCGAGGAGGAGCCGTTCGACCGCTTCGGTGCGCGGCCGCCGCTTTGCCGCTGCGGCCACTGCCGACAGCACCGAGGTGCCTGCCTCGGCGATGGGGAGGACCATGCCCGTCGTCTCGGCCAGGTCCAGCACCGTGCCGGCTGCCTCGGTGATCGCCGCATCATCGAGGGCCTGGTCGAGCGCGATCCGTAACCGCAGCACGGCGAGGTCGAACCGTTCCCTGGGCGTGTGCGCAGCCGCGGCCAACTGCTGGTCGATGTCCAGGGTCGCCGACCAGTTGCGACGCAACGTCTCGAACCAGGCGCGAACGAGATCGGTGCGGAAGCCCGGCGGAAGCCCTTCCATGAGCACCTTCGCCTCGTCGAGGTCGCCGAGTGCAAGGCGCACGGCGACCTCGGCGATGTCCAATCTCGCCATCAGCGTCGGGCCGGGCGCGTCGGCGCGGACCCGGGATCGAGCCTCGGCGAGCAACCGCAGCGCGCTGTCGAAGTTCCCGTCGGACCGCATGACCCGAGCGGTGCCGATGACACCCATCACGTACGCCGGCACGCGTTCCAGCCGAGTCGACTGGGCAACGACCGACAGCTCCGGCGCGGCCTCGTCCAGTCGGCCCGCCTCCAACAGCGCGGTGCCGAGGACGGCGATTCCCGCGATGTCGGGACCGCTGCCGGCAACGCCCAGGTCCAGCGCGGTGGAGTGCGCCGCTCGGCTCCGCTCGATGGCGGCCGGGAGGTTGCCGCGCTCCAGCTCCAACAACGCCAGTGCTCCCGCGATGTCGACCCCCGCGACCCGTGGATCGAGGTGTTGGCGAACTCGTCGAGCGAGTTCGTCGGCGAGCTCCAGCTGTCCTTCCCAGACCGCGGCGCGAATGCCGCTCGAGATGGATGCAGTGACCCAGTCGTCGTGGTCCAGGTCGTAGCCGTCGATGAGTGCCACGAACTCGCGGGTCATGTCGGCCGCAGCACCGGTGTTGCCCGTCGACAACTCGGTCGCGATTCGCGCGCCGGTGATGTGCACCCGGTCGATGTGCGAGGTGGTCTCGGGCCGCATCGCCGCTCCAGCGCGGCGAAGCAGCGAAGTCGCCATCTGGGTGTGTCCGTTGAGGAGCAAACTCACCCCATAGCCGATGGCATCGGCCGGCGAGACGCGCAGCGCTTCCTCGTCCGGCAAGAGCGTCAGATCCAACGGTGGCGGTTGGGCGGCCCCGAGGTACACGCTCAGCAGGTGGTCTCGCAGCAGTTGTGCACCTTCGGCGGCGCAGCCGCCCAGCCAGTAGTGGCGGACGGCATCGTTGATGCTGCCGACTCGCACGTACTGCTCGGCGGCCCGCCGATGCTGTTCTTGGTAGCGATCGGGCGATGCGGCGTGCAGCCGATGACGGAGCATCTCGGCGAACAGGAGGTGATACCGGAACAGGGTGCCCGCGGCATCGACGCGGTTGAGCAACAGGTTGGCGGACTCCACCTGCTCGAGGGTGACCCGTTCGCCGCTCGAGTCGTCGTTCGGGCCGCTCTCGCACAGTGCCTCACACATCGCGGCGTCGATCTCGTCG
>JANOET010000043.1:0-1514 GCA_031413415.1 Acidimicrobiaceae bacterium
GTGGATACGAACCGCTGCCGACCATCGCCATCGCGTCCGGCGCTTCCGTCCCTGCCTGTGCAGTTCCAAACGTGACGGCGTTGCTGGGTGCGTGGACCGCTGACAACACGACGGCCGATGGCGGTGCGGCAACGCTCGACGGCCCTGCGACCTACGGCGTCGGCGTCGCCGGGCAATCGTTCCTGCTCACCGGCGGTGCCCTGAGTTCGACAGTGGTCGGTGGAGCGACCACCGCTGTCTCGGTCGAGCTGTGGGCGCGCCCGCTCCGGAGCGATGGCCGCGTCCAAACCCTGGTGTCTCGGTGGTCCGGGGTCGGCTTCCAGGGAGCAGCCGACACGACCCACGGCTATGCGCTGGAGCTGCACCCGTTCGATCGGCTCGCGTGGCAGGTCGACGATGCCTCGTCGCGCGTGCCGCTGGAGCTCGACGTCACCGCGTCGCAACTGTACGACGGTCAGTTCCACCACATCGCAGCAACATGGTCGAACACGACGGTGTCGTTGTACATCGACGGTGTGGTCGTCGCCAGCACGCCGTCGCAGGGCGGTGTCGTCAACGCTGCTCTGACGACACCGGTGCGCTTCGGAGGGCCGTTCGCGTACAACGGTCACCTCGACGACCCCAGCATCTGGGGTCGCGAGCTCAGCGCTGCCGACGTCGCTGCCCTCGCCACCGGCACTCCGAACTGTGTGTGAGCCGGCCGACGGGCCAGCCTGACGACGAATCGGTGGCGGCACGGGACGAGCCGGGGCCTGTCGAGCGGTCCGAGGCACGCTCGCGACCGCCGGATTGATGTCACGTTTGAGGGCTCGACGCGAATCGGGACCCGATATCGGGCACTGTGCAGGCATGACCGAGGCCACTGGCATCACCCCGACACGACTCGCGAACCTGCGCACCTGGAACATCGGGTTGACCGTGCTCCACTTCGTGCAGGCCGTCGCCCTGCTCGTCCTCGCCAGCGACTTCGCGATCACGGTGACCTCCACCTTCCCCGACGGCCCTCCCGGCACCCGGCTCACGGAACCGAACGGCCTGTTCGACGTCCGCATCGGCGTCGCGATCGCGGTGTTCCTCTGCCTGGCCGCCCTCGACCACCTGGTGACAGCGACGGTGGCTCGCGACACCTACGAACGCGACCTCCGCGGTGGCATTAACCGCTTCCGCTGGGTGGAGTACTCCTTCAGCGCCACGCTGATGGTGCTGCTGATCGGGTCGTACAGCGGCATCACCGACATCACCGGCATCGTGGCGATCATCGGCGCGAACGTGGCGATGATCCTGTTCGGCTGGCTGCAGGAGCGGATGAACCCGCCCGGCCGCGAGTCGACCACGATGACCGCGTTCTGGTTCGGCACGGTCGCCGGCCTCGCCCCCTGGGTCGCGATCGCGATCAACGTGTTCGGGGCCGACACCGTCCCCGGCTTCGTCTACGGCATCTTCGTCACCCAGTTCATCTTCTTCTTCAGCTTCGGCCTGAACCAGTGGCTGCAGTACCGGGGTGTCGGTCGCTG
>JANOET010000044.1:0-25109 GCA_031413415.1 Acidimicrobiaceae bacterium
CCAGCGGGCAACCGACGGCGCGGACTTGCTGAGGCCTCCGGCTCGACCGCCGCCACGCCGAGCCCCCGGCTTCGAGTCGTACACCGCGGCGAGCGCAGCATCGATGCGCGCATCGTGGCCGTCGAGCGCGATGCCGGTGACGCCCTGGCCGCCGGCCTCGTCGTCGGGGGTGCCGCCCAGCACCATGCGCCAACGGCGCAGACGCTCGAGGTCGCTGACCCGGCCGGCGTCACCGAGGGTGTGGTCGCTCACGACGGCACCCCCAGCAGATGGCGGACGGTCCCGAGCGCCGCGGCAGCTCGCTCGAGATCGATCTCGGTGCCGAATCCCACGACCGTCGCGGGCGCCTCGTCGGCGAGCAGCAGACCGAGCTGTCGGCGCTCGGCCGTCTCGAACGATCCGAAGGTGCGCCGAAGCAGGGGTGCCGTCCCGGCGAATGAGTCGGGCGAGAGCCCCGAGACCCAACTGTCGACGACCTCGAGCAGTTCACGGTCGTGCACCAGAACGGTGCCGCTGCCTGCGAGGAAGCCTTCCACGAACGCCGCACCGTTGGCCGGTGGGCTACCGACCGACAGCGAGCGGGACAGGCGCGCCGCCACGCGTGCGCGATTCCACGAGCCGCCGTCGTGGAGCAAACGGGTGGCCCGGCCCGGCCCTGCACCAGACCGTGGACGTCGCTCCGTTCGGCCACCAGGGTGAGCGTCGCCGGCCACTCGCCACGACGGGCGGGATGATCGACCAACGACAGTGCGGTCTGCACTGCGGCCAGCCGCTCGACCATCGCCGCAGCGGCCTCGGGGGCAAGCGACCGGCAGGCCATCAGGACGCCGGCAACGACGCGCACCACGAGACCGTCGAACACCCGCCGGAGTGCGGCCGCGTCGGTGCCGCGGACATCGCCGTAGCGCATGGCCCGGGCCAGCGGTCCGAGCGTGTCGATGACCTGGACCACATCGGGATCGTGGGCAGCGCGCGCCTCGACCATCGCCACCACCGGTTGCACCACCTCGGGCAGATCGGCGAGGAGCGCGCTGTCGAGCACGTGGACCAGGTCGGCCAGCGCATCGGCGGCCTCGGCGCGCTCGAGCAGACAGTGCGCGGCGGCACTGCGGACCGTGGTGCCGTGCGCCGACCGCTCGATGACGCGGATGGTGAGTTCGGGTTCCCACTGCAGCGTCCAGGTCTCGCGAAACGTGCCGCTGGAACCACGCCCCTCTTCGACACGACCCCACGGCACCCCGAGCGCGACCAGGCGGTGCAGCAACACCGAGCGGTTGCGAGCGTTGGTGGTGCGCACGTCGAGCTCGACGACCTTGGCGTCGGCGCTCGGCTTCAAGCGAACCGAGCGCTGTTGCGCGGCAAGGTCGCGCGCCAGCGGCACCTGTGGGGCGTCGTCGGGGACGTCGCCGATGGCATTGCCGACGACGAGCTCGCGTTCGATGAGCGCGAGGCCGGCGGACCCGGCCATCACGGCGTCGGCCGCATCGAGCATCTCGGACAGACCCGGCCTCGGGCGACCGCGCAACGACGCGAGCGCCGTGGCAGCGCGCGTCGCGGCGATGAGATGGTCGGGTGAGGCCGACATGCCGCGCTCGCGCAGCAGACGAGCGGCATCGACGAACCACCGACTCGCCCCGGAGGGCCCCGGATGTCGGAAGACGTGCGCGTACCAACCGGGGCTGCGCACGCCGGCACCGTAGCCAGCGGCCGTGGCCAGGCGTCGATGAGTCCATGGCACCCAGCTCACCCCCACCTTCACCTTCGGCAGGCCGCGCAGGGTGGCGGCATCGACCTTCGCGGGTGGCAGCGGCAACTCGAGCGCCGGGACGTGCCATGCGCCGCAGACCACGGCAATCCGCTCGTGGCCATCGGCCATCGCGGCGCGCAGCGCCTGGCGCATGTGGGCCTCTCGCTGCGCCTCACGGACGGTCGCGGCGTCGCGACTGCCGCGTACGGCACGCATGGCCTCGGCGACCGCGGCGAACGCCGGCTCACCGTCGCCACGGTGCTCGATGACGTCGTCCCACCATCGCTCGGCATCGGGATCGCCCGCAGCTGCGGCAAGCGCACCGAGCGGGTCGTCGACGAGTGCGGCCTCGAGTGGCAACGCGTCGTCGGCCACGTCGACGAGTGTCTGCGCGAGCGGCAGGTCGATGGCGCGCAGGACGGCATCGTGCGAGCGGGCCCACTGGAACGCCTGCCACTCAGGGCTGAAGGTGGCGAACGGCAGAAAGGCCGCACGCTGCGGGCGATCGACGACATGGCCGAGCAGCGCCACCGGTGGACGAAGTTGCTCGTGTCCCACCCATCGCAGGGCCGGCTCGCAGTCGGCCGGCAGTTCGACCAGTACCGCGGTGGGCGCGAAGTCGTCGAGGGCGCGCACCACCGACCGGGCCGAACCAGGGCCGTGGTGACGAACACCCAGCAATCGCACCTGTGCCGTCATGGGGATCAGAGCTCGCGGCAGGCCTCGTAGAAGTCGCCCCACTCGGCACGATCGCGCACGACCGCCTCGAGGTACTCGCGCCAGGCAACGGTGTCGTGCACGGGGTCCTTGATGACGGCGCCGACGATGCCGGCGGCGACGTCGGCGGCGCGGAGCTGCCCGTTGCCGAAGTGCGCGGCCAAGGCGACCCCGTGGGTGACCACGCTGATGGCTTCGGCGGTGCTCAACGACCCGCTCGGCACCTTCAGGCTGATGCGGCCGTCTTCGGTGACGCCGGAGCGCAGCTCACGGAACACCGTGACCACCCTGCGGATCTCGTCGTCGGCCGCAGGCACCTCGGGCAGTTGCAGCGCCGAGCCGAGCTCGGCGACGCGGCGCTCGACGATGGCGACCTCTTCCTCGGCATCGGCGGGAAGGGGCAGCACGACCGTGTTGAAGCGTCGCCGCAGCGCGGCGGAGAGGTCGTTGACGCCACGGTCGCGGTCGTTGGCGGTGGCGATGAGGTTGAACCCCGGCACCGCCTGCATCTCGCCACCTAGCTCGGGGATGGGCAACGTCTTCTCGCTGAGCACGGTGACGAGCGCATCCTGCACGTCGCTGGGCATGCGGGTCAGCTCCTCGACGCGGACGATGGAGCCGCGCTCCATGGCCCGGTACACGGGACTGGGGACGAGCGCAGCAGGAGACGGGCCTTCGGCCAACAACCGTGCGTAGTTCCAGCCGTAGCGGAGCGACTCTTCCGCGGTACCGGCCGTGCCCTGCACGAGCAGGGTCGAGTCGCCGCTGATGGCCGCAGCAAGGTGCTCGCTGACCCAGGTCTTGGCCGTGCCCGGCACGCCGAGCAGGAGCAGGGCGCGGTCGGTGGCGAGTGTGGCGACGGCGATCTCGACGAGCCGGCGGCGACCGACGTACTTCGGCGAGATGACCGTGCCGTCGGCCAACGTGCCGCCGAGCACATAGGTGACCACGGCCCAGGGCGACAGCCGCCAGCTCGGGGGCCGTTCGCGGTCGTCGACCGCGGCGAGCGCGGTCAGCTCGTGCGCGTATTCGTGTTCGGCGTGCGGCCGCAGCACCGAGGGTGCGTGGGGGGTCATGTGGGCTCCAGTTCGGTGAGCAGGTGGAGGCGGAGGTGGGCCAGGTCGGCGAGCGAGAACGCCAGGCCGATGGCGGGAGACGAAGGACCGACGGCGTCGAGCGCCATGCAGAGCGCCGGAAGCGACGATGGCCGTACACGGGCCACGAGGTTGACCAGGACCGCCCGATGCCCGGGTCCGAAGGCCCCGGCCGCAAGTCCGCCGGCCAACACGGTGGCCACTTGGTCGGGCGGTGCACCGGTGAGCGGTGCCAGATCCGGGGTGATGGCCAACTCGGGCACCTCACCCAACAACTCGGGCACCACACGCTGTTTCGACGCGCAGGCCAGACGGGGCGACCACGAGATCATCCACTCGGCGAGGGGTCCGGCGGCAGCGCGCGCCCGCGCATGACGGGTGGCGTCGGTGCGGTGTCGAGCGAGCAGCGAGGGAACGAGTTCGGGCGAGAGTCGGCGCCCGCTGCGCACCACGGTGAGCACCCATTCGTCTTCGAGCACCGCCCAGTCGGCGACGACGCGACGCCAGGTCGCCGTGGCGGATGCCGGCGTGCAGGGGCGCGCATCGGTCGCAGGCGGGGCCACGGTCGCGACCGGTGGACCGGGCAACAGGCCGGCTCGCCGGACCACCGCGGTGGCTGCGACCTGTTGCAACAGGCGCTGCGAGGCGGTCGGGGCGGGAGCATCGGCGGCGAGGTCGGCCAGGCCACCCTGGGGCGGAGCCGGCGGTTCGCGGCGATCGGTGCCGAGCAGGGCGACCGTGACCATCTCGGTCCAGTAGGCATCGACGGCACTCATGACGACCGCGCTCTCGACGACCCGACGAACGACGACTCGGCGACAGGACCGATGTCGACGGCCCGGTCGGGTAGATGCACCGTGAGTGGCACCAGCCCGGCGGGTGTCCACTCGACCGTGACCGGCAGGGCCCGCCCCTCGCTGCAGGACAGCAGCGCACCCAGACCTGGCGCGCCGTCGACGAGCGGGAGCGAGCCATCGGCATCGGTGAGCACCCACCGCCCGGCAGATCGCGCTGGTGCGGCCGAAAGGCAGACAGGGAAGCGGTCGAGCCACGGCTCGAGGGTGAGGGCCGCGCCGATCTGGTCGCATGCCTGACGCACGCCCACCGCCGTCACGTCGAGGCACGGTTCGGGTGGTGCATGACGCGGGCCGACCAGCACGCGCAACGCAACGGCACCGGGATACCGGAACACGTCGGCGTGGAGGTCGGTGCCGACCGTGAACGAGGCATCGAGCGACTGCTGATAGGCAGCGAACGACAACACCATCGCCCACTCGCCCGTGTCGCGACCGCGCAACCACACACGGCGAACCTCGATGCGGTCCTCACGGACATCGCTGCGTCCCATGACCGTCCAGTGATCGGTGGTGGGCACCCCCGCCATGATGTCGGCCTGGCGGACCTGCCAACCGACGACGGCCGCCACCGAGTCGGCGAGGCGCGTCGGCAACTCGCCGAGGCGCCGACCTCCATTGGCGAGCAGATGCAGCAGGCCCATCTCGGCGAGCACCCGTTCATGCCACTGCGGACTGGCACCAACGGCGCCGGCCAGCCGACGGACCCGGTTCGCCAACCCTCCCACCTGCGCGTCGGTGAGCCGCGCGGCCAATTCGTCCCATGTCCGGTACGCGGCCAATGCCGGATCGGCCAACCCCGTACGCATGCGGTCGTCGAGCCAACGGTCCAGCTCGGCCAGCCCGGCCGTCATCCGCGCCACCCGGTCGTCTCGGGACCTGGTGGGATCGTGCTCGGGGGCGGCGGGCGACGGTGCGGGCGTCGCGCCGGCCGACGACGGGTCGGCGGCGGGTGCAGCGGCAGGCTGGACCGGCGCCTCACGGTCAGTTCGACCGGCCACCCACCCGGCCGCGAATCGAGGCACGTCGCCCCTGGCCACCTGGCCCCGCGCCCACAGCAGGAGCAGCGCCAGCGCGTGCTTGCACGGGTGCAGTCGGCTGGGACACGAGCAACGCATGCCCACCGTGACGTGGTCGACCATGCACTCGTACGGCTCGGCGCCCGTGCTGACGCACCGGCCCCAGACCGCCCGATCGTCGCAGCCCAGCGCGACCCACCTGGCGGGGACGGCCAACGGCTGCGCCCCCGCCACCGAATTGGGGCGCGGCGCGAGCGCGAGCACCTGCTCGACCTGCCACCTCCCGGTTCGCGGTTGTTCCTGCCCTTCCTGCACGTCCGCCACGGTACTCAGGGGGTGTCACAGCATGGACACAGAGGGAGAGGGGGGCCGCCGGGACTTTGGTCCGTGGAGATCCTGTCGGTCGTCCCGCGGCAAATCGGGAACTGAACGGGCATGATGAGCGACATGAACGGTATGCGTACCTCCACGTCCATGCTCCGCCGCGCCGTGACTGCTTCCCTCGCCATCGGCGCCCTGTCCTTCTCGCTCGTCGCGTGTGGCGACGACGATGCCACCAGCGAGGGGACGATTGCCGCCACCCAGTCCACGGTCGGCCAGCTCGGCATCGTGGGCCAGTGGGCGCGCACCTCGGCCGAGGGCGCCTCGAACGGCGCCGTCTACTTCACCATCGTGCCGGCCACCGACGACACGCTCACCGGCGCCAGCGTGCCGGCCACGGTCGCCGCTCGCGCCGAGATCCACGAGTCGATGATGATGGGCTCCGAGACCACGATGCCGATGGGTTCCGACACCAGCATGGGCATGGGCTCGGACACCACCATGAACATGGGTGGCGGCGGCATGCAGATGTCCCCCGTCGAGTCGATCGCGCTCACCGGCGGTCAGGACTTCGCGCTCGAACCGGGCGGCTTCCACGTCATGCTGTTCGACCTCGTCACCCCGCTGAAGGTGGGCGACACCATCACCGTGACGCTCACGTTCACCAACGCCGGCTCCATCGACATCGACGTGCCGGTGCTCGACGAGGCGCCGTGAGCCGACGCCGCCATCGCAATTCCGTCCCCGCCGTCCGGTGGGCACTCGTGGTGCTCGCCGCGACGGTCGCGGCAGGTTGCGGTGGCGGCTCCTCGCCCGGTTCCGCCTCGTCCGTCACCGACGTGCCGTTCTCGGCCGCCGACGGCACCTCGCTCACCCTCGCCGACATGCAGGGCACGCCGGTGGTGCTGAACATGTGGGCGACCTGGTGCAAGCCGTGCGTCAAGGAGATGCCGGCGTTCGACGAGGTCGCTGCGTCGCAGGACGCGGTGCGCATCATCGGCGTGAACGTCGCCGACGACGCCGACGACGCCGCGGCGTTCGCCGCCGATCTCGGTGTGGGCTACGAGCAGTTCACCGATCCCACCGGCGGGCTGTCCGACGCGTTCGAGGTGACCGGCCTACCCGCGACCGCGTTCGTCGACGCAGATGGCAAGGTGGTCGAGGTCCATTCGGGCGCACTCACCGCGGACGAACTCCGCGACCGTATCGCCGCCAGTTTCCCCGACATCACCTCCTCCACGAAGGGCACCAACCCGTGAAGTTCCGCACTGCCGCTCGCGGGTTCGCCGCACTCGCACTCGTCGTCGGTGTCGTCACGGCCTGCGGCGGCGACACGCCCGCCAAGGTGCTCAGTGGCCTCCAGAAGACTCCGCCCCCGGCGGTGGGGTCCCTGTCGCTGCCCGATGCCAGCGATGGCGACGCCGATTTCGAATTCCGAGCGTCCGAGGGCAACTTCCTCATCGTGTACTTCGGCTACACGGCGTGCCCCGACGTGTGCCCCACCACGCTGTCCGAGGTGAAGAAGGCGTTCGCCAAGGCCGGCGACGACATCGCCGGTCGCACCGATCTGGCGATGATCACCGTCGACCCCGAACGCGACGACGGTGAGCTGCTCACGAGGTACGTCCGTAGCTTCATCGATGGCGGGCATGCGTTGCGCACCGACGACGACACCCGGCTGCAAGCGGTGGCCAAGGGGTTCGGCACCACCTACAGCGTCACCAAGAACGGCTCCGACGAGCCCGAAGTCGTGCACAGTGGCAACCTGTACGTCGTCGACCAGAACGGCGACGTCGTGCTCGAGTGGTTGTTCGGCATCAAGTCGGGCGCCATCGCCACCGACCTCGAGATCCTGTACGGGAAGGGATGATCATGTCGCTCCGACGACACTTCACCGGTGCACTGCTGGCTGCGGTGCTCCCCATCGCACTCGTGGGCCTCAGCGCCTGCGGCGACGACGGCTCTGGCGGCGCCGCGCAGGCCCAATGGGGCGCACTGGCCGATGGCGAGGAAGCCACCTACGTGTTCGTGGTGCCCTACGGAACCAGTGTGCGGATCGACCAGGGGCAGACGGTCGACCTCATGCCGCAGCGGCTCGACGTCAAGGTCGGCGAGTCCATCCGCATCGAGAACCAGGATGGTCGCGACTACATGATCGGCCCGTTCTTCATCACCGCCGGACAGGAACTGGCGATGCGGTTCACCCAGCCCGGTGAACTGTCGGGCGTGTGCCAGATGAACCCCGAGGGTCAGTTCCTCATCAGCGTGACGGCCTGATCGAACGAGTCGACGGGCTCGGTCCACACGGCGCCGAGAGCGCACTACCCTCCGCGCATGGCATCGGGACACGACGCGGCAGACCCGCGACTGCAGGGGACCACCATTGCCGACAGCGTCATCGACCTCATCGGCAACACTCCGCTGGTGCGGCTCAAGCGGATCAGCGAGATCCACGATCTGCCATGTGTGTTGGCGATGAAGCTCGAGACCACCAACCCGGGCGGCTCCGCCAAGGATCGACCCGCGTTGGAGATGATCCTCGCCGCGGAACGCAACGGCCTGCTGCAACCGGGCGGCACGATCGTCGAGCCGACCAGCGGCAACACCGGCGTGGGCCTGGCCATCGTCGCCGCCCAGCGCGGCTACCGCTGCGTGTTCGTGATGACCGACAAGGTGGCACCCGAGAAGGTCAGCCTGCTCCGCGCCTACGGGGCCGAGGTCGTGGTCTGCCCGGTCGCCGTGGCCCCCGACGACCCGCAGAGCTACTACAGCGTGGCCGAGCGGCTCACTGTCGAGCGGCAGGCGTTCCGACCCAACCAGTACGCCAACCCGAACAACCCGCTCGCCCACGAGAAGACCACCGGGCCCGAGCTGTGGGCTCAGACGGCCGGGCGGATCACCCACTTCGTGGCCGGCGCCGGCACGTGCGGCACCATCACGGGCACGGCCCGCTACCTGAAGTCCATGAATCCCGACATCCAGGTCATCGCCGCCGACCCCGACGCATCGGTGTTCAGCGGAGGCTCGGGCCGGCCGTATCTGGTGGAGGGCGTGGGCGAGGACTTCTTCCCCGCCGCCTGGGCTCCAGAGCTGTACGACGGCGTCATCCCGATCACCGACGAGGTCAGCTTCACCACCGCTCGCGAGGTGAGCCGCGAGGAAGGCATCCTCATCGGTGGCTCGGGCGGCATGGCCGTGGCCGCCGCCATCCAGGTGGCCAAGCGAGCGAAGCCCGACGACATCGTGGTGGTGCTCAACCCCGACTCTGGCCGCGGCTACTTGTCGCGCGTGTTCGACGACGACTGGATGGCCAACTTCGGGTTCCTTCGCCAGTGCGACGAGTGCATCGCTGCGGTGCTCGACGCCCGCGGCGACACGCCATCGCTGCTGTACGTCAACCCCGAGCACACCGTGCGCGAGGCGATCGAGCTGATGCGGGCGAACAGCATCAGCCAGCTGCCGGTGTGCAAGAACACCCCGCCGTTCGCCAACGCCGAGGTCTCGGGCGCGGTCGACGAACTGGACCTGATGGAGGCCGTCTACCTCGATCCTGGCGTGATGGCGCACCCGGTCGAGCACGTCATGGGACCCAAGCTGCCCACCATCGGCGTCGGCCAGAAGGTGGCCATCGCAGTCGAGATGCTCGACCGCTCTCCCGCACTGCTGGTGCTGTCGGGTGGCCGCCCGCTGAGTGTGCTGACCCGTACCGACCTGTTGTCGTACTTCGAGGAGCTGAGCAATGGGTGACACCGAGCAGACCGGCGAGTGGGGTTTCGAGACACGCGCCATCCACGCCGGCCAGGACGCGGACCCGACGACGGGGGCGGTGGTGGTGCCCATCAGCCTGAGCACGACGTTCGCCCAGGACGAGGTGGGACGCCACAAGGGCTACGAGTACAGCCGCAGCGGCAACCCCACCCGCACCGCCTACGAGACGCAGGTTGCCGCCCTCGAGCAGGCCGACCACGGCCTCGCGTTCGCGAGTGGCCTGGCCGCCGAGGACAACGTGCTGCGGCTCCTCGCACCCGGCGACCGGGTGCTTCTGGGCAACGACGCGTACGGCGGCACCTTCCGGCTGATCAGCAAGGTGCACACCCACCTGACCTGGACGGCGGTCGACCTGCTCGATCTGGGTGCGCTCGCGCGCGACTGGCCGGCGGACACGAAACTCATCTGGCTCGAGACGCCCACCAACCCGTTGCTGCGCTGCTTCGACATCGAAGCCATCGCTGCGCTGGCCCACGAACGCGGCACACTGGTGTGTGTCGACAACACGTTCGCCACGCCCTTCCTGCAGCAGCCGATGACGCTCGGCGCCGACGTGGTGGTGCATTCCGCCACGAAGTACCTCGGCGGCCACAGCGACGTCGTGGGCGGCTTCCTCGCCCTCGACGACACCGAGCTCGCCCAGCGCCTGCGCTTCACGCAGAACGCCGCCGGCGCGGTCCCCGGGCCGTTCGACTGCTACCTCGCACTGCGTGGCGTGAAGACGTTGGCCGTCCGGATGGAGCGTCATTGCACCAACGCACGCGCGGTCGTCGACCTGCTGATCGGTCATCCTGCGGTCGAGCGGGTGCTGTACCCGCAGTTGCCCGACCACCCCGGACACGCTGCGGCGGCGAGGCAGATGCGCGACTTCGGCGGCATGGTCAGCTTCACGTTGCGCGGTGGCAGCGATTCGGCGCTGCGAGTCGCATCGGCCACGCAGCTGTTCACGCTCGGCGAGTCGCTGGGAGCGGTCGAGAGCCTCATCGAGCACCCCGGCCTGATGACGCACGCCTCCGCCGCTGGCTCACCGCTCGAGGTACCCGACCACCTGCTGCGGCTCTCGGTGGGCATCGAGAGCGCCGCCGATCTGGTGGCCGACCTGTCGCAAGCGCTCGAACGCGCCTGACCCGGTTGGTGGGGCTGCGTCGTCAGCCGACGATGCGCGCCGCGACGCCGGACCCACTGCGCAACGCGCCCTCCATGAAGCCGGCGTGGCCGTCGGCATGCTCTCCAGCCAGCCACATGCGGCCGTGCAGTGCGTACAACGCCCCCTGCGCGGCCGACCACTGCCCCGGGCCGAAGCACGTGTAGCAGCCCAGGCTGTACGGGTCGTTGGTCCAATCGGTGTGCACCCGTTCGCCCGCGAGGCCTCTCGCTCCCGGGTAGATGCGATCGATCTCCTGCACCACCCGGTCAGTGCACTCGGGCAGCGCCGCGAATGCAGCACCGTCGTGCGACGCCAGCAGGTCGGTGAGCACGCCCGTGTCGCCCGACTGGTCGTCGGTGGTCTCCCACAGGTGGCCCCACGCCCGATCGGACAGCACCAGGCCGCTACGTCCGTAATCCCGCCAGATGCGTCGGGAGAACTGCACGCTGATCTTCGCGCCCACCCCGTACCCGATGGCACCGAGCTCGAGCGGCATCTCGGGCCACAGCCGTGACAGCACGGGCAGCGGCACTGCAGCGACCACGGCTCCGGCGCGCACCACGGTCCCGTCCGAGAGGACGACCTCGGCGGTCTCGGGTCGCACCCGGGCCACCTCGGTGCGCAGGCGCACCCGGTCGCCCAGGCGCGCCGCCAGGCCGGTGGCGAGTTGGTCGTTGCCGCCCACCACGCGGTGCCGCTCACGCTGACCGGGCACCTGGTTGCTCACGACCTGGGCGGCGAAGCGTTGGCTCACCTCTTCCGGCGGCAACATGAACTCGGTGCGGATGTCGCGCCCGATCACCACGCGGGCGATGACCGACAACCCCAATTCGTGCACCAGGTCACCGAGCGTTGCCTGCTCGAACTCGTCGGTCGGACGCAGCGCCGCGATCGCCTGGTCCCACCGCTCCCAGTCGGGAGCGAGCGTGGCGTGCAGGTGCATCGGCACGGCTCGGCCACCCGCGTCGACCAGCGTGGCCTGCCAGTCGATGCCCTCGGGGCGTTCCGTGACCGCGAGACCCAACTCGGCCGCGAGCGCCAACGCGGCGGTGTGGTTGCCGTCGATGAACTCCGCACCCCGCTCGCACGACTGGCCGTTCGAGAAGGTGTGACTGAACACCCGCCCGCCAACGCGGTCGCGGGCTTCGAGCACCACCACGTCGAGCCCGGCAGCGACCAGGTCGCTGGCGCACCGCAGGCCGGCGAGGCCCGCGCCGATGACGACGACGTCGTGCTGCATGGACGCCATCAGATCAGAACCGGCCGATCGATCCCAACGCGATGTCTCGCTCAATGTTCATCGCCGGTTCACCGGAGGTGTCCAACGGCTTTCGTACCCTGAAAGCGTGGACGAACGCGTCACGGACTGCCTTCGCCAGATGGACATCCTCCACCGGTCGGTGGTCGATGCCACACCATCGATCGGCGATTTGCAGGCGGTGCATCCCTCGCATCGCTCGAGCGTGCAGAATCTGGCGCACTTCGTCGCAATGCGCAATTGTGACCTGCGCCCGTTGCAGGACGATCTCAGTTCGCTGGGCCTGTCGTCGCTCGGGCGGTCCGAAGCGCACGTTCTCGCCACGATCGAGGCAGTTGGCAGAGCGCTTCGGGCGCTCGCAGGCGCGCCGTCCGACGACGACTACTCGCACGTCGAGCCCGGCTCGCCTTCGCTCGAGCGCACGACGTTGTCCCTGCTGGGACCCGCCCCCGCCAGGCGGACGACACGCATCATGGTCACCTTGCCGTCCGACAGTGCAGACCACCCTGCATTGATCGATGGCCTCGTCGCTGCAGGGATGGACATCGCTCGGATCAACTGCGCCCACGACGACCCTGCTGCCTGGCGGGCGATGGCAGCGCACGTGCGCGCTGCCGCCACGCGCGAGTCGCGAGAGGTTCGCATCATGATGGACCTCGCCGGACCGAAGCTGCGGACCGCAGGAATGACACCCGGCCCGGCGGTGATCAAGATCAAGCCCCGCCGCGACATCTTCGGCAAGGTGCTCGCACCCGGCCGAGCGGTGCTCACGCCGATCGGATCGTCGCCAACGGATCCGGACGACGGCGTCGCCACCATTCCCGTCTCGCCCGAGTTCTGGGACGTGCTCCGCCCGGGCATGCGGCTACACGTGCGCGACGGACGCGAGGCGCGACGGGAGATGGTGGTCACGGCGGTCGACAGCGTGTCGGCGGTGGTCGAGTGCGCGCGGACCACCTACGTGACGTCCGATATGGCCATCGAGTGCAACCACCCGAGCGGAGCCGCTGGCGTCGTGGGCGAACTCCCCAAGGCACCCGGGTGGGTCGGGTTGACGGTCGGGAACCACGTCGAACTGGTCGGCGGCGACGTCCAGGGCGAGCCGTTGGCCGGCGGCCGCGTCCGGGTCGGGTGCACGCTGCCGGCAGCGGTGAGTGCCCTTCGCTGCGGTCACCGTGTTGCGTTCGACGACGGCCGCTTTCTCGGCGTCGTCGAGGAAGTGTGGGCCTCGGCCCCGGGCGCACCCACCGCAGTGGTGCGAATCACGAGCACACCGGTCGGCGGCGGCAAGCTCAAGGCCGAGAAGGGAATCAACCTCCCGGACACCGACGTTCCCGTCACCGCGCTCACCGACGGAGACCGGGAGGACCTCCGAACCGTCGTGTCGGTGGCCGACATCGTGGCGCTCTCGTTCGTCCGATCACCCGAGGACGTCGTCGAGTTGCAACGCGCGCTCGAAGGGCTCACCGCGACGCGTCTCGGCATCGTGTTGAAGATCGAAACGGCGCGCGGCTTCCATGAGCTCCCGCACATCCTCACCACGGCGATGACCAGCGAGGCGGTCGGCGTGATGATCGCCCGCGGCGACCTGGCCGTCGAGGTGGGGTACGAGCGACTCGCCGAGGTTCAAGAGGAGATGCTCTGGATGTGCGAGGCCGCACAACTTCCGGTGATCTGGGCCACCGAGGTGCTCGACCAGCTGGCGCGCACCGGGCGCCCATCGCGGTCGGAGATCACCGACGCAGCCATGAGCGAGCGGGCCGAGTGCGTCATGCTGAACAAGGGACCACACGTGGTCGAGGCGATCGTCACGCTCGACGACATCCTGCGTCGGATGTCCGACCACATGAGCAAGAAGCGCCACCTCATGCGACCGCTTCGCGCGTGGACGAAACCCGATGGCGACTGACCGTCAGAACAGCCGGGGGTGGTCCGGTTCGGTGGAGCGCATGCCGATGGGCGTGACACGCACGACGCCGCTCCACGGCACGTAGTGGTCCATGAACACCCAGGTACGACGGTGGATGGCCGAGGGGCCGTACCCTTGCAGCGCCGCCTTGTGCACCGGGCACGGATAGCCCTTGTTGGTGTCGAAGCTCCACTGCGGGTAGCTGGCGGACATGTCGCGCATGATGCGGTCGCGGGTGACCTTGGCCAGGATGCTCGCTGCGGCGACGGGCAGACACACCATGTCGGCCTTGACGCGCATCTCGACGTGCGGCACTGCGCCCTGCAGGAAGTTCCACTTGCCGTCCACCACTGCTGCGTCGGGACGAAGTCCCAGGCCCTCGACCGCCCGACGGGCGGCCAGTCGCTGTGCGTCGGCCATGCCCAACTCGTCGCACTCCTGTTGGCTCGCTGCGCCGACGGACCACGCATCGCACCACTCGGCAATGCGGTCGAACAACCGCTCGCGGTTCGCTTCGGTGAGCATCTTCGAGTCGCGCACCCCGTTGACCCGCGTGTGCCGCGGCAGGATGGCCGCACCCACCATCAGCGGACCCGCCCATGCACCGCGACCGACCTCGTCGATGCCGACGACGATCTCGTGGCCCTCGGCCCAGAGCTCTCGCTCGATGTCACGGGTGGGAGCGCGGCGGCCCATGCGGTCAGCGGAGCACGATCGAGGCAGGGCCGGCCGCGACCTCACCCACGGTCCACCACATCGACGACAGGCCGTCGACGGCACGAGGCGACACAGCGGCAAGCAGCCCGCCCGACGTCTGAGGATCCATGCACAGCGCCTCGCCTTCGGGGGTGGCCGTACTGGTGAGGTGGGCGGTGACGTACTCGCGGTTACGCGGATCGCCACCCGTGCGGACGCCGCGAGCCGCGGCTTCACGCGCTCCCGGGTAGGCCTCGATGCCGTCGGTGTGGACGATCACTTGCACGTCGCCGCGTTCGGCCATCTCCCAACCATGGCCGGCGAGGCCGTATCCCGTGACGTCGGTGACCGCATGCACCACATCGCCGAGCGCCTGCAGTTCCTCGGATGCAGCCCGGTTGATGCGGCGCATACCGGCGATCGCGACCTCCTTGTCGACGTCGCTCCCGCCCGCGAGCGCAAGCCCGGTCCCGACCGGCTTGCTGAGCACGAGGACATCGCCCGGCTGGGCACCGCCCTTGCGGAAGACACGGTCGGGATGCACGACGCCCTGTACGGCGAGCCCGAAGATGGGCTCGGGGTTGCGGATGGTGTGCCCGCCTGCGATGGTGCCGCCGGCCTCGGCGACGACGGCTGCGGCGGCATCGAAGATGGCGACGATGGCCTCACGCGGGAAGTGCTCGGGGAAGGCGGCGACGTTCACGGCGATGACCACGCGACCACCCATGGCGAACACGTCGCTGCAGGCGTTGGCGGCCGCGATGGCCCCGAAGTCGGCGGGATGGTCGACGAGCGGCGGGAAGAAGTCGGTCGTGCTCACCAGGGCCACGTCGGGGGCGACCTGGTAGATCGCGGCGTCGTCGAACGGGGCCAGCCCGACCAACAGCGACGGGTCCAGACCGCCCGGCATCTCGCGCACCAGATCGGTGAGCAACGACGCACCCCACTTCGCCGCACACCCCCCGCAGGAGGTCCACTCGGTGAGCTTGAGGTCGGCGAAATCGTGCTCCACGGTCGTCACGGCGACAGCCTACGGTGTGCCCATGTACACCGTGGGCCCGTACACGTTCACCGAGCAGGACGCCGTGAAGACGGTCGGCGCGCTTGCGAAGGTGTGGCCACTGCTCGCCGAAGAGCGTGACGCGAGCGTGCTGGAAGCACTGGTCCCACGGCTCACCGGCGACCTCGCCACCGACCTGGAGCGGGTGTGGACGGCGTGGCAGGCCGCCGGACCGGCGTTGCGCGCAGCAGGGCAACTGCCAACACGCGCGACGGGCAGCGTGGTGCAGCTCAGCACGAGCAAGGGCGGCCTGCCCAAGCTGCCGCAACCCAGGGTCACCGTCGGATGGCGGGGGGTCGACGGCGATCGCCAGGCCACCCGGGTGCACCACGGTCGACCGTTCCAAGCACTGTGCCTGTGGAGCGACGAGGTCATCCGCTCGTTCCAGGCCGACGGCCACCCCGTCGCCCCCGGCCTCGCCGGCGAGAACGTCACCGTACGCGACATCCGGTGGGCCGACGTCCGCCCGGGTGTGCGGCTGCAGGTCGGCTCGGTGTTGTGTGAGGTGTCGTCGTACGCCGTGCCGTGCTTCCAGAACAAGGCCTGGTTCCGCGAGGGCGATTTCGAGCTGATGCACCACGACCGCGGCCCGGTCAGCCGCGTCTACGCCACCGTGTTGCAGCCGGGCGAGATCGCCGTCGACGACACGGTCGTACTCGAACCCTGACCGTTCATCCACCCGGTCCGAGTGGAACGTCGGCGCAGCATCACCAATACTTCCGCCATGCCCGCCCCGTATCGTGCCCTCGCCTTCAGCGGCAGCCTCCGTCAGGGTTCCAGCAACACCGCACTCGTGCACCTCGCCGAGCGGTTGGCCCCGCCGGAGCTGCAGTTCGAGTGGGTCGAGTGGGTGGAGGAGCTGCCCTGGATGAACCCCGACCTCGAGACCGATCCGCCGCCAGCGCTGTTGCGGTGGTGGGATTCCCTGCGTGGCGCCGACGCCGTGATCGTGGGCATGCCCGAATACAACTGGAACCCCACACCGCTGGCCAAGAACGCTCTCGACTGGGCAACCCGTCCCCCCGACGATCGGGCGATCAAGGACATCGTGGTCGCATTTCTGGGTTCGGGCGGACGCGGTGGCACCGCCAAGGCGCAGGAGAACCTGGGCGTCATCCTCGGCTTCATGGGCGCGACGATGGTGATCGATCCTCCGGTGCAGCTGTCGTTCATCGCCGACAAGATCGCCGCCGACGGCACCACCGACGATCCCGAGATCGTCGCGGCCGTGCAGGCCAAGCTCGACGCCGTGATGGACGCGCTCCGCGAGCGCGACGCCCGCGCGACACCTCCAGTTCTACCCGGTGGGTGACAACCGGCTCGGCGCCTCGGCGAACGCGAACGCGGTGTACTCGTGTTCGCACGGGTGGCCGGCGACGACCCACACGCTGCTGCCCCCGTCGGCGCGGAGTTCGGCGATCATCGATGCGGTGGTGGCCTCGACGTCATCGGCGTGCATGCACACGCTCCAGCCGGGCTCGCCGCACGAGTCGTGCGAACGCAGGTGCGCCTGCAGCCCTTCGATCGTCACCGGGCGGATCGCGAGGACGCGCTGCGACGCGAGCCAACGTGGGTCGACCAACCGATCGACCGGCTGCCGAGGGTGCCGGTGGGCGGCGTCGAACGCAGGAATGGACGTGCGATTCGAGATCGCCCGCACGTCGGCGACCGGTTCGACGGCCCACTCGGTGCCACTGGTGTCGATGACGAACGCAGCGGCGGGGTCGGCGACGACGAACGAGTTCCAGTACGGCCTGCCGCGAGGCACGAGGTCCGGATCGTGGCCGCTGCCGCCCTGGCCGTGACATTCGATGAGCGACGTGATCACGTCGACCGCGCGCTCGGCCGTGTCGGCGCGCTCGAGCGCCAGGCGGACGAGGTCCATGCCGGTCAAACCGACCGGCGTTCCACGCGGGTCGAGCGTCGTGTACACCGCGGTGTTCCCTGCAGCGACACCCGCCTCGTTCACACCGTGCTCGGCACCCCAGCACCATGCGGGGCGCGACAGCACGCAGTCCAAGGTGTCGTCCACATGGGCAGCGACCTCGATGTGCGTGACCCGCAGCAACCCATCGTCACGTCGCGCGGGCGACCACTCGACCAACTGCCGTTCGAGCGGGGGGCGATCGCTGTTCTTGGCGAACAGCGTCGCCCCACGAGCGGTGACGGGAGCGAGCGCCACCAACACGTCGCACATCAGCTGAACGACTCGCCCTCGGCAGGGGGCGGCGAGAGCAGGCCAACCGGCTCGGGCCACAGGGTCTCGCCCTTCGCTTCGTTCGCCACCCAGTCGGGGGCCAGTACCGGCGAGGTGACCGTCGTCGTCGGCTCGGTCTGCTCCCACAGCACTGCAGGACGCGCCCCGTGCCAGCGCACCGCGTAGCTGATGGTGCCGCCCACGCCGTTGGGCAATCCGTAGACCTCGAAGTGTTCCCCCGCCCAGCCCTCGGGAAATCCGGCCGGCAACAACGCAACGCCATCACCCGACGGATGCGCGAGTCGCGACTCGACCCACGTGACCATGCGAGCGGGCTCGTTCGGGGGCGCGGAAGGCAGGCCGGGGTCGACCTTCACCAACGCACGGAGCGCGGCGAGGTCCTTACGCGCCCGATCGTCGCCCGCCGCGCCGAACACGCCATCCGCGGCGACGACCGCCGCATCGAACGCCCAGTCGTGCGGACCCCTCTTGGCGGCGAGTTCGAGCGCATGGGCCACGTCGGGCAGCCACGGATCGGCCTGTTCGCCCATGCGCACCAATTGGCCGACTCCGAGCAGAAATCCCACAGGGTCGTCATCCGGGTGCTCGGGGCCACCAAGAGCGAGTTCGCAGCGCTCGGCGACGATGCGCTCGGTGAGCAGTTGATCGGGCAGCAGCAGGCGGCTGGCACGCTCGACCATGGCGAGCCATCCGCGTACGACACCGGCCAACGTGGGCACACCGTCGGGTAGCGCACCGGCGCCACGACCATCGTGGGCCAGGGCGACGGTGATCGTCGCGTGATGGCCGATGGGGAACGCCACGCTGCCGGCGGGCAGATCGATGCCCTCGATCGGGGCTGTGGGCGGCCGAGCGGACAGCACATCGGCGCGGGTGAACGCGACGGCGATGGGCAGCGGCGACGAGTTCTCGATCTCGATGATCGTCAGCCCACCGTGGTCGGGCACCGTGTAGACGCGCTGGATTGCGTCGCCATTGGGGATTTTCACTCGCGTCTCTGACACCGCCGTGCCGTCGACACGGCTCTGGCGAACTGCTGCCTCACGACGCGGGCTGTGCCACCGGTCGTCGGCGGCGATGTGCCAGTCGAGCGTGGCCTCGTCGTGCCACGCCTCGACGCCACCCCACGGGGTGACGGTGGCACGCCATCGACCACCCAGCGCTCCGGTGCTCACACCGCCCGTACTCATGGCCGAACTCATGCCGCCTCACTCCATCTCGCGCTTGCGGGTGCGCTGCATCAGCGAGGTGAGCGCCTCCTTCGCAGGGCGACCCTGGTGGCACACGGCCACGACCTGTTCGGTGATGGGCATCTCGACACCGTGACGCCGGGCGAGGTCGAGCACGCTGGGCGAGCTCTTCACACCTTCGGCCACCATGTTCATGGATGCCAACACTTCGGCGATCAGCTTGCCCTCGCCGAGCTGTAAACCCACCATGTTGTTACGGCTCTGCTTCGACGAGCACGTGGCGATCAGGTCGCCCATGCCAGCGAGCCCGGCGAACGTGGCCGCCTGCCCGCCCATGGCGATCCCCAGGCGGGTCATCTCGGCCAGCCCGCGAGTGATGAGTGTGGCACGTGTGTTGTCGCCGAAGCCCATGCCTTCGGCCATTCCGGCCGCGATCGCGATGACGTTCTTGACCACACCGCCCACCTCGCAGCCGACGACGTCGTTGTTGGTGTACACCCGCAGATTCGGACGCGAGAAGATGCGCTGCAGTTCGTCGGCGATGTCGCCGTCGTCGACCGCCACGACACTGGCCGTCGGCTGACCAGCGAGGATCTCCTTCGCCAGGTTCGGACCGGTGAGCACGGCCACGGGATGACCCGGCATCTCGTCACGGCTGACCTCGCTCATTCGTTTGCGCGACGCGCGCTCGAGCCCCTTCGTCAGGCTGACGACCGGCACCCACGGTCGCAGGTACCTGGCCGCCTCGGCGGCCACGTCGCGGTAGCCGTGCGATGGCACGGCCATCACCAACACGTCGCAGGACGACACGGCCTCCTCGAGCGAACTCGTGGCGCGTAACTCCTCGGGCAGCGTGAACGACGCAAGGTAGTCGCCGTTGACGTGCTCACGATTGATCTGTTCGGCCAGCTCGGCACGGCGTGCCCACAGGACGGTCGGCGTGTTCACGGCCGCCATCGCCGCCACGGTGGTTCCCCACGAGCCGGCGCCCACCACCCCCACGTTGATCGGCATGGTGCACAGCGTACGATGCCGACGTGGACTCCGTGGTGCTGGTGCCGGTGAAGGCATTCGCCGATGCCAAGGCACGGCTCGCTCCCGTGCTGTCACCCGTGGAACGAGTGGCGTTGGCCCGCTGGTGCGCCGAGCGTGTGCTCGCCGCAGCCGGCGAGGCACCCGTGTACGTCGCGTGCGACGACGACTCCGTCGCCGAGTGGGCCGTGGACCACGGTGCCGTCGTGCTGTGGCATCCGGGCGTCGGATTGAACGCTGCGATCACCAACAGCGTTCGCGACCTGCGCGAGCGCGGCATCGACCACGTCGTGGTCGCTCACGGCGATCTGCCTCGCGCCCGCAGCCTGTTGCGGGTGGTCATCCCGGGCGCGGTCACACTGGTGCCCGATGTGGTCGGCGATGGCACCAACGTGCTGGCGCTGCCCACGTCGATCGACTTCACGTTCGCCTACGGCGCGGGGTCGTTCCGTCGCCATCTCGCCACCACCATCGCGTCCGGCCATCCGGTCGCCGTGCGGCGCGATCCCCTCCTCGCCCTCGACATCGACGTCCCTGCCGATCTCACGCACCCGCTGGTGCAGGAAGTGCTTCCGCCATGGCTGCCAACGAACCCGGTCAACCCGACCCAGCGCCTGCGCTGACGTCGAGCGAACTCCCCACTCCTTCGTCGGCGCTGGCCATCGGGGCGCATCCCGACGACGTCGAGTTCGGGTGCGGCGGCACGCTGGCGAAGTGGGCGGCGGCAGGATGCACCGTGCACCACCTGGTGCTCACCGACGGGTCGAAGGGAACCTGGGACCCCGACGCCGACGTCCAGGAATTGGCCGCAGTTCGCCAGATCGAACAGCGCGAGGCGGCCCGCCGGCTGGCCGGCGAACGCGCCGGCCGGGTGGTGTTCCTCGGCCAGGTCGACGGCGAACTCGACAGTGGGCTCTCGTTGCGTGGAGAGGTCGCACGGGTCATCCGCGAGGTGCGACCGCAGGTGGTGCTCGGCCACGATCCGTGGAAGCGCTACCGCCTGCACCCCGATCACCGCCATGCCGGTCTGCTGGCCTGCGAGGGCATCGTCGCGGCGCGCGATCCGCACTTCTTCAAGGAGCACAGGCTGGCCTCGCACCGACCCGATGTCCTGCTGCTGTGGGAGGCCGACGAGCCCGACCACGTGGAGGACGTCACGTCGTTCGTCGACACCAAGCTGCGCGCCCTCGAAGCGCACGCCAGCCAGTTCGAGAGCACCATGAAGGCGGTCGATCCCGACCAGGTCGAGGCATTTCGGCAGCGCATCCGCGATCGGCTGACGAGCCTCGGCGGGCGACACGGCGTGGGCGCTGCCGAGGTGTTCAAGCGGATCGCCGACCTGTAGGGCGGGCGGAACGAAAACGGTGCCGGCCCCTGATCGCCCACCCGCGAGGGCGATCAGAGGCCGAACGGCGATCAGGCGCTCGCTGCAGCGTGGGACGCCGAGCGGCGCCCGATCACGAAGGCCGCGAGGCCGACCGCGATGCCACCGAACACCAGCAGGAGCATCGGCGAGCCACCGCTGCCGCCACTCCCGGGATCGACCGCTGGCGCAGCTTGGGGAATCTGCGCAACCGGTGCGACGCCAGCGGCGTCGGTGACGATGATGGTACCCAACATGCTCGGATGGAGGGTGCAGAGGTAGTCGAAGCGGCCGATGGTGTCGAACGTCTGCGAGAAGGTGTCGCCGGTCTGCATCAGCTCGGACGTCCACCCCTGATCCGTCGCCGTCACGGTGTGCGGGGCGACATCGATGTTCGTCCACGTGACCTCGGCTCCCTGGACGACGGTGACCTCTCGGGGGTCGTAATCGAGTTCGATGATGTTCACCGTGGCCTTCGAGCCATCGGCGGAGGCGCCGAGTTGGCCGGCCGAACCGGGCGCAGCCACCACGGTGACCGAACCAACCATCTGGCCGGTGAAGCCGTCGTGGTAGTGGTAGGTGCCCGGCTGATCGAACGTGAACTCGAACGACTCACCACGGCGCAGCAGCTCGCTCACGAACGCGCCCTTGTCGGCTTCGATGATGTGCGGGCTGAGGCTTGCGACCGTCCAGGTGACCGTGCCGCCCACTGCAACGCGTGCGTCTGCGGGCTCGAACGTGTCCGCGAGGACCTTCACCGCCACCTCGCTGGGCGTCACCGGGGCAGCGGCGGGTGCAGCCTCGGGTGGCGGTGCGGCACCGTCGGCACCGGTGACCAACAGCGTGGCGACCATCTCCGGATGGATGGTGCAGTAGTACGAGAACGTACCGGGCGTGTCGAAGGTGAGCCGGCCGGTACCACCCGAGCGGATGATGCCGGTGTCCCAGCTCCCGTCCTTCGAGGTTGCCGTGTGTGGGGCCACGCCGCCGTTGGTGAAACCGACCGAAGCACCGGCAGCGACCGTGAGCTGCTTCGGCGAGTAGTCGAAGTCCACCATCTGTACGTCGCCCGCCTTGGCGACCGCAGCCACCACTTCCTTGGGCGGCGGTGGGGCAGAGCCGTCCTCGCCCTGCACCAGGACCGTGCCCGTCATGTTGGCGTGCAGCGTGCAGAAGTACAGGAATGTGCCGGGCGTACCGAACGTGCGCCGCGCCGACTGACCACGAGGCAGCAGGCCGGTGTCGAACGAGCCGTCACGGGCGGTCGCACTGTGGCGTGCGGCGCCAGTGTTGACGAAGGTCAACGACTGACCGGCGGTGATGGTGATCGATCGTGGGGCGTAGTCGAAGTCGGTGATGCGGACGTCGCCGGAGGCCGTCACCGGCGGCGGTGTCGTGGTCGGAGCCGGGGGTGGAGGCGGCGTGCCACCGGCGCCGGAGACCGCGATCGTGCCGATCATCTCCGGATGGATGTCGCAGATGTAGGCGTACGTGCCGGGCGTGGCGAACGTGCGGCTGTAGGTCTGTCCGCTGCGCACGTCGGGGCTGCGGAACGAGCCATCGTTGGCGACCACCGTGTGGCGGGCCTGGCCGTTGTTGGTCCAGGTGACCGTCGCTCCCTGGGGCACGGTGAGCCTGGCCGGAGTGAAGGTGAAGTCGGCCATCGAGACACGCGTGCCACCGGTCGCTCCGCCGCCGGTGCCGCCACCCGTGCCGCCACCCGCGGGGACCGTGGTGACCGGTGCCGGTGGCGTGGTGGGCGGGGGAGGCGGCGGTGGCAACGTGCCGCTGGGGCTCGGTGCGGACACGGCGACGACGCCGACCATGTCGGGATGAAGGTCGCAGAAGTAGCTGAAGGTACCCGCCGCGGTGAACGTCCGCCGCCAGCTGGCACCGGTGTTGAACGTGCCGCTGTCGAACGCGAAGCTCCGCTCGGTCACCGTGTGGGAGTCCTTGTCGACGTTGTTCCACACGACGGTGTCGCCGACCGCGATGCTCAGCGACGTCGGTGAGAAGTTACGGTTGGCGATGCGCACGGTCACTGTGGCCGGCGCGGGCGGGTTGGTCGGCTGCGTCGGCCCACCGGGCACCGTGGTGGCCGGGGTCGTCGTGGTCGGCACCGTGTTGGCGACGACCACCGAGCCCATGTAGAGATCGATGTCCTTGAACTCGGCGTCGCCGTAGTTGGTCGTACCGACCGACGTGAAGGTGTACGAGAACGAGCTGCCTGCCTCGAGCCCACCGGAGTCGAACTGCACGGGACCCGACAGCGATCGGATGCGATGCTTGTCGGCGTCGGCAGACTGCCAGGTGACCGTGGTGCCAACCTGCACCGTGATCACCTTCGGGGTCAGTCCGCCGTCGATCGTCACCGTGGCCGTGCCGGCCGCGTCGGTGTGCGAGGTGAGGGCGAGCGGGATGAGCAGCAGGATCAGGCCCATGACCGCCATCAGGACCCGATGCAGGTGCTTGCCGGCCACGTTCGGGTGGGTGCAAGTTTCCATGACTTCAACATGCCCGCTCGCCGCGTCGGCCAGAAGGGCACTGCGTCAGGCAGTAGTGGGTCCAAGGGTGTAGTCCGTCGACGATCCGGTCCTACGACCACGCGAAGTTCAGGCGAACTGTCCGGGTGCCCTGCCGGTGCCGGGGCCGCCTGCGAACGCCTGCGCGATGCCGATCCAATCCGCGGCGACGTCACCGATGACCTGCAACGACGTGTCCGCCACATGGCGACGCTGCGTGACGACCAGGCAGAAGTCGAGCGCCTCACCGCTGACACGGTTCGGACACGGTTCGCCCCACTCCCAGGTGTCGCCGTCCGGGCCACGCAGAACGACGTACACCGGCGCGGCCGGCATCTCCCGCCCGTTCACCATGTAGCTGAACGGACGAGCGCGAACACCGATGTGGGCGACGTGCTTGAGTCGTGCGGTCGCCGGACGGCTCGCGCCGAGTGCATCGACGACGTCGTGCCCGTGGGCCCATGTCTCCATCAGCCTCGCCGTGATCGCCGAGCGTGCCGCCATCGAAGGGCCGTACCACGGCACGCGGGCCGATGGATCGATCGAGCGCGCGACATCGACGAGCCGCGTTCGATCGTGACGCCATGCCTCGAGCAGCGCTGCACCCGTCATCTGCCGCCCCGACGCCACCGACGCTTCGGTGCCACCCGACGCCAGGAGTTCGGCCATGTCGGCCGCGAACGCGTCGGGGTCGGTGAGCGCCATCAACTCGCGCACGTCGAAGAACCACAGATGACAGATCTGATCGCGCACGCTCCATCCCGCGGCTGGCGTGGGCGCGTCCCACTGCTCGTCCGTCAGCGACGCAACGACCGCGTCGAGGGCCTCGTACTCGGCGTGCAGGTCGTCGCAGATCTCGTGCATCGAGACATTGTCGTGGAGCGTGCCGGAAAACGACGAACGGGGGGCCGGAGCCCCCCGTTTCGCGGACCTCTTGACGACGGTCACTTCTTCTTGGCGGCTGCCTTCTTCGCGGGAGCCTTCTTGGCCGGAGCCTTCTTGGCCGGAGCCTTCTTGGCCGGAGCGGCCTTCTTCGCCGGAGCCTTCTTGGCGGGCGCGGCCTTCTTGGCCGGAGCCTTCTTGGCGGGCGCGGCCTTCTTCGCCGGAGCCTTCTTGGCCGGAGCCTTCTTGGCGGGCGCAGCCTTCTTGGCCGGAGCCTTCTTGGCCGGAGCGGCCTTCTTCGCCGGAGCCTTC
>JANOET010000045.1:0-8403 GCA_031413415.1 Acidimicrobiaceae bacterium
AGACCGTGATCCGGGCTTATGCGCCTCGGCCATATTATCGGACGATGTTTACCTTGTTGAAGGCCTGTCGCTCGCCGACCACGAGCCCGAGCCGGACCACGAACCCGAGAGACCAGGCCCATCGTGAACCAACCGAAGCCCGCCGCGTTCATCGGTCTGCTCGGCCTGTGCGGTGTGCTCGGTGCAGCGGTCGCGGTGGTGTTCCTCGCGTTCGAGGCGGCACTCGAGCACACCCGCGACTGGCTGTGGCACACCGTGGCCGGCGAACGACCCGGTTGGCTGGTCACGATCGCGATCACCACCGGCGGCGCGCTCGTGATGGGGCTGCTGCTGCGGTTCCTGCCAGGCCGAGGTGGCCCCCACCCGGCCGACTCGCACGGCCCACTCGCCGCCGCCACCGACCCGGCGATGGCGCGACCGAAGGTGATCCTGAGCGTGCTCGTCGTCGGTTTCGTCGGCCTCGGAGTCGGTGCCTCGCTCGGACCCGAGGGTGCCATCCTTCCGGCCGTCGCCGGGCTGAGTCTGTTCGCCGCGCATCGCGGTCGCGTGCAGGGTCAGGCGCAGCAGTTGGTGCTGGGGGCGGGTCTCGGCTCGCTGATCGCGGCGATGTTCGGCTCACCGCTCGCCGGTGTCGTGCCGCTGCTCGAGCTCGTGCCGGTTGCCCCCGGCGCAGCGATGGCCATGCTGGTGCTGCCTGCACTCACTGCGTCCGCGACCGCCACCATCGTCCTGCGCGCGCTCGAGGTCGAACCCGCCGGTTTCCTGCCGTTCACGTACACCACGTTCCACCTGCCGCACCTGCTGTGGGCCGTGCTCATCGGCGTGGTCGCCGGTGGTGCGGGTCTGCTGGTCGACCGGTCGACGCATGTGCTGCGAACCATCACGCGCCGCATCGATGCGACGAGCGTCGTGCTCACCGCGGTCGTCGGGGGCCTCGGCCTTGGTCTGCTGTACGTGCTCGGGGGCGAAACGGTGCGCTTCAGCGGCATCCCGGAGCTGCTGCAGGCCGTCGCCACCACCGACAACGCATGGAAGGCGCTGTTCCTCGCCGCGGTCAAGCTCGCCGCGACGTCGTGGTGTCTGGCCGTCGGCTTCCGTGGCGGCAAGATCTTCCCTGCTGCGTACATCGGGGGCATGGTCGGACTGGCATTGCACCTGTTCATCCCCGCCATCCCGATCGAGGTGGCGTGGGGGGTCGGTCTGGCAGCGTCGATCGCCACCGTTCTCGGTGCGCCGGTGCTGGCGGTGCTCGTGGTGGCCAGCGTCGAGAGCCCGGCGATGCTGCCCCTCGCCGTGGTGGGGGTCGTGGCCGCGCACACGGTGCACCTGCTCGGTGGCCAGCTGCGCTCTGCGGCCGAATCGGCGACGGAGCCAGCACCGGCGGAGTGAGCAGATCACAGCCCACAGGCCGATCGGTCCGCTATCCTCCGGGACGGCTCCGTGAGGAGTCCTGTGCTCTCACACGAGGTTCACCATCATGCTTGCTACCTTCACCGTCCTCCAGGTCTTCTGGTCGATGCTCTGGTTCTTCCTCTTCTTCATGTGGATCATGCTCGTCTTCCGGGTGTTCGGCGACATCTTCCGCGACCGGGAGACCGGCGGCGTCGCCAAGGTCCTGTGGATCGTGTTCATCATCGCCCTTCCGTTCCTGGGCGTGTTCGTCTACCTCATCACTCGCGGCAACAAGATGGCCGAGCGCGAGGTGGGGGCCATTCAGGCTCAGGAACAGGCGACCCGCCAGTACATCAAGGACGCGGCCGGTGGCACCAGCACCGCCGACGAACTGTCCCGTCTGGCCGAGTTGAAGAACCAGGGCGTCATCACCGACGCCGAGTTCGCGACGATGAAGGCGAAGCTCATCGGCTGATCTGCCGTCTGCACACGGGCCGGTCGCTTCGGTGACCGGCCCGTTGTCGTTTTCAGTAGCGGTCCGGGCTGTCAGGATTGGGCCGTGCCCGACGCCGCCGACCGCTTCGATCCCGACCTGATCGAGCAGTACCGCATCGTCATCGGACCGAGCGGTGCACGCGAGATGGTCGAGTTGTTCCTGCGCACGTTGGCCGAGCGCCGCGCCGAACTCGGCGTCGCCGTAGCCGCCCACGATCTGGCCGAGGTCCGGCGCCTCGGGCATGCGTTGAAGGGAATGGCGGGAGCGGTGGGCGCGGTGCGCCTGTCGGCGGCGGGTGGGGCGTTGCAGGACGCGGACGCGGGCGACCTGTCCGCGCTGCTCGTCGACCTCGACACCGAGGCCGCGTCCGCGATCGCCGGGGTCGGCGCCGCCTGGAGCCTCACCGAACCCTGACCCGGCACTTCCGGCCCGAGGTGTTCGGCCCTCGGGCTGACAGTGCGGGTGGGCGGGGCTTCGCTTCGGGTGGGACGAGGGTGCGTCGATACGGTGATCGGCATGACTGAAGCCTGGATCATCGACGCCGTCCGCTCGCCACGTGGCAAGGGCAAGGACACCGGCGCACTCCACGACGTGCACCCCCAGCGCATCCTCGCCCAGGTGCTCAACGCACTGCAGGCGCGCAATGGGTTCGACACCGCCGACGTCGACGACGTCATCATGGGGTGCGGTGCCGGCAGCGGCGACCACTCGATGGACATCGCCCGCATGGCCGCGCTCGACGCCGGCTGGTCCACCCAGGCGCCCGGGGTCACCCTCAACCGCTTCTGCGGCTCGGGACAGCAGGCCGTGAACTTCGGCGCGATGGGCATCCTCGCCGGCGTCCAGGACCTCGTCGTCTCCGGCGGCGTCGAGAGCATGTCGCGCCCGGCCTCCATGCACGTCGACGGCTTCACCGCCAACAACCACCACCTCCGCGACCAGTACGACATGGTGCCCCAGGGCATCTCCGCCGACCTCATCGCCACCGTCGAGGGTTTCAGCCGCGAAGAACTCGACCAGCTCGCGGTCGACAGTCAGAACCGCGCTGCGGCGGCCATCGCCGAGGGTCGCTTCGACCGGTCGCTCGTCCCGATCTTCCACGACGATGGACGCCTCGCCCTCGACCGCGACGAGCACCCCCGTCCCGGCACCACGGTTGCCGATCTCGGCAAGCTGACGCCCAGCTTCGCCGGCATGGGCGCGCACGTGGTGGGTGGACGTGAACTCAGCATCGACGACACTGCGCGCAAGGCCTACCCGCACCTCAGCGAGATCCGTCATGTGCACCATGGCGGCAACTCGTCGGGCGTCGTCGACGGTGCGGCCGCTGTGCTGCTCGCCTCACCCGACTATGCCCGCGCCCAGGGCTACACGCCCCGCGCCAAGATCACCATGGCGGCCGTCGCCGGCGACGAACCGGTCATCATGCTCACCGCCCCCGGTCCGGCCACCAAGCTCGTGCTCCAGAAGGCCGGGATGACCCACGACGACATCGACCTGTACGAGGTCAACGAAGCGTTCGCGGCCGTCCTGGCCAAGTGGCTCCGTGACACCGGTGTGCCGTGGGACACGACGAACGTCAACGGCGGTGCCATGGCACTCGGCCACCCCATCGGTGCGACCGGGGCGATGCTCATCGGCACGCTGCTCGACGAACTCGAGCGCCGCGACCTGCAGACCGGCCTGGTGACGATGTGCACCGGTGGCGGCATGGCCACGGCCACCATCATCGAACGGATCTGATCCGTTCCAGGACGGCGACGCTGCCGGACACCTGCTCGTAGCGGGCGTCGTCGTCGTGCCACGAGGGAGAGAACGCGCACTCGTCCAGGGTGCGCGCCACCTCGGCCGCGATCCTTGCCGTCTCGTCGTCGGCGAACTGCTCGGCCAGCTCGCCGTTCGCCGCATTCGCCGGCGCACCACGCCCGACGGCAGCCGCGACGAATCGATCCTGCAGCACACCCCATCGGCCGCGCCGCCGCCGCCGCCACCACACCGTCACCGCGCGCACGACCACGATCACCACTCCGGCCGCCCCGAGCGTGCCGATGATGAGCACCAGATGGTCACCGACCACAGCGCCGAACGCCTTCAACAGCGCGCCCCCGATGCTCTCGGTGGTGCTCTCGCCCGACAACGGCACCGACGCCGTGGGGTCGAACGCCACCCAGCCATGATCCGGGAACCACACCTCGACCCACGCGTGCGCGTCGCTCGCCCTGCTGATCCACACGCCGGCGATCTGGTCGCGCTCGCTCGGCACGTACCCCGTGGCGATCCGGGCCGGCACCCCCAGCGTGCGCAGCATGATCGCGGTCGAGCTGGCGATCTGCTCGCAGAAGCCACGCTGCGACTCGAACAGGAAGTGGTCGACGGCGTCGGCGCCCGATGGCGGCACGGGCGCATTCAGGTCGTACTCGGTGTTCTCGCCCAGCCAGCTCTGGATGCGCAGGATGGTGTCGTACGTCGATGGCGAGCCGGCGGCCAGCTGCTGTGCGAGCGCACGGGTGCGCTCGCTCGTCGACGTCGGCACCTCCAGGTACTTCGTGGGAATGCGGTAACCCTCGTACGACGCCAACCGAAGATCGGCGGCCGTGGCCCTCGAACGCCGTGACTGCACGGTGTACGCGCTGCCCGCGGGGAGTACGAAGTCGCTGCGCAGCGCGCCGTCGGGCCGATACCAGACGTTGCCGTCGAGGATCACGCGCATCGCCTGCGGCGCGGCGAAGATGATGTTCGGCAGGTCCACTTCGACGAAGAAGGTCTGCGTGAAGTCGGGTTCCACCGTGAGGTCGTACAGGTCGCCCTCCGCCGGAGGAATGCGATGCTCCGGACCCTCGTTGCCCTCGCCGCCCGCGTACTGCTCGACGTACCAACTGGTGCCGTCGAAGCGGGTGAACGTCTGTCCGCGCCAGAAGTCGGGCGAGGGGGTGCGCACGCGCATCACCACCTGGTCGCCCAGATCACCGCGGAGCGAAGTGTCCATCGTGTTGCTGAAGCCGGGATACCCGCCCGCACCGGCGCCGGTACGAGAGCCGCCGCCCTGCAACGGGCCGCCGAGCAGTGGCGAACCGTCGACCGTCGCCAGATCGCCGGGGAAGGCGACCGGCCGCTGCTCGCTGAGCCACGACGGCAGGGTCAGTTGCGCCGGGCCCTGCGGCACGGGGATGACGGCGAGCAGGCCGACGGCCGCGACGGTGGCGAGGCCCAGCCCTGCGAGCGGCAGGGTGCTGCGCAACGGATGACGCATCGGTGCCGCCTCGTCGAGGCCGACGGCGGTCCGGCGACGGCGATCGGGTCGAGTGACCGTCGCGTGAGCGAGGCCCATCAGCAACACGGCGCCGAACATCATCGGGCCGAGCCCACGGTCGACGCGCACACCGGCGGCGTAGGTGGTGAGCAGTGCCGCGCACGCCAACGCGACACGAGCGCCACGTCGTTCGGTGCACTCGAAGCCCTGCACGATGCACAGCGCCACCAGCGCCTGTGGCATGAGGTAGCGCATTGCGGTCATCACGTCGGAGATGGCCGAGAAGTCGATCAGGACCATCACGATCGCCGCGCCGGCCACGAGCCCGGCGAGCTGGCGCAACCACGGCTTCACCTCCGGCTGTCGGGTGGTGACGAACGCGGCAGCCGCAGCGGCGAGTGCTGCTGCGGCGAGTTCGAACGAGCCGTAACCGAGCGGTTGCAGCAGCATCGCGAGCGGGAGCATCGACCCTGCGGCCACCGCCCAACGCGCCGAGGGTGAGAGCGAGACGTCGGGCTCGGGGCCGGGACCGGCGAAGATCGGACGGCGCCAGATCGGCACGTGCGCCGAGGGCCGAGGGCGGGGCTCGAACGCCGCGCACCACTGCACGACCGCCGCCGCGCTCGGCAGATCCTGCGCGGGTCCGTCGTCGACGCGCACCGCAGCGGTGGCGCCTCTGGACATGCAGTCGTCGAGTGCTCGGCGCACCCGCGCGGCCTCGGCATCGGGGTCGTCGGTGCCGGAGCGAGCAGTGACGACCCACTGCTCCTCCTGGTCGCGCTGGCGTTGGCGGACCACGAACTCGCCGAGCCGCATCGTGGACGGCCAGTGCACCGCGGTGACCTCGTCGCCGTCACGCCACTGCCGCACCCCATCGACGTCGTCGTGCCCGGTGCGATGACTCGGTGCGGCCGCGCCCTCCGGGTCGTCCGGGGCGCGCACCGCCGCCGCCGGCTCGGGATGCGGCGCGGGACCCGACCACAGCGTGCTCAGCGGGAACGTCTGCTGCCGCCGCCACCAGAGCATGCCCATTCGTCCGCTGGTGGACCACTGGACCGTGACCTGTTCGTGCACCCCGCGGTGCGGTGCCCGTCCGACCAGCGCCGTGGTGCCGTCGGCCAACCAGCCGGCGGCGACCTCGTCGCCCGCGACCGTGACGGTCGCATGCACCGGCCGGGGCGAGCGGGAGCGAATCGTCCAGCTGAGTTCGTCGCCGGCCGTCGCGACCGTGGCCGTACGCACTTCGTGTACCTCGGCGTGCCGCAGCCACAGCGGTCCCGAGATCGCCGCCGCCACCGCAGCGACGAAGCCCACCACGAGCAGGATGACGACTGCGGTCGCGCCTGTCAGCAAGGCGATGAGCACGCCGCCGAACCAGGCAGCGAGGAAGGCGGTGACGCCCCGGGCGAGCCCGACGGGTCGCATCAGCGGCGCGGCGCGGGAACCGACGCCAGGCACTCGGCCACCACCTCGGCCGCGGCCCCGTGCTCGTGGCTGGACACGATGACGCGATGCGCGAGCGAACACTCCGCAGCGCGAGTGACGTCGTGCGGGGCGACGTGATCGCGGTCGTCCATCAACGCGAACGCTCGGGCGAGCGCGACCATCGCGACCCCAGCTCGGGTGGAAGCGCCGATGCGGATGCGTGGGTGGGCTCGCGTCGCGCGCAGGATGTCGACGGCGAAGCGGGCCACCGGTTCGGCGAGGTGCACTCCCTGCACGGCCTGTCGTGCGGCGACGATGCCGGGCAGGGTCGCCACTCGTTCGACCGCGCCGAGCTGTGTGCGGCCGCGACGGCCGGTGAGCACGTCGACCTCTTCGTCGGCCTCGGCGCGCCCGAGGCTGATGGCGGCCATGAAGCGATCGGTGACCCCCTCGGCGAGCGGATACGTGCCGGCCATCTCGACCGGGTTCTGGGTGGCCACGACCATGAACGGTGTCGGCACCGGATGGCTCTCGCCGTCGACGGTGACACTGCCTTCCTCCATCACCTCGAGCAGGGCGGACTGGGTGCGCGGGTTGGCTCGGTTCAGCTCGTCGAAGAGCACGACGTTGGCGAACACCGGACCGGGTCGGAAGTGGAGGCCGAGTCCTTCGGCGTTGGGTGCCAGCGACCCCACCACATCCGCGGGCAGCAGGTCGGACGTGCCCTGCACGCGGGCGAACGATCCGCCGGTCGCGGCGGCGAGCGACTGTGCGAGCAATGTCTTGCCGACACCGGGCAGGTCCTCGATGAGCACGTGGCCGCCCGCGAGCCCACACGCGGTGACGACCTCGATCTGCTCCCGGCGTCCGGCCAGGACGGAACCGACCGCCTGGACCATCCGGATCGCCACGGTGTGGGCTTCGCTGCGCGCAAACGCCTGGTCGTGGGAGAGGACGGCCGTCATACCGTCAGTATCGGCACAAAACCCTCGGGTCTCAAGTCACCTCGGCGACGGGGTTCAGCGTGCGGCGCGTTCGAGGACCTTGCGATCCACCACCGTGACGCGGCCACGGGACAGTGCGATGGCGCCGTCGGCGACCAGCGACTGCAGCACCTCGTTCGCCGTCTGGCGGGTGGTGCCGCACAATCCGGCGAGATCGTCCTGGGTGAGTGGGATGACACCGTCGGGGAACACGTCGAGCAGACCATGCACCGTCTTGGCGAGGCGCTTGGGCACCTGCAGGTACAACGCTTCCGCCAGCGAGGCGGTGAGGCGGCGGACTTCGTTCAGCGCTGCACTGAGCAGCACGCGGTCGACGGTGGGGTGGTCGCTGCGCAGTTGCCGGATGACGTCGCGGTGCAGGCTGAGGCACTCGACGGCGTCGATGGCGACGACCGTGGCCGACCGTGGGGTGGACTCGATGACGGCGATCTCGCCGAACTGGCTTCCCGGGCCGAGGACGCGCATCGTCGCCGTGTCGCCGGCCGGTGTGGTGACCCGAATGGCCACGTGGCCACGGTCGAGCAGGTACAGCGTGTCGCCAGGGTCGCCTTCTCGGCAGATGGCTTCCCCTCGCTTGAACTTGCGCCGGCGGGCGGCAGTGAGCACCGCTCGCGTCTCGGCGTCGTCGAGCCCCTCGAGCATCGAGAAGCGCGTCACGTCGTCTCGACCCGTCGCGGTTGCTTCGCTCCTCGCGCCACGATGGCGTCGAACTCGTCGTCGGTGAGCGGAATCACCGAGAGTCGGTTGCCGCGTGCGAGCAGCCGGCTCTCGGTGAGCTCGGGCCTGGTGCGCAGCTCGTCGAGCGGGATGTAGCGCAGCCGCTTGTGCGGCGCGAC
>JANOET010000046.1:0-8357 GCA_031413415.1 Acidimicrobiaceae bacterium
TGTTGGGCAACGACACCGATGTAGACGGACCAGCGCTCACCATTGCCGGCGTCACCAGTGGCGCGGGCGGCACGGTAGTACTTAACGTTCCCGACGAACCACACCTACGACGAGTTGTTCGCGTCCATCACCTCGGCGCTGTGAGCACACACGACGCCCTGCGACACCTCGTCGGCATCACGGCCGTCGAGCACCACTGCCCCACGATCGCGTGGGGACTCTTGCGTGACGGCTCGCTCAGCGACTCGGGCGGCGTCGGCGTGTTGCACGACGGCAGCACACCGGATCAGCACACGGTGTACCGCATCGCATCGATGACGAAGAGCTTCACCGCGGCAGCAGTGCTCGCCTTGCGCGACGAAGGGGTGTTGGCCCTCGACCGACCGGTGGCCGAGTATGCGCCCGAGCTCGCCCCGGTACGCGGTCCCGACGGCTCGCCGCCCATCACCCTGCGGCACCTGCTGAGCATGACCAGTGGCCTGCCCACCGACGACCCGTGGGCCGACCGCCACCTCGACATGCCCATTGCGGAGATCGACGAGGTGTACGCCCCGGGCACGATGTTCGCCTTCCGTCCCAACGACGCGTACGAGTACAGCAATCTCGGCTTCGGCATGATCGGCCGATGCGTTCGCCGGGCCACCGGCAGGCCGGTGCAGGAGCACATCACCGAGCGCTTCCTCGGGCCGCTCGGCATGCACGACACCTCGTGGACGCAACCCGAGCACGACCGCTGGGCGAGGCCGTTTCGATGGCAGGACGGCGCACACGTGCCCGACGAACCGCACCCCATCGGTGACGGCGAGATCGCGCCGATGGGCGGGCTGTGGACCACGGTGCACGACCTCGCACGATGGGTGTCGTGGCTCGACTCGGCCAACTCGACCCCGCACCAACCCGATGCCCTTGGCCTGTCGGCAGCCTCGCGTCGCGAGATGCAGCGGTGGCACACCTACATCGGTCTCGCCGACTTCGCGGGCCAGCGGTACCCGAGCGGCTACGGCTTCGGACTGCGGGTGATGGACGACCCCCGGCTCGGGGCCGTCGTCGCCCACTCGGGGGGCCTGCCCGGGTACGGCAGCAACATGCGTTGGGTGGCGGGCACGGGCGTCGGCGCCATCGCCGTGGCCAACACCACCTACGCACCGATGGGGATGCTCACCCTGCAGGTGCTCCACACGGTCCACGAGCACGAGGGCATCCACCGTCCCGCGCGGCCGCTCGCTCGCCCGCTCGGCGACGCCGCCCGGGGCCTGCTCGCGCTGCTCAACCGCTGGGACGACGTCGCTGCACACGCGCTCTTCGCCGACAACGTGGTCCTCGACGAGCCGTTCGACCGGCGCGCCGACCGGGCCCGGCGGCTGCTCGACGTCCATGGCCCGCTCGAGCTGGTCGACGTGCACCCCGAGTCGGCCACCAGCGGCGACCTGGAGGTTCGCGGTCGCGGCGAGGCGTTCCGCATCCGCATCGAACTCGCGCCGATGCTTGCGCCCCAGGTCCAGGCGTACCACCTCCCCGACTGAACTCGGTTCCAAAGGTTCCTCACAGGACGTCCAAAGGCCGCCCACAGCCCGCCCGAAGGCGCACCCGTCATGGTTCGAGTCTCAACAACAGCAGGGAGGCTGGACCATGTACCGATTCGGGCGGGAATCGAATCAGGCACAGGAGGGACGTCGCGCAACACGCGGCCGTCGATTCCTGGCAATCTCATTGGCGGTGGCGACGACGATTCCGTTGGTCGCCCCGTTCGACGTGGGGCAGGCAGCGGCCCCCGTGGGCCAGGGCTTCGAGGTGAACGCCTCGGACCTTCGCTTCATCCTGAAGCAGATCAAGATCGCCGAGCAGCACGTGGCCAACACCACAGGTGCCACGGGTCCGTGCGGCGCGCTCATGGGTCCCGGCGAGAACCAGATCCCCGAAGGTGGCGTCGGCGTGACGTTGCCGTGGGGTCTGCGCACCGTCGATGGCAGTTGCAACAACATCGCGCTGCCCAGCCAGTCCGAGTTCGGCACCGCCGACAACACCTTCCCGCGCATCGCGCCCGCCGAGTACCGGCCGGGCTACACGCCGACCGGGCCGAACGTGCCACCCATCCAGGACAGCAGCCCGCGCATGATCAGCAACCTGATCGTCGACCAGTCGCTCACCAACCCGGCGGCCGTCGAGGCCGCTGGTGGCGACGAGGCTGCAATTGCCGGCGCCGACGGCGACGGCAACCTGTTCATCCCCAACGTCGCACCCGACACGGGCCTCTCGGCGCCGTACAACTCGTGGTTCACCATCTTCGGGCAGTTCTTCGACCACGGCCTCGACCTGGTCAACAAGGGCGGCGCCGGCCTGGTGCAGATCAACCTGCCCCCCGGCGACCCGTTGCTCCCGGAGACGAATGCCACACCGGCGTTCGACTCTGCGATGTTCCTCAGCCGTGCCACGCACACCAACGGCGAGGCCAACAACCAGACGTCGTCGTGGGTGGACCAGAGCCAGACCTATGCGTCGCACCCCTCGCACCAGGTGTTCCTGCGCGAGTACGTGCTGGGGGTGGACGGCAAGCCCGTCGCCACCGGCCGCCTCATCGAAGGCGTGAACGGCGGCATGGCCACCTGGGCCCGCGTCAAGCAGCAGGCCCGTGAGGTGCTCGGCATCGAACTCGTCGACACGAACGTCACCAACGTGCCGCTGCTGGCGACCGACCCGTACGGCAACTTCTTCCCCGGCGCCAACGGCTTCCCGCAGATCGTCCTCAACGACAACACGCTCCTCGAGGGAGTCCTGCCCGCCGATGCGCTGTCGCCCGCACAGTCGCTCGCTGGCGCCGCCAAGACCGGCCACGCGTTCCTGGACGACATCGCCCACCACGCGGCGCCCAAGGCGCTTGCGCCCGACGCCGACACGCTGGCCGACCCCGCCGCGGGCAGCCCCAACCCACTGAGCCCGTACGAGGACGACGGTGACAGGCTCACCTACGACGACGAGATGCTCGGCGCACACTTCATCGCAGGTGACGGTCGCCTCAACGAGAACATCGCCCTCACGGCCGTGCACCACGTCTTCCACAGCGAGCACAACCGCCTCGCCGAGGAGATCGACGAGAAGATCGACCTCAACATCGACGGCATGACCGCGGCCGACGAGGCCGCATGGCGCGCCGTCGGCCCCGGCACCTTCGACTACGCCGAGCGCCTCTTCCAGGCCGCTCGTTTCGTGACCGAGATGGAGTACCAGCACCTCGCGTTCGAAGAGTTCGCCCGCAAGGTGCAGCCGATGGTGAACCTGTTCGGCGAGGGTGGCACCGGCTACCACACCGACATCGACCCGCGGATCACCGCCGAGTTCGCCCACGCGGTCTACCGCTTCGGCCACTCGATGCTGACCGAGACCGTCGATCGCACCACGGCCAGCGGCGCCGAGGACCCCATCCCCCTACTGGATGCGTTCCTGAACCCGCCGGCCTACTTCGACAACACCACCGATCCGGCCGCAGCGGCGGGCGAGATCGTGATGGGCATGACCCGTCAGGTGGGCAACGAGCTCGACGAGTTCGTCACCGAGGCGCTGCGCAACGACCTCGTCGGGCTGCCGCTCGACCTGGCCGCACTGAACATCGCCCGTGGCCGTGAGACCGGCGTCCCCAGCCTGAACTCGTTCCGGCGCACCGTGTTCGCCATCACCGGCGACAGCGGCCTCGCACCGTACTCGAGCTGGATCGACTTCAGCTACTCGATGCGCTACGGAGAGGCGTCGCTGAAGAACTTCGTGGCCGCCTACGGCGCACACCCGACCATCACCGCCCAGACGACAGCCGCCGGCAAGCGCAATGCTGCCAACGCACTGTTCACGCTGGCCGCGGCGACCGATCCCATCGCACCGATTAACCCCGGGGCGGCACCGCCCGCACCGACGGCAACGGAACCGACCGCACCGGTCCCGCCCGCTGTCGATGCGCCCCAGGAGGAGTTGGACGCCTACGCACTCGCACTCGACGCCTACAACACTGCCCTCGCCGAGTACAACGCAATCCAGGCCGCGTACCAGGCAGCGCTCGCTGCTCACACCGCGGCCGTGGCCACGTACAACAGCGACCTGGCCAACAACGCGCAGTTCCTCGTCAACCGCCAGGATGCGATCGACTTCCTCGATTCCACGGGTCCCATTTGGAGCAGCACCGCAGCAGGTGTGACCACCACGGGTGTCGACAGCATCGACCTGTGGATGGGTGGCCTCGCCGAGCGCCAGCAGGTGTTCGGTGGCCTTCTCGGCTCGACGTTCAACTACGTCTTCGAGAAGCAGATGGAGAACCTGCAGGACGGTGACCGCTTCTACTACCTGTCGCGTACCGCCGGCCTGAACCTGCTCACCCAGCTCGAGGGCAACTCGTTCGCCGAGCTGACCATGCGCAACACGTCGGCCCAGGGTCTCCCCGCCGACTCGTTCGCACGGCCGGCGTTCGTCTTCGACCTCGGTGCGCAGAACGCCGCCGGCCCCATCGTCGACGACCCGGCGACCGACTACGCCGAGAACGGGGCGGGCATGCTCGTCCGCGAGCCCAACGGCACCATCCGCTACACCGGCGTCGAGCACGTCGTGTTCAATGGCACCCCTGGCCAGGACAAGGCCCGAGCCAGCGAAGGTGACGACACGTTCCGCGGCAACGAGGGCAACGACGTCTACGAAGGCGGCGACGGCAACGACTCGATCGTTGGCGGCGGCGGCGACGACATCCTCACCGACCTGTTCGGTGACGACGTCATCAAGGGCGGTCCCGGTAACGACACCATCTCGTCGGGCCGCGGCTTCGCCGGCGACCTGAACCAGGGCGGCTCCGGCAGCGACTTCATCATCGGCGGCAACGACATGACCGAGTCGTTCGCCGGCGCCGGCAACGACTTCGTCTACGCCGGCGACGCCGAGGACACCGTCTTCGGCGACGAGGGCGACGACTGGATCGAGGGTGGCAAGGGCCCCTTCGCCCTGTTGCAGGGTGACAGCGGCGCACCGTTCCAGGACGACCCCAACGAGCCGGGTCACGACGTGATCTTCGGTTGGGGCGGCGAGCAGGACTACGACGCCGAAGGTGGCGACGACATCATGTTCGCCGGTCCTGGCATCCAGCGTGCCGAGGGCATGCTGGGCTTCGACTGGGTCACGCATCGCGGCGACCCGGTGCCCGGCAACTCGGACATGAGCTTCACGGGGCTGGTGCCGCCTGCGGTGGCCACGAACCGTGACAAGTTCGACCTGGTCGAAGCATTGTCCGGCTGGCAGTACGCCGACGTCCTTCGTGGTGACAACGGCAACGACGGCACCATGGTCGGCCACGAGCTGAACGCAGAAGGCATCGCCCGCATCGCAAACCTGTCCGACCTGGTCGGCACCGACGGGTTCACCGGTGGCAACATCATCCTCGGCGGTGCCGGCAGCGACCTCATCGAGGGTCGTGGCGGCAACGACGTGATCGACGGTGACCGTTGGCTCGACGCACAGCTTCGTGCGCCGAACGTGGCCACCACCGACCCGGACGACACCAAGGTGGTCGACAACCTTCCGGCACTGCGTGCCGACGTGCTCGCCGGCCGGATCAACCCCGGCCAGATCGTCATCGAGCGGGCCATCAAGACCGCCACCGACGGCGCCGTCGACACCGCCCTCTTCACGGGGCTGATGGAGGAGTACGACTGGGTCGGCGACCTCGACGCCGGTGTCATCACGGTGACACACGTCGGCGGTCTCGCCAACGAAGGTACGGACCGCCTGCGCAACATCGAGCGCCTGCAGTTCCTCGACGGAGTGATCCTCGGCGGTCAGGTGTTGAACCACCCGGCAACCGGCACGGTGACCATCACCGGCAACGCCGTCGAGAACCAGACGCTCACGGCGACGCCGAACGTCGCCGACGTCGAGGGCGTCAACGCCGCCAGCCTCGTCATCGAATGGCAGATCAACGTTTCCGGTGGAGTCGGCCCCGCTGACTGGCAGTCGATCGGCGTCCAGGGCACCACGCTCCTGCTGACGGACGCCCAGGTGGGCTTCCCGGTTCGGGCCGTGGCCACGTTCCTGGACAACTTCGACGTCAACGAGCAGGTCGAGAGCCTCGGCACCCTGCCGGTGGTGAACGTCAACGACGCCCCCACGGGTGCCGCGACGATCAGCACGCTCGATCCGCTCGCCACGGTGGCGATGAGCGTCGACACCACCACGATCGCCGACGAAGACGGTCTGGGCACCTTCACCATCGAGTGGTTCGCCAACGGCGTCCTGCTCCCGGTGGGCACCGGCGCAAGCTTCACGCCCGGCATCGCACTCGCCGGCCGGACCCTGCAGGTGGTGGTCAGCTGGATCGACGGCCACGGCACGCCCGAGAGCATCTCTTCGGAGACCACCCTCGGGGTCACGGTGCCGCCGCTGCCGAACCTGACGCTCGACTCCACGACCATCGACTTCGGTTTCCGGGCCATCGGCTCGACGGCGCCGGTCGGAGCGGTCACCGTGACGAACACCGGCACTGCGTTGTCGGTACTGAACGTCTCGGCGGCCACGGTCAGCGGTATCGGTGCAGCTGCGTTCACTCCTGACAACGGCTGCGCCGCCGTCCCGCTGGCTCCTCTCGAGTCCTGCACGATCGGCATCACCCTGTCGACCGCAGGCCCGGTGGGCACCAGGGCGGCAACGCTGACCATCAGCAGCAACGACCTCGGCGGTGATGCCCTCGTGGCCCTCACCGCGATCATGTCGGACAACGTGGCCCCCACCGGGGTGCTGGTGGTCGACGACGTCACTCCGATCGAGGCCCAGACGCTCAACGCGTCGCCGACCTTGATCAGCGACGCCAACGGCCTCACCGCTCCGGGGTTCACGTTCCGCTGGCAGCAGAACGGTCTCGGTGGTGGCGGTGCGTTCACCGACATCGCGGGGGCGAACTCCGCTCAGCTGATCATCGGTCAGGACCAGGTGAACCGTCGACTGCGAGCGGTCACCACCTTCACCGACGACCATGGCACGGTCGAGCAGTCGACCTCTGCGGCCACCGGCCTGGTCGGTGACGTGTTCGTCGGCGGCGTTGGGGTCGATACGTTCACGGGCACCGTCGTCACCGACATCGCCAGCGGCGGCGGCGGCAACGACACCCTGAACGGCAACGCCGGCAACGACACGCTGACGGGCGGTGCCGACAACGACACCGTCAACGGTGACGGCGGCAACGACCTGATCCAGGTCGGCGTCGGGGACGGCTTCGATGCCGTCAACGGCGGCGCTGGTACCGACACCATCGCAGCGACCGGTGCCAACACGCAGATCGGCCTTCGTTCCATCGCCGGAATCGAGCAGATCACCAGCGCCCTCTTCGGCGGGGTGACGATCTCGGGCACCACCGGAGTGGAGAACCTCAACTTCGGTGGTGTGACGCTGACGGGCATCGTGTCCATCAACGGTGGTGGCGGCAACGACGTCATCTCCGGCTCGGCAGCTGCGGACGACATCCGCGGCGGCTCCGGCAACGACACGCTGAACGGCAACGGCGGCATCGACACCATCCGTGGTGGCGGTGGCACCGACACGATCACCCCTGGCGCCGGCAACGACGTCGTGGTGTTCGCCATCGGTGACGGCACCAACCGGGTGAACGGGTTCGACGCCAACCCGACGGGCGGCCAGGACCGCCTCGACGTGCAGGCGCTCGGCATCTCGGCGGCGAGCTTCGCCGCCGCCGTCGTGCGCACGCAGGTGGGCGGTGACACCCGGATCCAGATCGGTTCCGTCGTGATCATCCTCACCGGGATCACCGTCGGCACCATCTCGGCGACGGACTTCATCCTCCTGCCGTAGCAGCAACCACCCACCCGCCGCGCGGCACACGGACGACCGGCCCCTCTCTCGTCGGAGGGGCCGGTCGGACGCGTCGGGGTTTGAACCGGCCCCGAGACGCGCCACGATGGAGCAGATGATGCTGCGGGACAAGCACGAACCGCCCCCGGTGGAGGGCGACGACGCCACGTTCGTCGACCTCAGCGCCGAGAACCCCAGCTCCACACTCACCAGGGTGGTGATCGCGGTGTGGATCCTCAGCCTGCTCGCGGTCATCGGGGTGGGCATCGGCCACGTGATGCTCATGCGACGCGAGCTCCGCGAACACGAGATCCAGCGAGCCGTCGACGACGTCAGCGACCGGGTCGACCTGGTGCTCGAGCACTCGATGCCGCAGGCGCTGGTCGACGGGGAGCCAGCGGCCATCGAGGCGTTCGACGCCATCATCCGTGAACACATCGTCCGGCCGACCACTGCGGGGCTTGCGCTGTGGTCACCCGACGGGCGCATCATCTACGCCCTCGACCCGGCGTTCACCGGCACGCAGCATCCGC
>JANOET010000047.1:0-3374 GCA_031413415.1 Acidimicrobiaceae bacterium
ATCACGGCGCCGTGCTCGGTAAAGGCGAACGGGGCGTACTTGGTGTTCTTGCCCCAACTCAAGGTCACAGATTGTGCGGCGACACGGTGTGGGGTCGGTTGAAGTTCGAGGGCGGTACGCACCGGGTGCAGCGTGTCCCGGTCACCGAGAGCCAGGGCCGCATCCACACGTCGTCGGCGACGGTGTTGGTGCTGCCCGAGGCCGAGGACGTCGAGGTCGACATCGACGACAAGGATCTCGAGGTCGACGTGTACCGCAGCAGCGGCGCCGGCGGTCAACACGTGAACACCACCGACTCGGCCGTGCGCATCACGCACAAGCCGAGCGGCATCGTCGTCACCATGCAGGACGAACGCAGCCAGTTGCAGAACCGGGCACGGGCGATGATCGTGCTCCGGGCCCGACTGCTGAAGTTGGCACAGGACGAGCAGAATGCGGCGATGTCGGCCGAGCGCCGATCTCAGGTGGGCGGTGGTGGGCGTGGCGAGAAGATCCGCACCTACAACTTCAAGGAGAACCGCCTCACCGATCACCGCGTCGGGTTCACCATCTACCGGCTGCAGGACGTGCTGGCCGGTGATCTCGACGAGGTCGTCGACGCGCTCGCCGCGGACGAGCGAGCAAAGCAGCTCGCCGGGCAGTCGTGACCGGCCCGATCCCGTGACCCGCCCGATCGTGAGTGGCATCGTCTCGTGGCGTGCGCTGTGGCACGACACGGCGCGCAATCACGGGCGTGTGCGCGCTCGTTGGTTGTGCGAAGAGGCTGCCGGCGCGTGGGGCGACGACTTCGACGAGGTGCTGTCGCAGCCCGTCACCGAGCGCTCGATCGCCCACCTCGATGCGATGTTGCTGCGTCTTCGTCAGGGCGAGCCGCTGCAGTACGTGCTCGGGCACTGGTCGTTCCGCCACGTCGATCTCCTCGTCGACGCGCGGGTGTTGATCCCTCGCCCCGAGACCGAGCTGGTGGCCGGCGTGGCGCTCGAGTTGGTGCGGTCGCAGCCACGTCCGTGGCTGTGCGCCGATCTCGGTACCGGGAGTGGCGCCATCGGCCTGTCGCTCCTGCAGGAACTGCCTCGCGGCGCCGCAGAGGTGTGGCTCACCGACGAGTCGGCCGATGCGCTCGACGTGGCCAGGGCGAACAACGCGGGCCTGGGGATGGCTGGCGTGGGGGCCCGCTTCGCCCAGGGCTGGTGGTTCGATGCGCTGCCCTCCGACCTGCACGGCTCGTTCGCCCTGATCGTCTCGAACCCGCCCTACATCGCCGAAGGCGACCCGGCGGTGGATCGCTCGGTCCACGACTGGGAACCGGGCGGCGCGTTGTACGCCGGCGCCGACGGTCTCGACGACGTGCGCGTGCTGGCCGCCGGTGCGCGGCGGTGGCTGCAGCCCGGAGGTTGGTTGGTGCTCGAGATCGGCACGGGTCAGGGCTCTGCGGTCGCTGCGCTCCTCACGGCCGCAGACCTGGTCGACGTCGACATCCGACCCGACCTGGCCGGCCATGATCGCATCGCGTTCGCCCGTCGCCCCTGAGCCTTCCGCCCGGGTCAGCCGAAGCGAGCAGCGATCTGACCGAGGAGACCCTGCTCCTCGGCATCGATGTCGCCGTCGACGCCAGCGACATCGCGCGCCGCGCTGAACAGTGCGGCCCGGAGCAGGTGGTTGGGGACCCGAACGTCGATATCGTCGAGTAGGGCGTCGATGGTGTCGGTCGACTGAGCCGTGCGCACCTTCGCCATCGCATTGCCGAGGTACTGGTCGAACGAGAACGTGTCGGTCTCCCAACCGGAGTCCTGGCTGATGAGCCGGATCTCGTCGATCTCGGCATCGCTGATGTGATGGTCGCTGGTCATCACGAGCAGGAGCAGTTCGACGGCGGCCTCGTGCTCGAGGTCAGCCGTCGCGTGTACGGACACGTGCCTGTAGAGGTCGAGCAGTCGCTGGTTCATGGCAACACTGAACCTAGTTGCCGCGTGACAGTCCCAGCGACCGGCGCAGGAACTCGAGCTGGTGCAGCAGCAGGTTCTCGGCCACGACCTCCTGCGGGGTCATGTGGGTGACGCCCACCAGCGGGAGCACTTCGTGCGGCTTGCCCGCACCGAGCAGTGCGCTCGACAATTGCAATGTGTGCGCAGCGACGACGTTGTCGTCGGCCAGACCGTGCACCAGCAGGAGCGGTCGCTCCAGCCGGTCGGCGAGCGGGAGCAGACTGCTCGAGTCGTACGGCTCGGCATCCTGGCCGGGATCGCCGAGGTACCGCTCGGTGTAATGCGTGTCGTACAGCCGCCACTCGGTGACCGGAGCCCCGGCGATGGCCGCGTGCACCGCATCGGGGCGACGAAGGACCGCCAGCGCCGCGAGGTACCCGCCGAAACTCCAACCGCGAATGGCCACGCGCGTCAGATCGAGCGGATGGTCGGTGGCGGCGCCGTGCAGCGCCTCGATCTGGTCCTCGAGCGCCGGGGTGGCCAGGTCGTGCAGCACGGACCGCTCCCAGTCGCTGCCACGGCCGGGTGTCCCGCGGCCGTCGGCGACGACGACGGCGAATCCCTGATCCGCGAACCACTGTGAGGTGAGGTACGCGTTGAAGGACTGCAGCACGCGCTGTGCGTGCGGACCGCCGTACGGGTCGAGCAGCACCGGCAGCGGCGAGCCGTCGTGGTCGTGGGGGAGCAGCACGGCCGTCGCGATTCCGCGGCCGCCATAGCGGTGCAGGTGGACGTTCGGGGTCACCAGCGGAGTCTGTGCGTGCGACGTGATGATCGGCCCGTCGACCACTCGTGTGACCGCTCCGGGCCGGTCGATCGAGGCGCTGCGCGTCACCACCGTCGGCCCACCGACGACCGCCGTGTGCACGCCCGGCTCGGTGGTGATGTTCGTCAGGACGTGGTCGCTGGTCCAGCGAACGACGTGTTGCACCGTGGCATCGTCGATCGGGTTGGCGAGGAACCACACCTCGTCGTCCTTCGCCGCGAGCACGGCACGCACCTGCAGGTCCGGCGGCGTGACGGGTTCGCCTTCGATCAACAAGCAGCGTCCGCCGTCGCGATCCGCGCACATGACGAGGCGCCCGTCGTCGAGGAACTCGGGTGTGCCGGGCACCAGCTCGACCCAGGCGTGGTCGCCGTCGGCGAACAATGGCTCGGTGGTGCCTCGCTTCGGATCGGCGCCGAGCACCATCAACGACTGCTGGTCGCGCGACTGCACCGTCAGCACCAGACGCTCGGGCCCCTGCCAACGGACGTCGGCCAGGTACGGGTAGGTGGTGCGGTCCCACACCACTTCGGTGGTGCCACCATCGAGGGCCATCACGTGCAACGACACGTCGGGGTTCGTGGTGCCGGCTGCCGGGTACCGAATGGTGTTCGCCGGTCGAT
>JANOET010000048.1:0-1635 GCA_031413415.1 Acidimicrobiaceae bacterium
AGCTTGTCCAAGTCGCCGTCGAACACCACGAAAGACAGCTTCGGGGTGGTCGGGCTGAGGGTCGCGACCGAAGTGCCGGCGGGGATCGCCTGAGGGGCGCCGCCCTTGCGGATCGTTGCCACATAGCCCGGCCCTTCGGGAACGATGGCGAGCAGTTCGTGGCCGTTCCGCTTGACCCACGCCGGAGCATCCAGTGCGAAGCCGGGGTCGGAAACGTGAACGACGACCTCGTCGCCTGCATTGAGTGACTTCACCGTGTCGGCGAGCTTCATGATCGGTCCGGGGCAGGCGAGGCCCGAGCAGTCCAAGTCGACGGACACCCCAGTGCCGCGGAGAACTAAATCACGCTGCACTACGGCGGCAATGACGTCAACTCCCTCGGCGTACGGGGTCTCATCGGGGGTCGGCTCTGCAGTGTCGGGCGCGAGCTCGTGCCACGCTCGGAAGGTCTCCGAGCCGCCCGAGAGAGTGGCTACGGCGGTGAATCCGCGCTGCACCAGCGCCCGGTAGGCCAGGTAGCTGCGGAATCCGACCGAGCAGTAGAGACGCAATGGTTCGTCGCGGTTCCACGGCTCGCTGGCATCCCGAATGGTGGCCAACGGCACATTCTCGGCGCCGGGCAGGTGCCAGACCGAAAACTCCTCAGGCGTGCGCACGTCGATGAGCCGCGCTCCGTCGGTCGCGTGTGGGTAGTCCTGTGCGTACCAGAGCACGAGGTCACCGAGGAGCACGTTGCTCGCGACGAAGCCCGCCATGTTCACCGGGTCTTTGGCCGCGCCGAACGGCGGCGCGTAGGCGAGCTCGAGCTCTTCGAGATCCCATACCGTTAGCTCGGCGCGCAGTGCGGTGGCGAGCACGTCTAGGCGCTTGTCGACGCCGTCGAAGCCTGCGACCTGCCCGCCCAAGATGCGGCCGGTATCCGGCGCAAAGAGCAGCTTCATGTGCATCATCGCCGTGCCGGGGTAGTACCCGGCATGTCCAGACGGGTGCACGTGCACGGCCCGGTAGTCGACCCCGGCCGCAAGCAACTGCCGCTCGGTCGCGCCGGTGCCGCCTGCGACCATGTCGAACACCTTCACCACCGACGTGCCCTGGGTTGACTTGTACTCCGTGATACGGCCGCAGATGTTCTCGGCGGCGACTCGGGCCTGCCGGTTGGCCGGTCCTGCTAGCGGCGCAACCCACGACCCCGGCAACACGGTGTTCGGCGTTTCAACGGAATCGCCGGCCGCCCAGATGTGTGGATCAGACGTGCGCATGTGGGTGTCGACTGCAATACCGCCATGGACGCCGAGCTCCAGGCCCGCCTGACTCGCGAGCTCGGTCGACGGCCGAACACCTGCTGACAGGATGACCAGATCGGCCCCGAGCACAGTGGAGTTCTTGAGCTCGACATTCAGCCCGCCGCCAGCCCGTGGGGTGAGTGCCGCGGCAGCCGTCGAGAGGTGTAGAGCCACGCCACGGCTGCGCAGGTGCCGTTCAACCGGCACCGAAATCTCGTGGTCGAGCGGGGGCAGAATCTGGTCAGCCATCTCGACGACATTGACCGTGGCACCGCGGCGCCTTAGGTTCTCGGCCATTTCGAGCCCGATGTACCCGGCTCCGATCACGACGCAATTCACATCGGCCGGGTTT
>JANOET010000049.1:0-2564 GCA_031413415.1 Acidimicrobiaceae bacterium
TCCGCCGCCGACACCGAGATCGGTGCCACCATTTCGGAGGCCATCGACAAGGTCGGCAAGGACGGCGTCATCACCGTCGAGGAGAGCCAGACCTTCGGCATGGAGATGGACCTCGTCGAGGGCATGCGCTTCGACAAGGGCTACATCTCCCCCTACTTCGCGACCGACATGGAGCGCATGGAAGCGTCGCTCGACGATCCGTACATCCTCCTCGTCTCCTCGAAGATCTCGTCGGTACGCGACATGCTGCCGGTGCTCGAGAAGGTCATGCAGGGTGGTCGCCCGTTGGTGATCATCGCTGAGGACGTCGAGGGCGAGGCTCTGGCCACGCTGGTCGTCAACAAGATCCGCGGCACGTTCAAGTCCGCTGCCGTCAAGGCTCCCGGCTTCGGCGAGCGCCGCAAGGCGATGCTGCAGGACATGGCCATCCTCACAGGTGGTCAGGTCATCAGCGAAGAAGTCGGCCTGAAGCTGGAGAACACCACGCTCGATCTGCTCGGCAGCGCCAAGAAGATCATCATCACCAAGGACGAGACCACCATCGTCGAAGGTGCCGGCGACGAGAACGACATCAAGGGCCGCATCAACCAGATCAAGGCCGAGATCGACAACACCGACAGCGACTACGACCGCGAGAAGCTCCAGGAGCGCCTCGCCAAGCTCAGCGGCGGCGTAGCCGTGCTGAAGGTCGGCGCCGCCACCGAGGTCGAACTCAAGGAGAAGAAGCACCGCATCGAGGACGCCGTCTCCACCACGAAGGCCGCCATCGAAGAGGGCGTCGTGCCCGGCGGTGGCGTGGCTCTGCTGCGTGCCCAGGCCGCCGTGCTCGCCGTTGCCGACACCCTCACGGGCGACGAGGCCACGGGCGCCCGACTGGTCGCCAAGAGCCTCGAGGCCCCGCTGAAGCAGATCGCCGAGAACGCCGGCATGGAAGGTGGCGTCGTCGTCAGCACCGTGAAGGGCCTCACCGGCAGCGAAGGTCTGAACGCCGCAACCGGCGAGTACACCGACCTGGTCAAGCTGGGCGTCATCGACGCAGCAAAGGTCACCCGCTCGGCGCTGCAGAACGCAGCCTCGATCGCGGCCCTGTTCCTGACCACCGAGGCCGTCGTGGCCGACAAGCCCGACAACTCCGGCGGTGGCGGCGGCATGGGCGGTATGGGCGGTATGGAGGACTACTGAGTCCATCCAGCTTCGGCTGACCAACGCAAGAACTGACACTGAAGGGGCCCGACGCCACAGCGCGGGCCCCTTCTTCATGCCCCAAGCGCCGCCACAGGGGTTGGGCGCGAAATGTCCCGAATTCGGGTCACTCCCCGCCCACGTGCGCGCGACCTCCCACATCTGGGACGTTTCGCGCCCGATCAGCCGAGGTGAGCGCCGTCGGCACCGAAGACCGAGATGCGCTTGGTGGGCTCACCCGTCGTGCAGCTTCGGCTGGGCGATCCAGGACGTGGTTGGCGTCGGGAGCGTCGAGGTCAGCTCCTTGCGCGACACGCTGATGTTGCCGCCGCCACCCGACACCGGCAACTGGTACTGCGCTCCGGTCGCCATGTCGACGAGCATCATCGAGCCGTCCTGCTCCTGCACCGTCGACCACTCGCCGCGGACGTCCATCTCGATCACCGCCGACGGAGCGTCGAGGGTCGTGATGTGGCCGCTGCGCGTGCCGGTCATGTCCAGGCGGCCGTCCTTGCCGAGCACGAGGTAGGTGCCGGCACCGTCGCCGACGACCATGATCGGCTGCTCGAACCCGGGAGCGATCTGCTCGCCGTTGCCGAACGAGAACCCGAACGTGCTGCGCTGACCGGTGTCGTCGATGGTCGACGCGATGACCGACGAGTCGTCGACGATCGTGAACCGGCGGTAGCCGACGCCGAAGCCGCCCGGCGCCTGGGTCGACAGTGGCGCATCGGGCTGGAACCACACGTTCACCTGCGTCGCCGAGCTCGGGTCGTCCGACGCGGATCGGTAGACGAGCCGCAGGTTGCCGTCGGGCGCGTCGGCATCTTCGAGGGTGACGTTGTTCGCCAAGGGCTCCTCGTCCTCACGACCGAGGATGCGGACGATCCTGTCCGACCACGTCTGGTACACGATCGAGCCGTCCTCCAGCTCGAAGGCCCGCTCGACGGACACACCGCCGAGCAGTCGCGTCACGACGGCCTGGCCGTTCTCGGCGGTGACCTTCTCGATGCCGCGGTCGCTGGCAACGATGACCGCCACGCCGTCGGGCCACGGCAACGTGGGCTCGCCCGCGGTCGTCGACGCAATGGCGGACGTCGAGCCGGCGACGATGCTGGCGTCGTCGTCGCGGTTCGACATCACCAGCACGGCGCCGGCGATCACGCTGGCGGCGATGCCGATGCCGGCCCACGCCCAGCCACGCCCGCGGTTCGGCGGCGGTGTCACCGGCACGGTCGCCGGCAGCACCGGCGCGCGTGGTGTCGCCGTCACGGCGTCGTGCACCAGCGAGCGGATGCGGTCGTCGAGTTCGTCAGCGTTCATCGAGGATCCTCCTCAGTTGTTCACGCGCCCTGGCGAGTTGCTTGCGCACCGTGCCCTCA
>JANOET010000050.1:0-16947 GCA_031413415.1 Acidimicrobiaceae bacterium
ATGAGCTCGGCCCGGTGTTGTTCCGCGATGGCTGGGAGTCGCGGGTGACCTTCATGACGGGTGTGCTCACAGCAGCCACAGGAGCCGATGGAACGTCGCTGTCTCGTTGGTGCGATGACGACACTCCGCGACCGTCGGCTCGGGCGCAACTACACCCATCGCTACACCCACGCGCAGTTGGGCCAGCCCGAACCCGACCCGCGATGGGCCGCGTTCCAACAGCACGAGGCCTGGAGCCTGCTGTGCCTCGAGCCGCCGGACCACACCCGCATCCGGCGCCTCGTGGCGAAGGTGTTCACCCCGCGATCGGTGACGGCGCTGCGCCCCCAGATCGAGGGGTTCTCGGTCGAACTGCTCGACGCCTGCCAGGACAAGCAGCAGTTCGAGCTGCTTCGCGACTACGCGATGCCGTACTCGGTGGCCGTGATCTGTTCGATGCTGGGTGTGCCCCGCGCCGACACTCAACTGCTGCTCGACTGGTCGCACGCCATCGTCAAGATGTACGAGCTGTCGACGACCGACGACGTGCGCACGGCGGCGAACACCGCAGCCGAGGAGTACATCGCGTACACGCGGGCGCTGATCGCCGAGAAGCGACGCAACCCCGACGGGCTGCTCGTGAGCGAACTCGTGCGGGTGGAGGACGAAGGTGACGTGCTCACCGAGGACGAAATCGTCTCGACCACGATGGTGCTCCTCGAGGCCGGGCACGAGGCCACCGTGAACACGCTCGGCAATGGGGTGCGAGCGCTGCTGCACCACCCCGATCAATGGCAGCGCGTGGTCCGCGGCGAGGTGGGGGCGAAGTCGGCGGTGGAGGAGATGCTGCGTTGGGACTCGCCACTGCAACTCTTCGAACGGTGGATCCTGGAGGACGGCGTCGAGATCGCAGGTGAGTCCCTCGCCGTCGGCGACGAGGTGGCGATGCTGTTCGGAGCCGCCGAACGCGATCCACGTCGCTTCGACGACCCAGACCGTTTCGACATCGGTCGCGGCGACACGGCGCACATCGGATTCGGCGGTGGCATCCACTTCTGCGTCGGCGCCCCACTGGCCCGCCAGGAGATCGAGGTCTCACTCGCCGGGCTGGCGTCGCGGTTCCCCGACCTCCAGCTCGTCGCCGAGCCCGAGTATCAGCCGAACTTCGTCATCCGCGGGCTCACTGGCCTGCACGTGTGGGCATAACCTGCGGCACATGATCCGTCACGTGGTGCTGTTCCGGTGGAAGGCGGGCGTCGACGACGCCCACGTCGAGGCCACCAAGGCCGCACTCGGCCGACTGCCGGGCCTCATCCCGCAGCTCGTCAGCTACTCGTACGGCGCGGATCTGGGCACTGCCCCGACCACGCTCGACTTCGCCGTGACCGCCCAGTTCGCCACGATCGACGACTTCGTCGTCTACCGCGACCACCCCGAACACCAGGCGTTCGTCGCCGACTACGTCGCCCCGTTCGTCGACGAGCGCTGCGCCGTCCAGTTCACCGAACCCTGATCGCACTCGCCCCCGTCACGCGGTGGGCAGGACGAGGTCCAGCCGGCGGAGGACCTCGGACACGTCGCCGGGGGTGGTCTGCCAGCTGGTGACGAGGCGGACGGTGTCGGGACCGAAGTCGTAGAACAGCACGTCCTGCGCCGCCCAGGCGGCCCACACCGCGCCGTTCATCCGCACGAACGCCATGTTGGCCTGGGGATCGGCGAGCAGCTCGATGTCGCGTGCCCGCAGCCCGCGTACCAGCTCGGTCATCGCCGCGTTCGCCTGCCGGGCGAGTTTCACCCACAGCCCGTCGCGCAGGTACTCGATGAGCTGCACCGACTGGAACCGCATCTTGCTGGCCACGTGCCCGGCCCGCTTGGTGCGGTAGCGCAACTGCTCGCTCACCTCGGGGTCGAGGCTGACGATGGCGTCGGTGCTCATCGCTCCGTTCTTGATGGCGCCGAGTGAGAACGCGTGCACACCGATGTCGCGGGTGAGTGCAGTGGGCGAGCAGTGCAGCGACGCCACGGCGTTGGCCAGTCGAGCGCCGTCGAGATGCAGCTTCAGCCCACGTTCGCCGGCGACCTCGGCCACGGCGCGCAGTTCGGCGGCGGTGTACACGGTGCCCATGTCGGTGGGGCAGGTGAACGACACCACGGACGGCTGTGAGTGATGAGGGTCGCCCCAGTTCGTGGACGCGAACGCGTCGACGATCGACGACGGCTGGAGTTTGAAGTCGTCGCCCGGCAGGCCGCGCATGACCGCGCCGCCGCCGAACATCGAGGTCGCCCCACACTCGTTGCGGTAGATGTGCGCCGTGTCGTGACACAGCACGCTGCCCCACGGCGGGCACAGCGCCGACAAGGCCAGCGAGTTCGCCGCGGTGCCGCTGGGCACCGGGAACACCTGGGCGTCGGGCGTCTGGAACGCCTCGGCGACCACGTCGCGCAGCTCGTCGCTCCACCGGTCGCCGCCATACGCGAGCGCGGACCCCTCGTTGGCCGTCGTCAATGCGGCGAGGACGGAAGGGGCGACGCCTGCGCAGTTGTCGCTGCGCAGCTCGATCGGGCCGTTGGGGCGGGTGGGCATGCGGACACTGTATTCCCGCTCGTGGCTCGGGTGCGTTGACAGGGCCGGTGCGAACGCGGGCAGACTGTTCCCGATGCCGAGTCGCCACAAGTCCTCCAAGCCGTCGAAGTCCTCCACGCCGCCGTCCGGGTCCTCGCCTGCGGCAGCTGGTGGAGGCCAGAGCAAGGATCCCGCGGCGATGTTCGCGGCTGCGGTGAAGGAGACCGAGACCCGCGACAAGATGCAGCGCGAGAAGGAGCGTCAACAGCGCGACGCGGCGGCGCAGCGTGTCGCCGACGAGCAGGCCCACGCCGAAGCCGTCAAGGCCGCGCAGCGCGAACTCGAGGGTGCCATCGGGGCGGTGCGAGCCGCGAAACGCAATGGGCACAGCACCGTGGATGCCGACGTGCGTTGGAAGGCGGCCAAGGCGAAGGTCATCGAGCTCGAGACGGGCGCACGTCCGAACTGGGCACCGGTCGAGCCGGTGGTCGACGACGCGGCCGAGTCGACGATCGACGACCCGGCCGCGGAGGATGCCGAATCGACGTCGGCGTCACCACTCGATGACGGCGCGGTCAGCGAAGAGCAGCCCTGACGGACCGGGGCCGGGCAGGGTGGCCAACCAGATCGGGGTGTCGGCGCCCTCGTCGACCGTGTGCGGGGCGTCGTCACCGCCCATCCGGGTGCGCACCCAGCCCGGACATGCTGCGTTGACGAGCACGCCGGTGCCGTGGAGGTCCTTGGCGAGCTGGAACGTGACCATGTTCAGCGCCGCCTTCGAGACGCCGTACGCGGGCGCATTCCCCCAGGTCGCCGAGAACGTGCCCGAGCGGCTCGACACATTGACGATGCGCCCCCAGCCACGAGACAACATGTGGGGCAGCGCCGCCCCGATGAGCCGTACCGGCCCGATCGTGTTCACCTCGAGCGCATCGGCCAGCTCGTGCGCCGACAGGTTGCGAGCGAGCACTCCCTCGTCGTAGTGACCACCCGCGTTGTTGACGAGCACGTCGAGGCGGCGTGCGCGTGCGATCACGTCGCCGACGGCGCGTTGGACCGATTCGTCGTCGGTGACGTCGAGCTCGACGGCGAATGCGTGGTTGCCGATCTGGATGGCTGCGTCGTGCGCGTCGTCGAGCAGACGGGCACCGACGGCCACGACGTGACCGAGCTCGGCCAGTCCCTCGGCGATGGCACGGCCGATGCCACGGTTCGCTCCGCTGACCAGTGCCACCCGCTGCTCTTCGCCCACGGGCGGCAAACCTAACGCGTCGTCGAGAGCAGTTCGGAGGTCGGGGTGTCGGGCGCGACGAGATGTGCGCCGGCCCACAGGATGTACCGATCGGGGCGCACCACGGCGACATCGGCGGCGGCCGCATCGAGCACGTCGGCGAGGCTCGGGTGCGCGACGGCGTCGAGGACCGTGGCGCCCGCCGCCACCCACCACGCCGCGGCTGCACCGTCGACGAGCTCGGGACGACGGGTCAGCACCGCGAAGCGCGGTCCGACGACATCGTCGAATCGCCTGCCGGCCAACGATGGCTGCAGCGCAGCGGGGCCGCCGCCGGCGAGCACCAGGTCGCCGGGAAGCAGGGGAGGGGCTCCGCCACTGCCGACCTCGCCGCCTCCCGCAGCGCGAGCCGCGAGCATGTCGCGATCGCGTTGGGCGGCGACGTCGCGGTCGGTCGTGCAGATGAGCCGTCCGAAGTTCACCGCGGCCTCGATGAACTGGCGCACGTGTGGCTCGCGTTCGGTGCCGTAGGTGTCGAGGAGCGCATCGGGCGACTCGCCGCGAACGACGCGTTCGAGCTTCCACGCCAGGTTGGCGGCGTCGCGGATGCCGGCGCACATGCCCTGGCCGAGGAAGGGAGGCGTCATGTGGGCAGCGTCGCCGGCGAGGAGCACTCGCCCCTTGCGCCACTGTTGAGCGATCAGGCCGTGAAACGTGTAGACCGCCGATCGCTCGAGAATCGCATCCGCAGGGTCCATCCATGGGGCGAGCAGTGCGTGCACCGACTCGGTCTCCGCGATGGCGGTCGCATCGTCGCCGTCGACGAGCATGAACTCGAACCGGAAGCGCGGCGGGGGCATCGGCACCAGCGTGGTGGGGCGTACCGGGTCGCACACCTGGAAGGCGAGACCTGCAGGCGGCGTGGTGCCGTCGCGCAGAATGAGGTCGACGACCAGCCACGGCTCCTCGAACTGGAGGTCGTGCATCTCGATGCCCAACCCGCGGCGCACCGTCGAGCGGGCACCATCGCAGCCCACGGCGTAGGCCGCCGTGGTGACGGTGCCGTCGGCGAAGTGGACCGCCACGTGGTCGCCGTGATCGACGACATCGTCGACCGGCACTCCCAGTCGGACCTCTGCGCCGACGTGTTCGGCGCGATTGCGGATTCGGCGCTCGAGGTCGGGCTGGAAGAAGAAGCTGGAAGCCGGCCAGCCCGACGACGTGACCGGGTCGGGGCGCATGGACAACAGCACCTGTCGGTCGGCCGTGAGGAAGTCCATCCCGGGGTTGACGATCGTGTCGCCGGCCAGTTCGTCGGCGATTCCAACCTCCTGCAGCACGCGCATGATCTCGTGGTCGAAGTGCACCGCGCGGGGAAGTGGATAGATGTCGAGGTCGCGGTCAGCGACCAGGACACGGATGCCGCGGGCGGCCAGGAGCGCGGCGAGGGTCGAGCCCGCGGGACCGAAGCCCACGATGGCGACGTCGTGATCGAGCACAGAGGTGGTCACGATCAGTCCTTCGCGACCCAAGCGGCCTGCAGCGATTCGAGGTCGGTGGGCACGATGAACTCGACCGGCAGGTCGGGCCCCCACGAGTTGGCGACGTGCTCGAAGCCGACCTGCGTGCGCCCTTCGCGTTCCCAGGCGTCGTCGTCGTCGATGACGTCCATGTCGCTGTACAGCTCGAGGAACGCGCCGGAGGGGTCGTTCAGGTACCAGTAGTAGTTCGAGCCGAGGTAGTGGCGACCGAAGCCCCACGCGTGTCGCGAGGGGTCGGCGCGCACGAGTGCGGTTGCCGCATGTCCGACGTGGTCGATGTCGTCGCACTCCCACGAGTAGTGCTGCAGCAGCGGCACGGGCGAGTCGACGAGCGCGACGTTGTGGTGGTCGGTCGAGCAGCGCAGGAACGCCATGATCGGCGACATGTCGTCGGACACCTTGAAGCCCAGTCCGTCGACCAGCATCGCCTTCGTACCGGCGAGGTCGGGGGTGCCGATGACGAGGTGCCCGAGCCGGCGCGGCGGTCGCGCGACGCCGAACACCCCGGCGGCGCGGGCGTTGTGACGAACGGTCGAACCCGGTGAGTTCTCCGCGACGCGAGGCACCTCTGGCTGGGTGAACGGATCGGCGACCTCCACGTGGAACGTCACCTGGGTGGCCGGTTCGACGACGGTGAGGACGCCGCCGGTCAGCGTCGGGCGCAGGCCGCGCTCGCGCAGTCGCGTCGCCGCGGCGTGGAGGTCGGACTCGTCGCTCGCCCCGACCTTCACGTCGAGCAGCCGACGGAACGGGTACTGCTCGACCTGTACGTGTGCGCCGCCATCGGTGCCGGTGTAGGCGCCCGGGGCCGCGTGCACGAGGCCCAGTTCGTCGTATAAGCCGCCCAGGCCGTCGGGGTCGGGCACTCCGACACGCATGGACAGCACGCGGTGCAGGCCCATCAGTGGCTCACCGTGACGCAACGATTGGCCAACTCGCCGATGACAGCGGCACCCGAGACGATCAGCTCGCCGTCCTTCAGGAACCGACCGCTCGCCATGCCCACACCGTCGGGGGTTCCGGTGAAGATGAGGTCGCCGGGAACGAGGGTGCAGATGCTCGAGAGGTACGCCACCAGGTGCGCCACCGGGAAGATCAGTTCGGCCGACGTCGCGTGCTGCACGCGATCGCCGCCCACGTCGCACCACAGCTCGATGTCGTCGGGGTTGGGGAACGAGTCGACCGACACGAGTGCCGGGCCGATGGGCCCGAACGTGTCGAAGCTCTTGCCCAACGAGAACTGCGGCGGCTTGCCGGTGAGCTGCACGGCGCGGTCGCTGATGTCCTGGCCGATGGTGATACCGGCCACGTGCGACCACGCGTCGGCCTCGGCGATGTGGCGACCGCCGATGCCGATGGCGACCACCAGCTCGACCTCCCAGTCGACCATCGGTCCGCTCAGCTCGACGTCGGCAGTCGGTCCGACGAGACACGACGGGAACTTGGTGAATGTCAGTGGGGCGGGCGGCAGTTCCATCGCCGACTCGGCGGCGTGCGAGCGGTAGTTGAGTCCGATGCCGAACACCTTCTGCGGTTCGGGCACGCACGGCAGCAGCGTCACGGCCGCGATTGCTCCTTCGGGTGTGCGACCTTCGGCCGCGGACTGCAACGCGTGCAGCTCGGCGAAGCGGGCGACGGCGACCATGGGCGAGGTGAACGACTCGTCGCCGGACAGGGTGGCGAGGTCGTGCCAGTGATCGCCCGTCTGCAGTGCAGCTCGGTCGTGGACGTTGAGGAGTCGGAACATCCACCCATTATCTATAGATTGTGGAGATGGCGCAAGAGGGGTATTCTCGGGGCGTGGCCAACGTCGTCGAAGTACCGCCCACCCGCGCCGAGTGGGTCGACTCGTTGTTGCGGCGCGCCATCGTCCACGGCGAGCTCGCTCCCGGCGAGAAGCTGTACGCCGAACGGCTCGCCGAGCAGTGGGGGGTGTCGGCGACCCCGTTGCGCGAGACGTTCCAGCGTCTGGCCGGCGAGGGGCTGGTGGTCATCGAACCCCAGCGAGGTGCGCGTGTCGCTCCGGTCAGCGTCGCGCAGGCCGCCGAGATCTACGAGATGCGGCTGCTGCTCGATCCGGTCGCCATCGAGCAGTCCGTGAGCGCCGCGGTCGGCGCCGGCGATCTCGACTCGTTCGCCGACGAGGTGTCGGTCGCCCACCGTTCGCTCGAGGCACGGCATCGCTCGATGAGTGCATTTCATGATGCGCACACGCGGTTTCACCTTGCGCTCGTGTCGAGATGTCCGAACCGGCGGATGGTGTCGCAGATCGCCCAGTTGCTCGAGCATTCACAGCGATTCCAGGCGGTGCGGGTCGGCGGAGCGGCGCGCGCGGGCGACGCTCGCGCCGAGCATGCCCTCCTGCGCGAAGCCGCCAGCGACGGGCGCGGCAACGATGCTGCCGCAGTGCTGCGCGCTCACCTCGAGGCGACGCTGCACGTGGTGCGTTCATCGGTCTGACGGCATACGCTTCGCTCGGAATCGACGTTCCACTGATGGCGAAGAGGTGTCCCATGGCCCGTTACGTGACGAAAGTCCGAACCCGGCGTTCGGCCGACGAGGTCTTCGCCTACATGGCCGATCTGCGCAATTTCGCCGAGTGGGACCCGGGCGTGAAGAAGGTCGTGCAGATCGTCGGCGACGGCGGGGGCCCCGACACCGAGTTCGACGTCACCGTGACCGGTACGACGCTGCGGTACGTCACCCGCGAGCACGTTGCGCCCCACCAACTGCTGGTCGTCGCCGAGAGCTCCACGCTGGTGTCGACCGATCGCGTGACGGTCGAAACGGCCGACGACGCCACCATCGTCACCTACGACGCCGACCTGCAGCTGAAGGGTGTCTTCAAGGTGTTGGGGCCGGCGTTGTCGCTCGCATTCGGCCGCATCGGCGATCGTGCCGCGGCCGGAATGCGCCGGGTGCTCGACGGTACCGAGGTGCAGTGATGGGTTTCGCCGACGTCGTCGACGGGGCACTCGAACTGCCCGTGTTCCCCAGCTTCACACGCCTCGGGTACAACGCCCGTCGTCGACTCGACCACTGGACCGCGCTCGACCGATATCACCTCGACGGACGGGTCGTCGTCGTCACGGGTGCATCGTCCGGGCTGGGACTGGTCGGCACGGAGCAACTGGCGCGTTGCGGTGCGACGGTGGTCCTGCTCGGCCGCGACCGCGCCAAGACGCAACGCGTGCGGGACGACATCGCCGCGCGCACCGGGAACGACTCGCTCGACGTGGTGGTCGCCGACATGGGCGACCTCGACGCCGTACGCGACGCCGCCGCCGAGATCGGCGAGCGTCACGAGCGCCTCGACGTCCTCGTGCACAACGCCGGAGCGCTCACCGCGGACCGGCGCACCGCGCCCAGCGGGCTCGAACTCGTCGTCGCCAGCCAGGTGGTGGGTCCGTTCCTGCTCACCTCGCTGCTGCTCGACCGACTTCGGCAGCACGCGCCCGGTCGGGTCATCACGATGTCGTCCGGTGGCATGTATGCGTCGCCGCTGAGGGTGGACGACCTGCAGATGGGCGACGACTACAAGGGCAGCGAGCAGTACGCACGTGCCAAGCGCGCCCAGGTGACGTTGAACGAGATGTGGGCGACCCGAGTGGCGGCCAGCGACATCGTGTTCCACTCGATGCACCCCGGCTGGGCCGACACCCCGGGTGTGCAGGAGTCGCTCCCCACGTTCCGCAAGGTGGTCGGCCCGCTGCTGCGCAGCCCCGAACAGGGGGCCGACACGCTGGTGTGGCTGGCCGCCGACGACGGTGAACCGCTTGGCACCTCGGGCAAGTTCTGGCTCGACCGTCGGCAGCGGTCGTTGCACAAGGTGCCGTCGACGAAGAAGAGCGACACTCCTCAGCGGCGCGAACAACTGTGGGACTGGGTGGTCGAGGCCAGCGGCGCCGACCTCGACGACACGTTCGACGCTGGGTCTCAGACCAGTTCGTAGCGGATCGGCAGCGTCTTCAGACCGCTGACGAACGTGCTTCGAACGAGCGCCGGATCACCGGTGAGTTCGACGTTCTTGATGCGTGGCAGCAGTGCGCTGAACAGCGCCTTCATCTCCATGCGGGCGAGCATCGCACCGAGGCAGTAGTGCACGCCGAAACCGAACGCGAGGTGCTTGTTGGGCGTGCGGCCGACGTCGAACGTGAACGGGTCGGCGAAGACCTCTTCGTCGCGGTTGGCGGCCCAGTACGAGAGCAGGACGTCCTGGCCGGCCTTCACGGTGGTGCCACGGATGTCGTAGTCGACGGTGGCGGTGCGCATGAAGTGCTTGACCGGCGAGGTCCAGCGAATCATCTCGTCGACCGCCGTGGCCATCAGCGACGGGTCGGCCTGCAGACGAGCCAGTTGGTCGGGGTGCTGCAGCAGGGCGTACATGCCGCCGGACATGGAGTTCGACGTGGTGTCGTGGCCGGCGGTGGCGGCGATGATGTAGTAGCCCAGCTGTTCCTTGTGGCCAATGGGTTCGCCGTTGACGACGCCATTGGCGATGACCGACGACAGGTCGGCCGTCGGGTTCGCCTGGCGATCGGCGGTGATGCCATCGAAGTAGGCGACGAAGTCGGCCACCGTCTGCAGCAGGCCCGCATAGGCGTCCTCGTCGCGTTTGAAGTCGGGGTCGTCGGCACCGAACAGCTCCTGGGTGAGCTTGAGCATTCGCGGGTAGTCGGCTTCGGGCAGGCCGAGGATGGCGAGGATGACGTACAGCGGGTATTGCATCGCGATCTGCGCGGCGAAGTCGATCTCACCGTCGGCGTCGACCATCTGCTGCACCGACCGGTCGGCGAGTTCCTGCAGGCGAGCGTCGAGCTTGGCCAGATTCTTCGGCAGGAACCACTCGGAGGTGAGGTTGCGGTGATCGCGGTGCTCGGGGTCGTCCATCTGGACGAGCGATTTCACCAGGTGACCCTGCATCTCGCGCTCGGCGTCGGCCGACTTGTCGCCGAGGATGGCGCGAGGCGCGTTCAGGAACTCGTTGTGGTGCAGCTCGACGTCGAGGATGTCGGCGTGCTTGGTGAGCACGTAGAACGGGTTGAACAGGTCGTGCTCGACCCACTGCACCGGGGCTTCGTTGCGCAGCCGAGTCGTGACGCCGTGGAAGAAGTCCTCGTTGGTGAAGGTCTCACCCGTGAGGAAGGCCTGGCCACACTCTTCGATGGTCAGCGATTGCGGGTCGGGAAAGGTGGTCATGATGATGGCTCCCGGTCGGTCGACGGCGGCACCGTGCGGCCGTCGGCAGGAACTCTAGGGAGGGGCGTCGCGGCCCTCGTCATCGGCGGTACCGGCCACCGGTCTGGCACACGACGGACGAGGCGCGCCGGCCATTGAGCCCGTCTGGTCGGTAGGGTTGTCCACTGGATTCTCCCGACGGCGGATCCTCGTCGAAGGAGGACGCCATGGCCAGCAGCGCCGGACGTGCCAAGCGTGACCGTGAAAAGGCACGCCAGGAAAAGCAGGCAATCAAGCGCGAGAAGCGTCTGAACGGCGTCGAGACCGACACGGTCGACGACGATGCGCCGACCGTGCCGTCACGGCCTCAGGACCAGGTTCTGGCCGATCTCGCCGCCTTGCACCAGCGATTCGACGACGAGCAGATCAGCTTCGACGACTTCGAGGACGCGAAGGCCGGCCTCCTCGCGGAGCTGCAGCTGGGCTGACCGGACGGCGCTGTGCCGACGGTGCATGGCTGACGGCCTTGCGAGGGGCGGGCTGGCCCACGAGTGACTCGATGATGCTGTGGCCCGGCGCCACGCGGGTGATGATCGGCTCGATCTTCGCCGCCCGTGCCAGCGACTTCACGTCGCCGGCCTGCTCGGGGGTCATGATCGTCACGACGACGCCCTCGGACCCGGCGCGGGCGGTACGGCCACTGCGGTGGAGGTACGCCTTGTGCTCGGCCGGCGGGTCGACGTGCACGACCAGCGCGATGTCGTCGACGTGGATGCCACGTGCCGCGATGTCGGTGGCGACGAGCACCTTGGTGGTGCCGGCGGCGAACGACTCGAGATTGCGTTCGCGGGCGTTCTGCGACAGGTTGCCGTGCAGTTCGACGGCCGGAATACCTGCCATGGTGAGCTGCTTGGCGAGCTTCTTCGCGCCGTGCTTGGTGCGGGTGAAGAGCAGCGAGCGCTCGTGGCCGGCCGCCAACTCGCGAGCCACGGTGGGCTTGTCGGCGAGCGACACGGCGAACACGTGGTGTGTCATGGTGCTGATCGGCGCCACCACAGGGTCGACCGAGTGGATGATCGGATCCGACAGGTAGCGCTTGACCAGCACGTCGATGCCGTTGTCGAGCGTCGCCGAGAACAGCAGGCGCTGACCGGAGGCGGGGGTGGCGTCCATGAGACGCTTCACGCCCGGCAGGAAGCCGAGGTCGGCCATGTGGTCGGCCTCGTCGAGGACGGTGATCTCGACGTTGGCGAGCGAACAGTGACGCTGCTTGATGAGGTCCTCGAGGCGACCCGGGCAGGCGACGACGATGTCGATGCCGTGACGAAGGGCCATGACCTGCGGCTGCTGGCCGACGCCACCGAACACGGTGGTGACCTTCAGGCCCATGGCCTTCGCCAGCGGGGCGAGGGACTCGGTGACCTGGGTCGCGAGCTCGCGGGTGGGTACGAGGATGAGGCCACGGGGCTTGCCCGACTGGCGGGGCTTGGCCGAGGCAGCGAGCGCCGTGACGATCGGGATCGCGAAGGCGATGGTCTTGCCACTGCCGGTGCGGCCACGGCCGAGGACGTCGCGTCCGGCGAGCGAGTCGGGCAGTGTGGCGGCCTGGATGGGGAACGGCGAGGTGACGTCGCGCTCGGCCAGCATGCGCACGATGGGAGCGGGTACACCGAGTGACTCGAAGGTGGCGTCGGTGGGGACCTCGCGGGTGCTGACGGTGCCGAGCGACTCGCGCGTCGGGGTGTCGCGGATCGGTGTGGTGGTGGCCGGTCGGGTGGCACGAGCGGGGCGCTGCACCGGGGCGCCGGCCGACGGTCGGCGACGACGATTGTTCGGGCGCGCGCGCCCAGAGGAGGAGGGGGGAGACATGGTCATCTACTTGCTTTCGTGAAGAGGTGGCCGCTGATGCTGAGCCACACGTCGATTCGACGGGAAAGAAAGCACTCGACCGCGGGCGCCGAATTTCGGGGCACCGCCATTCACAACCCTATCGCCAGTGCACTCCCGAGCGGGCGCACCCCCTCGGTAGCGTGCCGACGTGAACGACTCGTCGACGAGTGCAATGTGGGACAGTCCGTGGCCGGCGGAGGACGGCGGACCGGCCCGTCGGCAGGCGCCGCATGGCAGCGCGGGGCTCGGTGTGCGCGCCGGCGAGCGACTGGACGTCGTGTCGCGGTTGGCGTTGGTGTCCACCATGGTGGTGCTGCGCGACCCCGGTGAGGTGTACCTGTTGTGCCACACCGGCGGTGAGGATGCGGTGTCGTGGGTCGAGCAGATCCATCCCGAGACGCTCGAAACCCTTCGTCGTTCGTCCGACCTGCCCGGTGGTCCCACGTGGCCTGGGGGCATCGCCGCTCATGCAGACGGTTCGCTGTACGTCGTGTTCGGCAACCACGCGCACCGGTTGTCGTCTTCGCTCGATCTGCTCGCTTCGGCCACCTTGCCGCGTCGACGTCCGTACAACAGCTTCGTGGTGCTGCCCGACGGGCATCTCGCCATGAAGGACTTCGCCGGCGCCCGCCCCGGTCACCCGGACGGTGACGATCTCGGTGTCTCCGAGTTGCTGGTGCTCGCACCCGGCTCCCTCGACATCGTGGCGACGTGTTCGTTGCCCGAGCCGTCGATCGCCCGTCTCAGCGCCGACGGTGACGACGTGTACGTGGTCGGCGACACCTCACTCATCCGTGTTCGTTGGGACGGCACGTGCTTGACCCTCGACGGTTCGTTCCGGCCGCGCTACCGCACCATCGACGGGCAGTCGTATGGATGGGACGCTGTCATCGCCGCGGGTGCGGCATGGTTCCTCGACAACGGAGCGGGGAGCGACCGGTACGCAGGCACGTTCCGTGGTGTCGGTGCGAACGCCGCGCCGCTGCACCTCGTCCGCGTCGGCCTCGATGATGGTGCGGTGTCGCTCACCGAGATTTGCGGTCTGCCCGGCGGGCTCATTGCCAACCCCCCCGCAATCGACGCCGATCGGCGCATCGCTGTCGGTTACGACAGCGGCAACGGTGTGGTGGCCGCGTTCCGGTTCGATGACCGCGGTGTCACGACACCGCTGTGGCGTCGCGACCTGAATCATGCGGCGCACCCCTTGCAGTTCCCCGACACCGGCGAGCTGGTCATGTTCGATCACGATGCGACCCGCGGTGCGGATCAGGTGGTGGTGCTCGACATCGAGACCGGCGACGAACTCGCCCGTGCCGACACCGGGAGCCCCGTGCAGTCGGTCGTGTTCCCCGCACCCGGATTCGACCGCGACCTGTACATCTGCAGCTTCACCACCCTCACCCGAGTGGCCCTCACCACAACAGCGCGAACATAAGGGTTCGCGCGGTTGGGCTCAGAGGTCGACGGCGGTGAGGTCGTCGCCGAGGACGATCTGGCCCGAGAAGTGGGCGGCGGCACGCGCCCGCCACTCGTCCTCCTGGCCGGGCTGCATCGAGGGCACGTAGTGGGTGAGGACGAGCGTGCGCACCCCGGCGCGGGTGGCGGTCTCGGCGGACTGCTCGACGGTGGAGTGGTAGTCGAGGATGTCCTGCAGCCGAGCGTTCGGCACCATGCGGACGAGGTCGTCGCGGATGACCGTCTGCACGTACGCATCGGCGCCGAGGCACAGCGCGTCGAGACCTGCGCACGGCACACCGTCGCCGCCGAGGACGACGCTCTTGCCGTCGTCATCGACCCTGAACGCGACCGTGGGCTCGACCGGGCGGTGATCGGTCGCACCGACCGTGATGGTGGCCGAGCCGACCGTGAAGACGTCGCCGGGGGCCACCTCGACGACCTCCACGTTCGGCGTCCACGTGAGGTCGGCGTGGTGATCGAGGCGGTACTGCAGGTCCGGTGCCAGCGACGCCAGGATGGCATCGACGACCTCGCCCAGGCGCGGCGGACCGTAGATGCGCAGGGGTGTGCCCTCCGGCGACATGATCCAGTGCGTCGTGATCACGTCGTTGAGGTCGGTGATGTGGTCACTGTGCAGATGGGTGACGAGCACGGCGCTCAGCATCGGCGGCAGCACGCCGGACCCGGTGAGGCGCATCAGCACACCGCGGCCGCAGTCGATCAGCAGACACGCGCCGGCCGACCGCACCAAGGTGGACGGACCGGCGCGGCGTGGATCGGGGAGCGGGCTGCCCGTTCCCAACAGAGTGACCTTCACGATGCTCCTCTCAACGCTTCGACGAGACGGGTGTGGCCGAGACGTTCGGCGTGTTCCAGCGCAGTGGCTCCGTCGCGGTCGGCAACCTGAGGATTGGCGCCGGCGGCCAGCAGGATGCGGATGATCTCCGCGTAGGTCTCGCTGCCGTCACCGAGAAGAACGGCTTCCAGGAGTGCCGTCCAGTGGATGTCGTTGAGGTGGTCGACGTCGATGCCGGTCTGCACCACGCGGCGGACGTACTCGATGTGCCCGCGTTCGCTCGCAGGGATGACGGAGACGCCGCCGTATCGGTTGCGGATGGTGAGGTCGGCTCCGGCGGGAAGCAGCACCTCGAGCATCGCGACGCTGCCCGTGACACCGGTGACCAGCCATGGAGTGTCGTGGCGGTCGTCCATCGCGTTCGGGTCGGCGCCGGAGTCGACGAGCAACTGTGCGACGCCGACGTGGTCGTGCGCCGACGCCACCAGTAGCGGGGTGCGGTTCCGGTGGTCGCGGGCCTCGAGCTCGGCTCGCGCCTCGAGCGCGGCTCGGGCCCGACGCTCGTCGCCGGTGGCCGCTGCGGCGTGCAGTTCGTCGTTCGGTTCGACCTTGCGCAGTCGGGCGACGAACCCCGGGTAGTCCCACACGAGCTCGTCGCCGTCCAGCCGTCGGGTGACCTCGATGGGAATGCCGACCGGCCGCAGCACATGGATGCCCTGTTCGAAGCTCGCCACGACGGTGATGGCCGTTGTCGTGTCGATCGCCGCGACATCGTGCACGCCGTGCTCCTCGGTGCCGTCGCAGCGCATGTCGTGCACGACACCGCCGGACGTGATGACGACCCGGTCTCCGCACTGCTCGATGCGCTGCACCTGCCCCATCGCCGGATGATCGGGCTGTGTCTCGCCGCCGACCTGCACCTCGACGATGCGCCACACCCCGGACATCGACGGCGTCCCCTGCGGCACGGGCTCGGTGCACTCGGCGAGCACCGGAGGCGGCATGGTGGTGCCGTACCCGCCGGTGGGCGTGTACGCGACCGGGATGTCGTCGGCGAGGATCTCGCGGCTCACTGGCGGCCCATCTCGGTGGCGTGCTCGGCCGCTGTGGTGTCGGCGAACTTCTCGGGGCTCGCCTGGATGACCACCTCGTGGAGCGTGCCGGTGAAGGGGTACGGCGCCCGGTAGCGGGTGGTCACGGGTGAGCCGTGGTCGTAGCCCACACTGGGGCCCACCGACGACATCATCAGCATGAACAGCGGCAGGTCGGCAGCACCACACGGCGTGCCGTCGATCTCGATGGCCGCAGTGCCGATGCGGCCACCGGTGCGGCGTACTCGCAACGTCAGCTCGGACGCGCCGACCGGCACCTCGATGTCGCTCTCCACGATGGTGTGGGCGTCGAACGCGTTGTAGTCGAAGACCAACCGTTCGCCCTGTACGAACAGCGACAGGCCCGAGTTCTCGGTGCCGGTGGCGTAGAGCACCCCCTCATCGCCGGCGGCGCGGGTGACCCGGGCCGTCATGTCGAAGCTTCGCCCGCCGAGCGACGCCGACGCCTGCCCGGGCAGCGGCGACATGGGTGGACGGTAGACGTAGCGGCGGTTGGCGGGGTGTGGGGAACGGTCTCGAAAGCGGGTGCCGAACAGCTCGACGCCGCGGTCGTCGAGCGGCAGCACACCATGTCGTTCGGCCTCGGACCACCACAGGTCGATGAGCTCGCGGAGCGTGTCGGGTTCGGCCACCGCCAGGTCGTTGCATTCGGACGGGTCGACGGCGATGCGATACAACTCCCACGGTTCTGTCTCGAAGTCGGCGCCCTTCTCGTGTCGGCACACCGCCTTCCATTCGCCGGCGACGAGTGCGCGGCTGCCACCGTTCTCGAAGTACTGCAACACGTTGGTCGCCGGCGCCATCGGGTCGCGCAGTGCGGCGGCGAACGAGTGCCCGCTGACGGGCTCCTGCGGCACCCCGCGAAACACGTCGGGAGCCGACACGCCAATGAGTTCGTACAGCGTGGGGGCGATGTCGCTGACGAACACGAACTGGTCGCGGGTTCCGCCCGGCGCGTCGGCAAGGCCGCGCGGCCAGTGCAGGATCATCGGCACGTGCACCCCACCTTCGTGGGTGTTCTGCTTGTACCACTTGAATGGTGTGTTGCCGCACTGCGCCCAACCCCATGGGTAGTTGGTGTGGCTGTGCGGCCCGCCAATGTCGTCGATGCGGCCGATGGCCTGGTCGGGCGTCTCGAAGATGCCGTTGAAGAACATCATCTCGTGCATGACGCCGAACGGGCCGCCCTCCTGGCTGGC
>JANOET010000051.1:0-21682 GCA_031413415.1 Acidimicrobiaceae bacterium
TGGCCCGCGGCGCCACCGAAGTGTGGGCCATGGCCACCCATGCCGTGCTCAGCGACCCGGCCATCGACCGGCTGAAGAACTCCGTCATCTCGAGGGTCGTGCTCACCAACACCCTGCCAATGCCGCCCGAGAAGCAGATCGACAAGATCCAGGTCCTGTCCATCGCACCACTCATCGCCGACGCCCTGAACGCGGTGTTCGACGACTCCAGCGTCAGCGAGATCTTCGGCGGCGAGAACCAAGCGTGACCGGTTTGCCCGGCGACCCGGCGCCGGTAGGCTGCCACGTCGTCGTTTTCACGCCTTGATCGAGGGTTCGTCATGTCCACCAAGCTCGCCGCCCAGTCCCGCACCGCTTCCGGTTCGGCCGCCGCCCGTCGCATGCGCGCCGAGGGGCACATCCCCGCCGTCGTCTACGGCCTGGGCATGGACCCGATCAGCATCTCGGTCGAGCGCCGCGAACTGCGGCTCGCGCTCAGCGGCGCCGCCGGTGTGAACACCGTGTTGTCGCTCGAGGTCGAGGGCACCACGTACCCGACCGTCATCAAGGACCTGCAGCGCCACCCGATCAAGCGCACGGTGAGCCACATCGACTTCCTCACGGTGAACATGAACGAGGAACTCACGGTCAGCATCCCGCTGCGCCTCGAGGGCGAGGCCAAGGCCGTCGTCGCCGAGGGTGGTCTGGTCGACCCGTCGGTCGACCACATCGAGGTCAGCTGCACCCCGGCCAACATCCCCGACGAGTTCGTCATCGACATCACCGACATGCAGCCGCACGACATCATCCGTCTGGCCGACGTCCCGATGCCCAAGGGTGTCACCGCCACCGGTGACCCCGACATGCCCGTCGTCACCATCCTCATCACCGCTGCCGCGGTCGCCGACGCCGCGGACGAGGTCGAGGACGAAGCCGCCGCCGAGGGCGGCGACGCCGCCGCCGAATGAACTGACGCGTGATCGACACGCTCGTCGTCGGCCTGGGGAATCCCGGACGCGAGTACACGCGCACGCGCCACAACGTCGGCGAAGAGGTGATCGGCCTCCTCGCCGAACGGCTGGGCGAGAAGCTGAAAGTAGGCCGCGACAAGGCTGCGGTGGTCGAGACGCGCCTCGCCGGCAAGCGGGTGGTGCTCGCCTTCCCGACGACGTACATGAACCTCAGCGGCGAAGCCGTGGGGGCGCTGTGGCGACGTCACAAGTTCACCGAGCCGCAGCAGCTCGTCGTCGTTCACGACGAACTCGATCTACCGCCGGGTACCGTGCGCATCAAGGTCGGGGGTGGGTTGGCCGGCAACAACGGCCTGCGCAGCATCACCCAGCACCTGCATACCCAGGACTACGTGCGGGTCCGTATCGGTATCGGCAAACCACCCTCCAAGGAGCGTGGCGCCGACCATGTGCTGAGCCGAATCCCCAAGGCGGAACGCGAGCTGCTCGACATCGCCATCCAGCGCGCTGCGGACGCGGTGGAGGCCATCGTCGCCGACGGCGCCGATGCTGCCATGGCCCAATTCAACGGCCTGTAGCCGGCTTTGGCGAGCGCGTCATGGCATTCGCGCCAGCAGCTCGTCGCAGATCGGTGCAGTTCCGTACCACACAGCCCAGCCGGGCGATGCGGTCATGCCACCCGCGACGGCGTGATGGATCGTGAGCACGGATCGTCGATCCTGCGACACGTCGACCACGCTCAGGAACGGGTCGGCGACGACGTCGAGCACCACACCGCCGGCGCCGACCTCGACCGTTCCGACGGTCTCGACGCCGCCCGGCCCCGAGTACACGAGCTCGGCGACCGCGGCGTCGTTCGTCGGCCGGGTCCAGAGCCTCCATCCGTCGCCGTCGACGACGATCCTCGGCTGCGACCGCACCGAATTCAGTTCGGCCCGGGTCGCGCTGACCACGACCCGCCGGTCACCACCCGATCGTCGTTCGACTTCCTCCCAGCCGAACGCGCCGAAGTACAACGCATCGCAGTCGCCAGCGATCAGCAGATGCCCGAACGCTGCGCGCGGCAGGCGATCCGAACGCTGCCAAGCCGGAACGCGCACCACGTCGGGCGGCGCTCCACCGAAGAGTGCGTCGTCGAGCGCGTACCGGAATTGCGTCACCGCGACGAACTCCTGCGGGTTCACCCCGTACGAGAAGAACCGAGTCCACAGCGACAGCCCGACCTGACCAGCGGCTCCCAGCGCGAGCATCGTCACCGCTGCGACCCCCAGGGCTGCTCGACCCCACCGTGGCCAGCCTCGGGCGGCGCGAACCACGACCCAGCAGCCCGGAACCGCCAGGACGACGATCAGCGGCACGAAGTCCACCAGGTATCGGTGCCACACCGCCCAGAAGCCGAGCGTCGAGAACGCGGCCACGAACGCCGTCCCTGCGGCGACCCTCCACGCCGTGTCGCCCCGCCGCACCACCCACACGACACCGACGATCGCCAGCGCGGCGAGCACAGGAGCAGCGATCGGAATGGAGCCGCTCGGCGTCAGTTGCATGGGCGCGTACGACCGGGCCGACGGCGCCGCTCCGGGGGCGACGAACGGGAACAGCCGGGTGAGTCGGATCGAGTGCAGCGACGGCGAGAAGTACGTGGAGATCGTGGTGGGCATGAACCGGACGTCGAACAGCGAACCCCCAGTGAGCGCCACAGCGGCCTGTTGCTCGGCGAGCACCCCGAAGGACTTCTGCAGTTCGCCCGGCGCACCCCACAGCTGGCGGAACCTCGCGTAGTTCACGGTCGAGTACGCCATGATTGCGGCGGCACCCATGACACCCGACAGCGCCGCCTGCGTCCAGCACCGTCGCCAGGCGAGCACCAGTGCGAAGACGACCAGCATGAGTGTCGGCACCAGACCCACCGACGGGCGAGCACTGATGGCGACGATCGCCACGAGCGCCGCGACGACGGCGAACCTGCGCTGGCGCAGATACCACCACTGCAGCACCGCATCGATTCCCCACACTGCGCCGGCCACGCCCCAGGCGATCGCCTCGTTGTAGACCTGCGACCGCGAGGCCAGGAACAGGAACGGGCTGAAGAGCACCGGAGCCGCCGCGATCACGACGTACCAGCGAGGCGAGACGGCAGCGTCGCCGGCGGCAAGGCCGAACTGCCGTTGCGCCCGACGGGCCAGACGGGCCGTGCCCACGCACACCACGGCGGCTGCGAGGAGGCAACTCGTCAGGGTCAGGCGCCCGTCGAGCCCACCGACGACCAGATGCACCGGCACGCGGAGCAGTGCGGGAAGGATCCCGAAGTACATGTATGAGCCGTGCGGGGTCACGAACTCCTCGATCAGAAGGCTGCCAGCCGGGACCGACAGCCTCCCGTTGAGCAGGCTGTGAGCCTGGATGTCGAAGAAGTTGCTCGTGAGGACGCTCGGATCGGCCCACAGCCGCCACGGACGACCCAAGGTCCCGAGCATCCAGAACGCGCCGACTGCCAGCGCGGTCCCGATCGCTGTCCAACGACGAACCAGAGGGTCGATCAGGCGGCTGTCGCCGTCGTTCGTGGTCAACGTGCCGGGTCCACTCGCTCACGTACCGAGTCGCACCACGGATCGTCGACGACGAAGACATCCCAATCGTCGGCCACGATCATGCCACCGGCCATGACGTGCGCGAGCGCGATCACGGTCCTTCCGTCCTGGGTGACTCGAAACGTTCCGGTGATCGGATCAGCGACCACGTCGAGCACGGGTGGACCGTCCTCGATGCTGGCAACGCCGACGCCGACTTCCCGACCGAAACGGTTGACGTAGTACAGACCGAGAAGCTTCGGATCAGGGATCGGCCGCGACCGGAGCAGCCAGCCACGGCCTCGCAGCACAGTGCTCGGCGCCGTCGTCAGCGCGGTCATTCGATCCGACTTCGGACCGATCACAGCCCGGTGCCCGCCGCCCGAAGGAAGGACCATCGGTTACCACCCGAAGTTGACGACGTACACCCCGGCACACTCGCCGACGATGAGCACGTGCCCGAGCTGTGGAGCGGGCAACGGCTCGAAGGGGTCGACTGCCGCGATGTACTCCAGTTCGGGCGGCCGACTGTCGAAGACGGAGGCGTCGAGGTCGTAGCGAAACCGCACGAACGCAGCCTGTTCGGCCGCGTCGGGGATGTAGGTGAAGTGCCTTCCCCACAGCGCCAGGCCGGCTTGCCCGAACGACCCCACGATCGCGACGGACGCGGCCAGGACCAAGATGGCCGACCGTCGCGGCGCGCCGGCCGTCGACGCCCAGCGGTGCGCACACCACCATCCCGGCGCAGCACACACGAGCAACACGGGCACGAAGTCGACGAGATAGCGGTGCCAGCTCGACCAAAATCCCAACGTCGTCAACGCGGCCGCGCCGGTCGACGCCGCTGCAATGCGCCAGATCGAACTCGGCGTCCGCACGATCCAGAACAGGCCGATGACGGCGATCGCCATCACCACCGGAGCGGCAGCGGGCAGGGATCCGGTGTACTGCACGTTCATCGGCGCCGACAGCACGGACGGCGCCGGCGATCCGAACTCCACGAACGGGAACAACCGCGATGGCCGCATCGATCCGGGCCACGGGGCCAGGTAACGCACCGCGTTGTTGACCAGGAACCGCAGCGAGAAGAGCGAGTTGCCCGTCGCTCGAGCGGCGGCCTGTTCGAGGGCGCTGTACCGGTAGGACTCCTGGAGCTGGTGCGGTGCACCCCACCACTGACCGAACCTGGCGAAGTTCACCGCCATGTAGGTGCCCGCCGCCACGGCGATCGCGGCGGCGCCGTGCATCGCGGTACGCAGTTCGCGTCGCCAGGCCAGCAACGCCACGCACGTGCCGAGGAAGAGCAGCGGCGCAAGCCCGACGGTCGGTCGAGAGTTGATCGCGACCGCCGCGGCCAGCGCGGCCAGCACCGCATCGCGACGACGCCGCGACCACCACCACTGCTGGGCGAGGTCGACACCCCAGATCGTTCCTGCAACGCCCCACATCAGGTTCTCGTGGTAGACCGTCGATCGCGACGCGAGGAAGAGCACGGGGCTGAAAAGCACGGGAGCCACAGCGACGACGGCGTACCAGCGGTGGCTCGCCGCGCGGTCCGTTGGGCAAAGCACCCGCCGCTCGGCCCGACGCACAATCCTCGCCCAAGAGACCGACAACAGTGCCACCGCGACGAGGCAACTCAGCAGGGTGAGCCGGCCGTCGAGGCCGTTCACCAACAGTCGGACCGGGATTCGGATCAGCGCAGGGAAGACCCCGAAGTACATCATCGACCCGCGCGGTGTGTGGAACTCCTCGGCGAAGAGGGAACCCGCCGGGACCGACAGGTGCCCGTGCAACAGCGCGGCCGCCTGGAGGTCGTAGAAGTTCGCCGTCAGCGCCGCAGGGTTGGCGAAGAGGCGGGTCGGACGGCCCAGCGTTCCGAGCAGCCAGAACAGCGTCACCGCAGCCGCCGTTCCGAACGCCGTCCACCGGCGCACGAGCGGGTCGAGCAGCCGACCGTCGCCATCCATCTGTTCGGCCATCGATTCGGGCACTCAGCCCTTTCGAATGGCGGTGATCGTGATGTCGCCACCGGGGAACGGCGACGCCATCGTCAGTTCGTCGTCGCCACACGACGTGACGGTGAACCCACCGGCCACCTCGCCATCGAGCATGCGGTTGTCGTTCAACTGCTGCAGTGTCTCTTCGAAGACCGGCGGCACCGTGACACCGAGTGTGAGCGTGACGACCGCGGTGACCGTGTTGAAGTTCTCGAACACAGCGACCGGCAACCCGTCGTCCGCCAGTGTCCATCCGCCGGCGCCGACACCCTTGAACGAGGTGCTCAACGTTCCCTCCTGATCACCGCTGGCGAAGGTGGCCGTCGCCGGGGTCATCGGCCCGAAGTCGATCTGGAACCGATTGTCGTCGCCGAACGAGATGTTCATGCCGTCGCCGCCGCCGACCGGAGTGATGTCGCCGATGGCGGCCTGACTCGGCGCGTCGAGCGATGTCGACACCCACTCGCCCACCTCGCAACGGCCCGTGACGTCGACCGATGCGAACGTCGTGGTGGGGCCGGGGGCCGCGCTCGTGGGCGAGATCGTGTCGGCGATGGACGTGACGGCTGCGCTGCCACCGTCGCTGCTGCAGGCTGCCAGCCCGACCATCGCCACACCGAGGACCCACACGTTCTTGCGCACTCGCTCATGCTGGCACCTCGTCGGCGCTCGTTGCCAGCACACCGCTACCCTGACCGGTCGGATGTCGCTCTCCTCGCTGCCCCGCCTGCTCCGCAACGAGCCCGCTCTCACGCAGGCCATCGGGTCCGAGAGTGGGTTCGTCGCCGTGCCCGAAGCCGCCCGCGCCATCAGCATCGCGGCGCTGGCGCAGCTCAGCGATCGCCGGCCGCTGGTGGTGGCCTGCCCCACCGGCACCGACGCCGGCCAGCTGTACGACGACCTCGTGCAGTACATGCCCGATGGCGACGTCGTGCTGTTTCCGGCGTGGGAGACGTTGCCGTTCGAGCGGGTCAGCCCGAGCGTCGAAACGATGGGCCGCCGTCTCGAGGTGTTGTGGCGGCTACGCGACCGCGACCGTGCACCTCGCATCGTCGTCGCCGGTGTCCGGGCCCTGCTGCAGCACCTCGGTCCTGAGGCCGACCGCATCGATCCGATCGAAGTGCACAAGGGGGCGATCCTCGACCCGGACCAGCTGGTGGCCACTCTGGTCCACCACGGTTACCGCCGCGAGGCGCTGGTGGAGCACCGCGGCGAGGTTGCTCAGCGCGGCGCGATCGTCGACATCTTCCCGAGCACCGCCGATGCACCCATTCGCATCGACCTGTGGGGTGACGAGGTCGATCGGCTCACCGAGTTCGGGGTCAACGACCAACGCAGCACCCACGACCTCGACGAGGTTCGCATCTTCCCCGCTCGCGAGCTGATCCCCAGCGAGGCAGTGCGCGCCCGCGCCGCCACACTCGTCGGTCGCGAGCCCTGGGGTCGCGAGCAGTGGGAGCGGCTCAGCGAAGGCGCCCTGTTCGACGGCATGGAGAGCTGGCTGCCGTGGCTGATGGACGACCAACGACTGCTCACCGACGTGCTCCCCGCAACGGCGAAGGTGTTGCTCGTCGAACCGCGTCGCATGCGCGACCGGGCGAACGATCTGTTGGCCGAGGAGGACGACCTTGCCAAGGCGCTCGCCGGAACCTGGGGACGCGATCCCGAGTTGGCGTTCCCCCGCCTCCATGCCGAGACCGACCGCCTGCTCTCCGCAGGACAGGCGGTGTGGACGATCAGCAGCGCTCCCGAGACACCCGACTCGCCGATGGTCAGCGCCAGCGGCTGGGGGCCGGTGGTCGGCGACGGCGAGGGTCTCGCCAACCGGCTGCGCGACCTGCTCGTCGACGGTTTCCGCGTGGTCGTCGCGGCCGACGGCACCGGTTCCGCGCAACGCCTCGCCAGCCTGCTGCTCGATCGCGGACTCGACTTCGCGATGGTTGGGCCCGACCACGACCTCACCACTCCCGGCGGCTACATCGTCGTCGCGCCGCTGCACCGCGGCTGCAACGTCCCAGCGGCGAAGGTCGCCGTCATCGCCGAGGCCGACCTCACCGGTCGTCGCCGAGCGCATCGTCAGGCTCGGCCGCGAAAACGCCAGGGCACCGGCCTGTTCGAGGACCTCAAGCCCGGCAACTACGTCGTGCACCACCAGCATGGCGTCGGCAAGTACGAGGGCATGGTCAAGCGCACCATCGGCGGCGTCGAGCGCGACTACCTGTTGCTCGCCTACAAGGGTGGCGACAAGCTGTACGTGCCGAGCGACCAGATCGACACCCTGCGGCAGTACGTGGGCGGCGAGACGCCGGTGCTCAACCGGTTGGGTGGCGCCGACTTCGCCAAGAACAAGTCGCGAGTGCGCAGCGCAGTCCGCGAGATCGCGCAGGAACTGGTGGTGCTCTACCAGAAGCGCGTGAACTCGCCCGGCCACCCGTTCGGGATGGACACGCCGTGGCAGCACGAGATGGAGCAGGCCTTCCCGTACGTCGAGACGCCCGACCAGCGCACGGCCATCGACGACATCAAGCGCGACATGGAGAGCACTGTGCCGATGGACCGGCTGATCTGCGGCGACGTCGGGTTCGGGAAGACCGAGGTCGCCATCCGCGCCGCGTTCAAGGCCATCCAGGACGGCAAGCAGGTCGCCGTGCTCGCCCCCACCACGCTGCTCGCCACCCAGCACGGCAACACGTTCGCCGACCGCTTCGCCGGCTACCCCATTCGCGTCGAGGTACTCAGTCGCTTCCTCACCGCGAAGGAGGCGAAGAAGGTCATCGAAGGGCTGAAGACCGGCGAGGTCGACTGTGTCATCGGCACCCACCGCCTGCTCCAGGACGGGGTGGTGTTCAAGGACCTCGGCCTGCTCGTCGTCGACGAGGAACAGCGATTCGGTGTGCAGGCCAAGGAGTCCATGAAGAAGCTGCGGCACAACGTCGACGTGCTCACGCTCTCCGCGACCCCCATTCCGCGCACGCTCGAGATGAGCCTGGTCGGCATCCGCGACCTGTCGCTACTGCAGACACCGCCCGCCGATCGACAGCCCATCCTCACGTTCGTCGGAGGCTACGACGAGCGAGTCGCCGTCGAGGCGATCCGTCGTGAGCTGCTCCGCGAGGGCCAGGTGTTCTGGGTGCACAACCGGGTGCAGTCCATCGACATGGCAGCCGGACGACTGCGCGAACTGGTGCCCGAGGCGCGCATCGCCGTCGCCCACGGGAGGATGGACGAGGGGTCGCTCGAGCAGGTGGTCGTCGACTTCTGGGAGGGCCGCTTCGACGTGCTGGTGTGCACCACCATCATCGAGAGCGGCATCGACATGCCCACCGTGAACACGCTGGTGGTCGAGCGCGCCGACCTGTTGGGCCTCGGCCAGATGCACCAGCTTCGTGGTCGCGTCGGCCGCAGCGGCTCGCGTGCGTACGCCTACCTGTTCCATCCGCCCGAGGCACGGCTCAGCGACGAGGCCTACGAGCGGCTGCGGACCATCGGCGAGGCCACCGAACTGGGCAGCGGCTTCAAGATCGCGATGCGCGACCTCGAGATCCGCGGCGCGGGCAACCTGCTCGGAGAATCGCAGAGCGGCCACATCGCAGCGGTCGGCTACGACCTCTACTGCCAGATGGTGAACGAAGCCGTCGCCGAGATGAAGGGCGAACCGGTGAAGGAGCCCGCCGAGGTGAAGCTCGACGTGCCCACCGACGCGTTCCTCCCGGCCGACTACGTACCCAAGGAGGAGCTGCGACTCGAGGCCTACCGCCGACTCGCCGCCGTCACGTCGGCGGCCGAGGTCGACGACATCCGTGTCGAGTGGGAGGACCGATATGGGCCCGTTCCCCCGGCAGCCGAGTCGTTGCTCACGGTCGGCGCGCTGCGCGCCGAGTGCCATCGATTGCGACTGAAGGACGTGCAGATCACCGGCAACCAGGCCCGACTCGGCCCGATCGATCTGAAGACCAGCGAGGAGTTGCGCCTGCGTCGGCTCAGCCGCGATGCCCTGTACAAGAGCGAGCAGCAGCAACTGGTCGTGCCGATCCGACGCGGTGTGGAACCGGCCACGTTTCTCGTCGGTTTTCTCCGCGAACTGGTCCCCGCGTGATCGAACCAGCGGCGACCGGTCCTGCCACGATCGACGACGTGGCGAAGGCGGCCGGGGTGTCCACCGCGACCGTGAGTCGAGCCCTCAACCATCACCCGTACGTCGCCGAAGCCACGAGGCAGCGCGTCATCGACGCCGCCATCCGCCTGCGCTACGTCGCCAACCCGAACGCCTCGCGGCTCGCCTCAGGTGCCACCAGCACAGTCGGCCTGCTTGCCCCCGTGCTCACCAGCTGGTACACGAGCGAGGTCGCCGCCGGTGTGGAAGAGGTCTGCGCCGAGTGCGGGTACGACCTGCTCATCGCGACGTCCGATCCGGCGGCGCGCGATCGCATGTTGGCCGGCGAGACCCGATTCCGGCAGCGCGTCGACGGCATCATCCTGGTCGACGTGATGTGCCGCGAATCCGGCGCCGAGCAACTGGCCCAGATCGGCGTGCCGGTGGTGGTGCTCGGCGAAGCGCTCGACGCTGTCGACTCGGTCTCGGTCGACAACGTCGCAGGCGCTGCGCTCGCGGCGCAACACCTGCTCGACCTCGGGCACCGGCGCATCGGGGTCATCGGCGGACGGTCGTACGCCGAGAACGAGCATGATGTTCCGAACGACCGCTCGGCCGGTTTCCACGGGCGACTCGCCGAGCACGGCGTCGTGCTGCCGCCCCATCGCGTGGTCGACGGCGAGTTCACCATCGACGGCGGGCGCCGCGCGATGCATCAGCTGCTCGACCTGGTCGACCCGCCGAGCGGGGTGTTCGCGATGAGCGACGAGATGGGGTTCGGCGCCCTGCAGGCACTCCGCGAGCGCGGACTGCAGCCAGGCGAACACCTTGCCGTCGTCGGCTTCGACGGCCACCCCGTGGCCGAAGCCGTGGGGCTCACCACCGTCCACCAGCCCGTGCGCGACATCGGCCGTACGGGCGCCCGGATGCTGCTCGAGATGCTCGGCGGCAACGGTCGGTCGGGCCATCGCCGCATGCCACTGACCCTGGTCCGACGCACCAGTAGCGGCGTGACACACTCGCCAACGTGAGGTTGCAGCTCGCTCAGCCCGCCGAACACTCCAGTGTGGTCAACTGGCCTCTGGCGGATGCGCTCGAATCGTGGAACATCGACGGGATGCAGCGAGTCATGGGCCTGCACCGTCATCAGGTCCGCATGATCGAGACCGCCGAGCTGGCCTACGTCGTCAAGGAGTTGCCCGACCTGCTCGCGTTGCGAGAGTGGCGGCTACTGCGCGAGCTGTCCGAGGCCGGGCTGCCCACCGCCGAGGTCGTGGGTGTGGTCACCGGTCGCGACGACGAAGCGGACGGGTTGCTCATCACCCGACACCTCGACTACTCGCTCCCCTACCGCGTGCTGCTCTCGGGCCGCGGTCTGAAGATTCCTTCGCTCGGTGAACGGGTGCTCGACGCCCTGGCGGGTCTGCTCGTCCGTCTGCATCTCAGCGGCTTCTACTGGGGCGACTGCTCGCTCAGCAACACGTTGTTCCGTCGCGACGCGAATGCGCTGTCGGCGTACATCATCGATGTCGAGACCGGCGAGCGGCACGCCTCGCTCACCGACGGCCAACGTCGGCTCGACCTGCAGATCGCGACCGAGAACGTCGCCGGCGACCTGCTCGACCTGCAGATGGGTGGTCTGCTCGCCGACGGCATCGATCCGGTCGAGACCGCCGTCGCCATCGAGCAGGCCTACGACGCGCTCTGGGCCGAGCTCACGGGTGTCGACGAATTCAACGCGATGGAGACATTTCGCGTCGACCAGCGGCTGCGTCGCCTTCACGACCTCGGCTTCGACGCGGCAGAACTCGAACTCGTCAGCACCAGCGGCGGCACCCACGTGCGTCTGGTGCCGCGCGTGGTCGAGCACGGCTTCCATCAACAGCGGCTGCGCTCGCTCACCGGGCTGCACGCCGAGGAGAACCAAGCTCGCCGGTTGCTCAACGACATCAGCCGGTACGGCGCAGTGCTCGAGCAGCGCACCGGAAAGAAGGTGACCCAGTCCATGGCCGCAGCCCGTTGGCTCGACGATCGTTTCGAACCCACCATCGCCGCCATTCCGCGAGACCTGATCGCCAAGTTGGAACCGGCCGAGCTCTACCACCAGGTGCTCGAGCATCGCTGGTTCATCAGCGAGCGAGCGGGTGGCGACGTGGGGATGACGGAGACGATCGAGAGCTACGTGCGCGACGTGCTGCGGTCAGCGCCTGCCGAACAGATCTCCCTCACCCGCGACGACCTACCCATCACCAAGGAGCATCCCGTCGTGGTCACGTCGGGCGAGCCCGACGAGGGCTGACTCAGGCCGCTGCCTCGAACTCGTCCCAGATCTGGGCGCCGTGAGCGTGGGCGAGGACCCGCTGGCGCAACACGCTGCGCTGCTGCTCGGCCACGAGCGTCGGCTGATCGACCGTCGCCCAGCGAACGAGGCCACCCCAGAACCGGTCGATGAGCTCGCTGCCGCGTACCTCTCCGCCGTCGACCGTACGGAACACGACCGACGCGCACTCGCCGAGGTACAGGCGCAGCGACCGCACATGGATGTCTTCGTCGGCACGGATGCGTTCGACGATCTCGGCAGCCTCCTCGGCCTCGGCGCGCCGATCGACGAAGAGGTCGGGACTGCGCAGCAGTTCCTGGGTGGCCGCGAAACCGATCTCGGCGCGAAACTCGATGACCAACAGGTTCATCAGCAACGACAACATCCCTTCGATCTCGGGCGGCAACTCGGGCATGAAACGCGTGCCGACCTCGGGCCGCGCGATGTTCTCGGGCGGATCGACATCGGGGTAGGAACCGGCACCGAACGCCAGATCGCGCGCCGCGAACCACATCGCGTCGTGCGCTCCGATGCCGGGAACACCGCCCTCGTCGAACCCGTGCGCCTTCAACAGCCCTTTGCCGAGGTGCCCGATGGCCATCTCGGAGATGTCGTCGACGATGTGTGGCTGCAGTTCGGGGAACGCGATCTCGGCCAGCAACCGACCGCGCGCCTCGATCTTGCCGGTGATGGTGAGCGTGTTCCAGAACGTCTCGTCGAGGCCGTGACGCAGCAGCACCCGCGACTGCTCGACCGTCGGCAGTCGCGCTCCGCCGAGCAGCGACGCGTCGGCCGCCAGGGGCGCGCCACCGCGCTCGACGAGTGCGTTCTGCCAGGCGCCGAGGGCCGGCTCACGTACGAGCGCGCGCGGCGGCTGGTAGGTGCCGTCGGGTCGGAACCCGCCGTGCATGAGGGCGCCGGCGACCAAATGGGGTGCGAGATGGGGATGGTCGAGCAGCAGCTCGTCCTCGGTGAACTCCAGCGACATGTCCGCGAGCGTACGCCGGACGTGATGGTGCGGCGACACCGGCGGTCCGAACGACTCGACGGCGCTCGGAACCCGAGTTCGGCCCGGCCCAGGTAGCCTCGTAGCCCGATGAGCCAGCTCAAGAACCGCCTCCAGGGACTGTCGTTACTCGACCGTGCCTTCTCCTCCCTGACCGACGACGAACTCGAGACGCTCGTCGCCTCGTTGCCCGACGACCATCGCGACGCGATCGACTCGATCTGCGGCGCGAAGGAGGGTGGATTCGAAGATCCCGCGGCCCGCACGCTGGCCATGCGCGCCGCCGCCGGTCGCGGCCGGATGACGGGGGCGCTCGAGCAGATCGCCACCGTGCTCGGCGACGCGTGCCTGGCCAAGTGCATCGAACTGCTCGGCGACCACTCCGACAACCCCACCGAGCCCCAGCTGCTCGAGGCCACTCCCACGCTCATCGAAGCGTTCGGCGTGGGCACCGTGCGCCTCATGCTCGCCAGTTCCGTGGCGGGCGAAGCCGCTGCGTCGGCCATGCTCACGCGCGTGCTGAAACACGACGACACCCTGAAACTGCCGCCGGCCGAGGCCCTCGAGGTCGCGCTGCTGCCCGCACCCCAGGCCGATGCCGACCTGAAGGTCAAGCGCAAAGCGGCCAAGGAGAAGAAGCAGGCCGAGGCGCGCGCTCGACGCGAGCAGCAGCTGAAGGCCGCCAACCGCGCCTGACGGCGAACTGATCCGCGCTGATCCTCGCCGACCCCGCGCTCTCAGTCCAGGACGAGACGCCCCTGATCGTGTGAGGCTCGCTCGTGGCGGAGCAACCACGCCTTGGTGTCCACCCCGGCGGCGAAGCCGGTGAGCTTCCCCGTGCTGCCGACCACACGGTGGCATGGCACGATGATGCTGATCGGGTTCCTGCCGTTCGCGGCACCCACGGCACGCGACTTGTTCCGGTCACCCAGCCGGGCCGCCTGCTCGCCGTACGAGATGGTGGCGCCGAACGGGATGGTGCGCAACACCTGCCAGGCCTGCTGCTGGAATTCGGTGCCGACGGGATCGAGCGCCACATCGAACTCGGTGCGTGCCCCGTCGAAGTACTCGCGCAGCTGGCGCACGGCGTCGGCGAGGATGCGTTCGGCGGCAACTCCACCGCCGCTCGTGTCACCGACCGCCACCCGTCCGTCCCGTTCCGCCTCCCAGAGCACGGCCCGAAGGCCGCTCGCGCTGGCAATGAGCGTCAGTTCGCCCACCGGGCTGGGCATGGTGGTCCTGCTCAGTGATTCCATCGTCGTCTCCTTCACGAGTTCGCCCAGAGGTGGTGCAGTGCGTACGAGCGCCAGGGCCGCCACCGCTCGGCCAACGCCGCCGCCGCTCTCGGCGATCCATCGACACCGAGCCCCCGCAACGCGTTGCGGACACCGATGTCGGTCGGCAGGAACACGTCGGGATCGCCGAGTGCGCGCATCGTCACGTACCCGGCAGTCCACGGTCCGATCCCGCGCAACGACTGCAATGCGGCGCCAGTGGCTTCACGATCGCTTCCGGCGTCGAGCACGATGCGGCCGTCGGCCACGTGCGCGCACGCTTCGATCAGCGCTGCTCCTCGTGCCCTCGGCATGGCGAAGTCCTCGGGGGAAAGGCCTGCGATCGTCGCCGCCGCCGGAAACACGTGGGTCACCCCACCGACAGGGTTGACGAGCGGTTCGCCGTGGGCGGCGACGAGACGCGACGCCAACGTGCGCGCACCGGCGACGCTGACCTGCTGGCCCAGCACGGCACGTACGAGCAGTTCGGTGCCATCGGGATGAGCCGGGGCACGCAGCCCGGGACGCGCGGCCACGAGCGGGGCCAGCAGCGGGTCGGCGCCGAGCCGATCCGAGATCTGCGCAGGGTCTGCATCGAGGTCGAGCAGTCGACGTGCTCGTTGCACGGCGGCCTGCACGTCGGCCACGTCGTCGAGCACGAGTGAACACGAGACGACCTCTCCTGTGACGGAGATCGAGACGACCCCATTGCCGCCCGAGAGACGCAGCGACCTGCGGTACACGTCGGCGTCGATGCTCTCGGTGCCGGGCACGGCCCGAGCGGCCAGAAAGTCGAACATCGCAGCGCGATCGAACGGCTCGCGACAGGCCAGGCGAACCGTGAGCGGGCCGCCCGCATCGGTCGGCGTCTTCGCCGTCCGGAGCGCCGACGGCGAGGCGGCGTACACGTTGCGAACAGTGTCGTTGAACTGTCGAACGCTCTGGAACCCGCTGGCGAACGCGACCTCGGTGATCGGGAGCGCCGTGGTCTCGATGAGGATGCGCGCGGTCTGCGCGCGCTGCGCCCGAGCGAGGGCGAGCGGACCCGCGCCCACCTCGGCGACGAGCAGACGGTGCACCTGCCGTTCGCTGTATCCGAGACGACTCGCGAGTGCGCCGACCCCTTCCCGGTCCACCAGGCCGTCTGCGATCAGGCGCATCGCACGACCGACGACGTCGGCCCGCGCATTCCACTCGGGCGACCCAGGTGACGCATCGGGCCGACACCGCTTGCACGCCCGGTACCCGTGCGCCTGGGCCGTCGCCGCAGCGAGGAAGAACTCGACGTTCGGTCGCTTCGGTGTGATGGCCGGGCACGACGGTCTGCAGTAGATGCCGGTGGTGCGCACCGCGGTGACGAACCAGCCGTCGAACCGCGAGTCGCGGCTCTGAATCATGCGGTAGCACTGGTCGTGGTCGAGGAGCACGGGTCCAGTCTGCCGCCCCGCCGGTGCTCCTACTGGCGGTTTTCGGACACCACGTCGACCGACACGGCCAACGTCTGCGTACCGCTCGGACCGATGACGACACCACGAACCGGCGCCACGTCACCGTAGTCGCGTCCCCACCCCACCGTGATGTGGTTCATCGGTGGCATCTGGTCGTTCGTCGGGTCGAAGTCGAGCCAACCCTGGTCGCCGGCCCACACCGAGCACCACGCGTGCGACGCGTCGACCCCGAACAGCTTCGCCTCGCCCGGCGACGGCATCGTCTCGATGTAGCCGCTGACGTATCGGGCCGGCAGCCCGAGCGAGCGCAGCGCCGCGCACGCCACGTGCGCGAAGTCCTGACACACCCCGCGTCGTGCCGCGAGCACGTCGGCGATGGGGGTGGTGACGTCGGAGAAGCCGGCATCGAACGCAAAGGCGCCGAACATCCGCTGACACAGGCCACTGACCGCGGCGGCGATGGGCCGGCCCGGCGTGAACTCGTGCTCGGTCAGCAACGCCAATTCGGGCAGGAACGGCGTGGAGAACGTGGCGGCGAGGTACGGGCCCAGTTCGTTGGCGAGATCGTCGCGAGCAGCCATCGCGAGCAGGGCGACATCTTCCCAGGGCGGAGACTCGGCCGGGACGGGCTGCAGCCCGACGTCGACGACGACCGTGCTCTCGACGACGAGCGAAGTGTGCGGGCGGTGCACCGCGAAACGGGTGACCGGGTTGCCGAGTGCGTCGAGAGAGCGTTCCAACTCGTCGGGCGCGGGGTCGATGGCCAGTTCGACGGACACGATGTGCTGGTGCTCTCGCTCGCGTGGCTCGAGATGCGTGGTAGTGAACCCGTCGGCCATCGGGCGGCCGTACTGGTACTCGGTTCGATGCACGATGCGATAGCGGCGGGCCACGTCAGTGACCTCGCATCAGGGTGGGGTTCACCGGGTCGGCGAACCATCGCTGCACGATGGCCGCGGCGAGCTCGAGCAGCGGTCCACGGACACCGAGCACGAACGCGTCGAGTGACACGATGCGACCGTTGACGACTTCGCGGTCGATCGTCGCGAGCGAGTTCACACTGGCGCGTTCGACGAGCGCTGCTCCGCCGCTCCAGCCGAGTCCTGCGGCGTGTTCGCGCAGCCGGTCGAGTTGGTAGGCGAGGCTGCGCGGGTTCGCGTCGTCGCGCAGGAGCAGGTCGAGCACCGCCTGGAAGTCCACCTCGCTGCGATACCGGCGGCGATAGGCGACCAGGCTCTCGTTCGCGCCGAGCACCGCGTCGGCGATGGGCTGCTGGGCCATCGGCGGCAGGTGCAGCGCCATCGACGCCTCCACTGCGCCGAGCACCCCGAGTGCGCGCTCGAGTCGCCGACCGAGGTCGAGGAACCTCCACGACGGGCCGCGGACGGTGCTCTCCATCATCAGCCCGCTCAGCGCGGCCAGGTCGACGAGCACCGTGTCGAGGTCGTCGGCCTGCGTGGCCGCGCCGACGAACAGCGGGTACGCCCGCGCCAGTCGGCCGAGCACGCGCCCCGTGGTGGTGCTGAGGTACTCGCGCACCGATGTGGCTTCCTGGACGAGCGCGGCCAGTTGTCCGGCGGCCGAGGTGCACGTGGCCGCGAGTTCACGGCTGACGAGTTCAGCCGACGACCCCTCGTACTCGGAGATCGCCGAGGGAACACCCTGCGCAGCCCGCAGCAACGACGCGACGCCGACGGCCCAGGCGCCGTCTTCGAACGTGGACAGCATGGGATCCTGCAACAGCTGCGCCGTCACGACTCGCACGGCCCGCGTGGCGACCTCGGAACGCTCGGCGGCACGGCCGAGCCAGTACAGCGCGTCGGCCACGCGCTTGGGTACGGAGCCACCGAAGTCGACCTGCGGCGGCGCATTGACCGGCACGGGCCGGCTGCGCACACCGGAGCCAACCACCCACACGTCCTTGACGACCTGGGCCGTCGGCCGTCGGGGGTCGTCGCCGACGGCGAGCACACGGCCCGCGCCGCCCGGCATGACCACGATCTCGTCGCCGATACGAGCGAGCTGCATGCGCAGGACCACCGGACGCGGCGCGAACGGCACGGCGTCGTCACCCACGAACACCGGCGACGAGCCCAGCGCCGCGTCGGGCTGCAGCAGCGGCAACGACAGGAACTCGCCGAGCAGATGACGCGCCGCCTCGACGACGTACGGCGCGAGCTCGGGGGCTTCGGCCACTCCGGCGCCGTACCCGTTGGCGAGCGTCAGCCGACCGCCCGTCGCACCCCACACGATGCCCGGGACACCGGAGCCACCACCGAGGTGGCCGGGCTCGAGCGGGTCGAGACGGGCGTCGAGCACACGGCGGTACACCACGTCGATGGGCTCGAGTCCGTCGAGCACGCGAAGCCACAACCGACCGGCACGCATGACCACGTCGGCGGCCTCGACCAGGTGCAGGCCGAGCCGGGTGGCCAGATAGCTGTGTTCGACATACGTCGGGTCGGCCGGGCCGGCGGTGAGTACGACGGCCCGAGGACTGCGCAGCCCCGCCGGTGCTGCAGCCGTGAGTGCGCGGCGCAGCGTGTCGGCATGGTCGTTGACCGCAGCCACCCCAAGGGTGCGCAGCCCGTCGGGAACGACTCGAGCGAGCACAGTTCGGTTCAACAGCGAGTAGCCGAGCCCGGTGGGCGAATCGGTGAGATCTTGCACCACGTGCCACACGCCGGCCGCGTCGCGCACGACGTCGAGCGCGTAGTGCACCAGCCATGGACCTGCGGGCGCGTGCTCGCTCACCGGGCGATATCCCGCGATCGAGTGCAGCAGCGGCGCGGGAAGCACCCCCTCGGTGACGAGCCGCCGCGGGCCGTGCAGATCCACGAGCAGCGCCGCGAGCGCACGCATCCGTTGCGTGGCGCCGTCGGCCAACCGGCGAAACTCAGGGGCCTCGATGACGAGCGGCACGGGGTCGAGCCGCCACGGATGACTCACCGAGCGAGCGACAGCCGTCACCCCGTGGCGGTCGGGGGCGAGCGAGATCTCGTGGACCAGGTGTCCGGTGCCCTGTGCATCGAGCAGCCGGTCGGCCTGGCGTTGCCGTTCGAGCAGCACCGCCGGGTCGAAGGAACCCAATGCCTTCGCCACGGCCTGCCATGTGGGCCGCGTGGTGCCATCCGCATCGACGACCTCGTCGTACCGGCCGGGCGACGGCACGTAGCGGAGCACGTCGGAGGTCATCGCCACATCATGCCCGGTCGCATCTCGTCCACATGGGTCCGATGCGTCACTCGGCAGCACGGACGAACGTGTCGTACACGGCGACGTTGAGGTTGCCGAGCGCGGCCTGCACATCGTCCATCGCGGCATCGAGCGCCTTGCCGTCGTCGGCCGAGGCGGGTAGATCGGCCAGCAACCGGTCGAGCGCGTCGACGGCCGGCATCGTTCGGTCGGGCCGCGGCAGTCGCAGGAGTGCGGACCTGGCCCGTTCGAGGCAGCCTGCGACCGAGCGGGGAAACTGTCGGTCGAACAACAGGAACGACACGACCCCCGCACCGACGATGGGTCCGCGGGTGGCGCGCTGGTACATCTGCAGGGCGGAGAGCGAGCGGAGCACGCCCATCCACTGCACTTCGGCGTAGTCGTCGACGGTGTCGGGGCCGGCCAGCAGGGCTGCAGCCCGGACGCCCAGCACGCGGGTCGTCATGTCGGCTCGTTCCACCATCTGGCCGAGACGCCACAGTTCGTAGGCCTCGTCGCGGTGCATCGCACCCGACACGACTCCGTCGAGCCGTTGGCTCTCGCCGATGACACGGCTGAGGAACCGCGCTCGCGTGCGGCGGTCGACTCCGCTCTCGCTGTCACGCTGCGTGTACAGGTACAGGTCGTTGACGGCATGCCACGCCTCACGCGGCAGCACTTCACGAGTCGTGCGCAGGTTCTCACGAGCACTCGCCACACTGGACACGACGCTGCCCGGGTTCGACTCGTCGGTCACCAAGAAGCGGACGATGTCGCTCTCGTTCGTCCGCGCGTGGCCCTCGTCGAACAGCTCACGGCTGCCCGCCACCGCAAGCAGCGGCTCCCAGCTGGATGCCACACCGACCGGCAGATCGAGCAGCACCTCCGTGAACGTGCGGACCACCCGAGCCGTGTCGTCGGCGCGTTCCATGTACCGGGCGCCCCAGTACAGATGGTCGGCCACGCGCGACAGCAGCATCAGTCCTCCACGATCCAGGTGTCCTTGCTGCCGCCGCCCTGCGACGAGTTCACGACGAGCGAGCCGCGACGCAGCGCGACGCGAGTGAGTCCTCCGGCAGTCACGTACTGGCCGGCACCGCTGAGGATGAACGGCCGCAGGTCGACATGGCGTGGCTCGAGTTCGCCATCGCACAGCGTCGGGACCGTGCTGAGCGACAGGATGGGCTGGGCCACCCAGTTGCGGGGGTCGGCTTCGATGTTCGCGATGGCCTCGTCGATCTCGGCCCGGGTCGCCCGGTCGCCGATGATCAGGCCGTAGCCGCCGCTCTCGTTCGCGGGCTTGATGACGAGCTCGTCGATGTGGTCGATGACGTACTTCCGCTCCTCCGGGTAGAGGCAGCGGTACGTGGGCACGTTCGCCAACAGCGGCTCTTCACGCAGGTAGTAGCGGATCAGGTCGGGGACCCAGGCGTACACCACCTTGTCGTCGGCGACGCCGGCGCCCGGCGCGTTGGCAATGGCCACGTTGCCGGCCCGCCAGGCACGCATCAGCCCGGGAACGCCCAGCGCACTGTCGGGATGAAACGACTCGGGGTCGAGGAACATGTCGTCGATTCGGCGATAGACGACATGGACTCGCTCGCGGCCGCTGATGGTCCGCATGTACACGCAGTCGTCGTGGCCGACCACCAGGTCGGCCCCTTCCACCAAGGCGGCGCCCATGCGTTGGGCGAGGAACGAGTGCTCGAAGTACGCACTGTTGTAGATGCCCGGCGTGAGCACCACCACGGTGGGGTCGTCGATGCCGTCGGGGGCGAGCGAGGCGAGCATGCGCTTCAACTCGTCGGTGTACCCGTCGACCGGCAGGATGCTCTGCTGCCCGAACAGGTCGGCGAACGCCCGCTTCGAGATGGCCCGGTTCTCGAGCATGTAGCTGACCCCCGAGGGCACCCGCAGGTTGTCCTCCAGCACGTACATCGTGCCGTCTGCATCGCGCACGAGATCGCTGCCGCAGATGTGTGCCCACACGCCGAACTTCGGTGAGGCGCCGCGGCATTGTGGACGGAAGTTGACCGAGTGCTCGAGCAGTTCGATCGGGAAGACACCGTCGGCGACGACCTGCTGGTCGTGGTAGATGTCGTCGATGAACATGTTGAGCGCCCGGAGACGCTGCTTCAACCCGTCCTCGGTGCGCCGCCACTCGTCGACGCCGATGACCCGCGGCACGATGTCGAACGGCCACGCCCGGTCGATGCCACGCCCGTCGCTGTAGACGGTGAACGTGATGCCCAGGGCGACGATGTCGAGTTCCGCCAGGTCCTGCCGCTGCTGCAGTTCGACCGCCCCCACCAATTCGAGTTGTTCGACGAGCGCCGTTGCGGCGGGGCGAGGGCTGCCGCGCTCGTCGACGAGTTCGTCCCACATTCCGGCGTTGGTGCGCAGTTCGGCCATGGTCATCCGCCCACGGTGTCGGAGGCAGGTTTCCGGCTCATTCCGCGACTATGACACGTTCGTGAACTGGAGCCAGCCGAGTCGGGGTCAGCCGCCCACCTGGTGAGTGAAGTCGGCGACGAAGATGGCGATGCCGAGTACCACGAAGATGCCCGAGATCAGCCAGAACCGGATGATCACCGTGGTCTCGGGCCAGCCGACCATCTCGAAGTGGTGGTGGATCGGCGACAGCCGGAACAGTCGGCGGCGACGCCGCGACGCCCTGAACACGATCATCTGCAATGCCACCGAGCCGATCTCCATGACGTTCAGTCCGACGATGATCGGCAGCAACAGCTGGGTATTGGTGGTCAGTGCGAGCAGCGCCAGCGCAGCACCGAGACCAAGTGCGCCGACATCGCCCATGAAGATGCG
>JANOET010000052.1:0-1976 GCA_031413415.1 Acidimicrobiaceae bacterium
GCGACTCACCGAGGTGCGCAAGGCCGGCGTGCTGCCCTACCTGCGTCCCGATGGCAAGACCCAGGTGACCCTCGAGTACGAGAACGGCAAGCCGGTGCGCATCTCGCACGTGCTGATCAGCACCCAGCACCAGGACGGCATCGATCGCGACACGGTCATCCGCCCCGATCTCATCGAGCAGGTCATCCTTCCCGTCGTGCCCGAGCAGTTCGCGGGCGATGGCTACGAGGTGCACATCAACCCGACCGGCAAGTTCGTCATCGGTGGTCCGCACGGCGACACCGGTCTCACCGGCCGCAAGATCATCGTCGACACCTACGGTGGAATGGGTCGCCACGGTGGCGGCGCGTTCAGTGGCAAGGATCCGAGCAAGGTGGACCGTTCTGCCGCATACGCTGCCCGCTGGGTCGCCAAGCACGTCGTCGCGAGCGGCGCCGCGCAGCGCTGTGAAGTGCAGGTGGCCTACGCCATCGGCATGGCGCACCCGGTGAGCATCCTCGTCGAGACCTTCGGGACCGAGACCGTCGAGAACGCCAAGATCGTCGGCGCCGTGCGCGAGATCTTCGACCTCCGTCCCGCCGCGATCGTGCGCGACCTGGACCTGAAGCGCCCGATCTACCAGCAGACCGCTGCGTACGGTCACTTCGGCCGCGAGCTCCCCGACTTCACGTGGGAGCACCTCAGCCGGCTCGAGGCCTTCATGCACGCCGTCGGCGTGTGACCCTGCCGGGCGACACCGTCCTCGCCCGGGAAGGGCCCGCCCTGGTGGCCCGGGTCGTCCCCGATGTCACCGGGCTCGACAAGCAGTTCGACTACCTCGTCCCCGACTCGCTACGCGCCCGCGTGGCGGTCGGGACGTTGGTCCGTGTGCCCCTGCACGGCCGTCGAGTCGGCGGTTGGGTGGTGGCACTCGGCGATCCCGACCCGTCGTTGCCGGTCGACAAGCTGGTGTCCATCGCCAAGGTGTCGTCCGTCGGACCGCCTTCGGACGTGGTCGAACTGGCCCACTGGGCAGCCGACCGATGGGGTGCACCCCGCGTGCGTCCGTTCCTGGTCACCGCGCAACCGTCCAAGATGGTCGCGATCCTCCCTCCGCCACGACGCTCGGTCGACCCCGTTGCTGCACTCGACACCGAACCCCTGGCCTCCGGGATCCGGCGGATCGCGCCGCTCACGGACCCGTTGCCCATCGTGGTCATGGCGGCGCAACACGGTCCGGTCCTCGTGGTACACCCCACGCCGGCCGCGACCCGTGCCATCGCAACGAGACTCCGGCGGAGCGGGCTGAGCGTCGCGCTGCTCCCCGACGAGTGGGCACAAGCCGCGGCCGGCGCCGACGTCGTGGTCGGAACACGCACTGCGGTCTGGGCCCCCTGCCCGGGTCTGCGCAGCATCGTGGTGCTCGACGAGCACGACGACGCGTTGCAGGAGGAGCGAACGCCCACCTGGCACGCTCGCGATGTCGCGATCGAGCGCGCCCGGCGTGCCGACGCAGCCTGCATCCTCGTCTCTCCGTGCCCGACGATGACCGCAGTGCGATGGGCCGGCGACCGCATCACCCGTCCGTCCGCTGCCGACGCCGTGCACGGATGGCCGTTCGTCGAGATCGTCGACCGCACCGACGAAGAACCGTGGAAGCGATCGCTCGTCACTTCGTCGCTCATCCGCCAACTGCGCGACGCCGCCAGGCGGGTCGTGTGCGTCATCAACACCACGGGCCGCGCCCGACTGTTGGCGTGTCGTTCGTGCCGCATTCTGCAGCGATGCGAGCGGTGCGGCGCTGCGGTGGGGCAGGACGATCGCGGGTTGCTGGTCTGTGGACGATGCGCCGCCGAACGCCCACTCGTCTGCCTTGCGTGCGGTTCCAGTGCGATGGCCGTGGTCAAGCCGGGTGTCACCCGTTTGCGCGAAGAGCTCGAGGCCGCAGCGAATCGACCGGTGGTCGCGGTCACCGGTGAGTCCACCGAATTGCCCCA
>JANOET010000053.1:0-5156 GCA_031413415.1 Acidimicrobiaceae bacterium
GGCGGATCTTCAAGCGTTCGTTCTCGGCGCGTAGCCGAGCGACCTCGGACGCGGATGGCATTCCTCGCCCGCCTTCGGAAGTGCGGCCTTCGGTCACTTTGAGTGTCCCCTGTCGGTGCTGTCGCCGCCAGTCGGTGATGAGCGACGAGTACAGGCCTTCGCGGCGCAACAGCGCACCGCGTTCACCGGGCTCGGAGCAACGGTCGTACTCGGCCAGCACGGACAGCTTGTAGTCGGCGGTGAAGATCCGCCGGATGACTCGTTTGCCTTCCACGACCTTCGGTGCTCGCAATGCCGGACGAGGTATCTCACGGCTTTCAGTCTGACCCGTACGGATCCCCGTCGTCACCCGCTGCTTCACCATGACCACCTCCACCAGAACCTGTCTCAGCGATCATGGACACAGAGGGCGAGCGGGCGGCCTTCGAAGTCGGTGTTCACCTTGCGGACGGGAATCGTCGCTCACGGAACGATCGTCAGCGCGATCGCGTCACGACGCGCGGACGACCTCAGGTCGGCAGCCACACCTCGGGCCGGCGGGCCTCGAGCCAGATGTGGTCGACCTGGCGTTCGTGCAGGTGCGCCGGGAGTGCGGTCATCCAGTCGAGCAGCCGCTGTCGGGTGGTGACGGTGACGCCGAACGGTCGGCCCTTCTCGGTGAACTCGGCGATGTCGACGAACACGATCGCGCCCTGGGCGGGTACGTCGAATCCGCACGCCGAGCTGAGTGTCACCGCCGCGCGCTTGGCGCTGCGTTCGGACGTCCACACGTGGTCGTTCGCCGCGTGACCGTTCACGTACAGCGTGCGGTCGTACACGGTGACCTTGCCCTTGGGGTGGTGATGGGTGCTCACGGCCACCACGCCGGGTGGACCGATGACGAGATGGTCGATGTCGGAGCCCGTCTCGTCCATGTGCATCGAGTGCAGCACCCGCCATCCGTGGGGCAGCTTGGAGAGCTCCTTGCCCACCTTCTGGTCGCCCTTGGGCCCAAGTGCGTCGTCGGCGCGGGAGCCGAAGATGCGCGCCCGAAGGCCCGTGGACAGGTTCCGCTCCTGATGCATGGCAGAGCTATCGGCGTGTTCAGTCCGCGAGTTGACCGAAAGCAGCCGCGTTCATCGGCGTGGGGGCCACGCCCGAGCCCCAGTGCTCGACGGTCTGCAGCGTCCAGAACACGGCGAACGCCCCGATCTCGAGCGCCTCGATGAACAGCGTCATGTGGTCCCACTGGTCGACGATCGCGTTCGCGACGAGGACGATCACTGCGCTCACCAGCATGAACGCGGCGATCATGCCGTACAGGCGGCCGAACCGCGGTCGTGCGATCCGCCGGTTGATCCACACCACGACGCCGATCGCGATGAACAGCGCGAGTGCGGCGTAGCCGTGAGCGAACTCGATGAAGGTCGGTCGGTCGATCGCGTACCAGGCGAGTCCGGCGATGATCAATGCCAGGGCGATGCCGAACCCGAGTTGATTCGTGCGCGTGATGCGCACGGCGGTGGCGCCGTTGCGGCGGGCGCTGAAGTAGGCGACGCCCATCGCGAGCATCCCGCCGATGGCGAGTGAGAGCACGTTGTTGTTGATGAACGGCTCGGGGTCCTGCACCGTGTACGGCACCGACGAGCAGACGGTGCCGGGCGGCGACGTCGGCACGAACGCGACGATCGGTGCGAGCATGCCGGCGATGTTGAGGAGGTTGTCCTCCCAGTCGGTGCGACCGCGGATCGCCACGAGGCACACGCCGATCGCGACCAACCCTCCGACGAACACCGACTTCACCGGGGTGTAGAACGACGCGCTGATCGACGTGCTCCAACACCCGGCCTGCCACCGCTCGATGAGCAGCGACACACCGAGCGACAACACCAGGATGACGAGCGCCAAGCGGAGCCAGCGGTACGACGTGACCGCGGTGTCGTGGTCGAGCTGCAGTGCTCTCATCCGCTGACCGTAAACCCGCGGTCGTGATCCGTAAAGGAAAGAAACTCTGTAACGGCTCACGCAGAGCGAGGACAGCAACCTGCGAACACGGCTCGACCGTGACGCCCCGAAAGGACCTCCCTCATGCGTTCATCCATCCGCCGAGTGCTCGCGCTCGGCCTGCTCTCCGGGCTGGCCATCGCGCCCGTCCTCGCCACCGGCGCCAGCGCCGAGGGCTCGAAGGTGTTCTCGCGCAGCGCGCGCGTCGCCGACGGCAACGTGACCCTTCCCCTCCACCAGGGAACCGGCCCCGACGGCGCGCCGACCTGGTACGTCGTCATCGAGGCCTCCAACTCCGCCGCCGGTGATCGGTGGGGCGTGGTGGTCGTGAACAAGCTCACCAACTCGGGCGATGGTGCCCAGCGAGGGTCGATCGCCAACGGCGTGCTGCACTTCGAGGGCGGCGTCGACTTCACGCCGACACTCGCCGTGCAAGGCTCACCCGGCACCGGCTTCCCGCCGGTGGTCGCGTCGCCCGGATCGGTCGGTGACGCGAAGTACAGCCCCATCGTGCGGTTGAAGGGCGGCACCGTGCTGAACGCGCCGCAGATCGGCAATGCGACCGGGTGGCACGACAAGGTCGTGTCGGTGGACCTCCAGTCCCGCCGGGTGACCCTGGCGCTCTCCGCGGGGTTCGCCCGCGACGACTCGGTGCTGTACCTCTCGACCGATGCATCCGATTCTGCTGTCGCTGCGCTGGAAGGGTCCACGTTCACGCCTCGTCTGGCGAAGGCACCGTCGGCCGGCGACGACAGCACGAAGTCGGCGCGGGCGTCGCTCGCCGCGTTCCTGAACGGACCGACCGGCGTCGACAACCCGCAGCGTCAGGGTGTGAACTCGGCGCTGCTCGGTGAGGGCGCTCCGCTCAACGTGTTGGCCTGGGCCCCCGGTCAGGGTCGGTACAGCCCGCTGTGGGACGTCCATCTGAGCGTGTGGGCCGACGCGGCCGACGCGCAGCGGGTGACGCGGTTCGCCGACGTCGAGGATTTCGCCGAGGCCGGCAAGGTCACGGGTCCCGGTGGTGCGCCCTGGGCGGCGAACGACGTGGTCGTCAACTGCCCGATCATCGCGATCGTCTGACCGTCTCGGTCACGCCGCCAGCCGCCGTAGCCCCTCGGAGAAGAACGCGAGTGCCGCGTCGACGTGGGGCACGCGGCTGGCGGCGAGCACGGCGCCGAACGGAGCGTTCCAGTAGTCGCCCCCTCCGGGGCGCTCTTCGGTCCAAGGACTGACGTAGAGATACGGCTCGTCGTGGAAGTCGTCACCGGCCGAGCCGCCGACGTTCGCTCGTGTTCCTCCAGCTGCGAGGTCGAGCGCCACGTCGAAGTGCTCCGGCCACAGACGAGCCATGGTGGGGCCGGCGGGAGTCGGCTGCTCGGCCACCAATCGGTCCAACGCCCGTGCCGACCGGTCGAGCCAAGCTGCGAGATGCCGTGCGGCAGCGCGGTCGACGGTGAGCGGGGCGTGCACGTCGCCCACCGGCGGGGTGTCGTGGCCGACGTCCAGGGCGGCCGACAGGTCGACGTTGGCAATCGCCGCGAGGTCCGCGAGCGTTGCCCCATCGAGCTCGATGGCGACCGACGACGGCGTCCCTGCGGCATCTTCCTCGACGAGCATCGTCGTGCCGCTGATGCGGACCCGACGAAGTGCCGCGCCGAACTCAGGCGTGCCGAATCCGCCCGGGGTGACGCGCAACGAAAAGCGTCCGGTCGCTTGCGATCGAGCTCGGGCGACGACATGGATGGCGACCTGGCGCAGAGCGGCGCGGGTGGCGCGGATGTCGTCGGCGGTGGGTGTGGAGTGGTTCATCTCTGTGTCGTCTCTCGCTCGGGTGTTTCGTTGCACTCAATGTCGGCGTTCGTCGGTGACGTAGTCCTCCAGCAGGGTCCTCACCCGCGCTCGTGCGCGATGGAGGAGCACCCGCTGGTTGACCTCGCTGAGGTCGAGCAGTTCGCACACCTCGATCGATGGCAGACCCTGCACGTCGCGCAGCTCGATCACGGCGCGCTGGGCGTCGGGGAGCGCATCGATCGCTGCCCGCAGCCGCGAGCCCAGTTCGTCGGCCAGCGATTGTGCCTCGGGCATGGTGTCGTGCGACGGTGGCGTCGTCCACGTGCCGGCCCAGCGCCCGGACTTCTCGAACCGGTCGGGGTCCACGGTGGGCGAGCCGTCGTCGGAGAGTGACGAGAAGGGTGTCGAGCGCCCATCGCGCGCCCCGCGCGTCTGCGCTCGGTTGACCAAGATTCGGAACATCCAGGTCTTCACGGACGACCGACCCTCGAACGTCTCGATGCCCTTGACGATGCCGAGGAAGGTGTCCTGGACGACGTCCTCGGCGGCCTCGCGGGTGCGCACGTACGTCCGTGCGACGCGCAGAAGGCCGGCGTGGTAGCGGTCGACGAGCATCTCGAATGCGAGCGCGTCGCCAGCACGGAGTCGGCGAACCAACTCGTCGTCGTCGGGGTTCGGGGGATCGGCCACCAGGTGGGCGAGAGTACAACCGATCCCCGCGGACGCCGACCCGTGTAACGAAACGACGGCATCGAGGACTACATCGAAGTGCCGTCAACTACGTCGAACGGGAGCGCCACGCTCGATCTGCGCCAGAATGGCCTCGTGGCACTGTTCGACGATCTCCTCCAGCGGTTCCGGCACCGCCGGGACCGAATGGTGTGTCGCGACGTCGTCGAGCTCGTCACCGAGTATCTCGAGGGTGCGATGTCCGCCGACGATCGTCGGGTGTTCGAGCGGCACTTGGCCGCATGTGAGGACTGCACGGCCTACGTCGAGCAGGCTCGCCGAACGATCGACACGCTCGGCCGAGTGCAGCCAGAGCCACCCGACGTAGCGACGCGGCAAGCGCTCACGGACGCGTTCCGCGACTTCCACCCGAAGAGCGAATGACAGCGCACGCGGCGAGTTGACCGACGGTCATCCCCGTCACGGTCAGAGCCGCACGTCGAACAGGTGCACGCCATCGGGTGGAAGCGCGACGTACAGGCCGTGTTCGGTCCAATCGGCGCCCGAACGGTCGAACTGCTCGCCCGTCAATCGGTCGACGAGGGTCACCTCGCCGTCGAGGTCGGCCCACGGGGCGCGCAGCAGGCCGTCGGCGCGATCGCCGCCGAGGTTGACCACCACGACGAATCGTGCGTCGGGCAACGTCCACGCCC
>JANOET010000054.1:0-4065 GCA_031413415.1 Acidimicrobiaceae bacterium
CGATTGATGCAGGTGCATCAGGCCGGTCGTGAACATCTCGGAATGCACGCCGAAGTCGCCGAGATGGCCCTCGGCGAGCAGCTTGGCGACCTGGCTGGGAATACCGCCGATGCCGGTCTGCACGGTGCAACCATCGGCAAAGAACTGCATCGCGTGCTCGGCGATCGCCTTTTCTTCGTCGGTGGGCGGGGCGTCGGCCAGGTTCAGCGGTGCTCGGTCGCTCTCGAGCAGCAGGTCGATCTCGTCGACGTGCAGCCGATGGGTGAACTTGGGTTCCATGCCGAACGTGCGTGGGAACTTGGGACTGCACTCCACCACCAGGAGTCGCTCGGGGTCGGCCCCCGCGGCGCGCAGTGCGTCGACGAACGCGCCGGCGTGCACACTGAGGCTCACCCACCCGTCGACCGGCATCGCCGCCGACGTCGCCACCACCCGTGGCTTGAGGTGATGCAACACGGGTTCGAAGCGTCGGAAGTCGGCCGGGACGAAGTCGACGGCCGCGCCGGCATCGCGCAGGAAGCGCTCGGCCGGGCCGAAGAACCCGCTGCGGTAATGGACTCCGGAACGGAGGAACAGCTGGTATAGATCGGGCAGCAACGCGCCGAACACCTCGAGCTGCTCGAAGTCGTCGCGCTCACCGAGCGCATGCAGGAAACCGCCGGGTACTCCTGGCCCCAACGGCACCGCAAGGGTGTCCACGGAGCGGATCGCAGCGACGGCATGACTCATCGATGTGAACATGGTTTCAGTGTTCGCCAGCGGGGGTCTGCGTGGCCAGGGTCGAACGTACTGACCGAGGCGGGACCGCCTGCGATCCAGGCGCCGGTGGGGTAGCTTTTCGCCAACGCCCGCACGAGGTTGGCGAAGAAAGTGGAGACGGCAATGACCATCGGCACCGTGAAGTTCTTCAACGCCCAGAAGGGCTTCGGCTTCATCTCCCGGGAAGGCGGAAGCGACGTGTTCGTGCACTTCTCGAACATCGACGGCTCCGGCTATCGCTCGCTCGAGGAGGGCCAGACCGTCGAGTTCGAGATCGGGGCAGGCAAGAAGGGCGACGAGGCGCTCAAGGTCCGCGTCGTCTGACTCCAGGCGTCGCGTGTCCGGCCGATCGTTCGGCTCAGGCACCCCGCCACAGTTGCAGGGGCGTGCGGTCACGTCGTCCCTCGAAGGGCAGCGACACCCGGCCGCCACCCAGTCCTGCGGACTGGTAACCGGCCATCACCACCTGCAGCACGTCGCGACCGAAGGTCGCACTCATCAACGGCTCACGCTGCGCGCTCACGTCGTCGACGAGGGCGCGTAGCTGTGCCGTGTACCCGTACTGCTCGAGCAACGGCACGGCCGCCGTGGTGGCCGGAAGCGCCACCTCGTCGCCGTTGAACTCGAGCCGCACGCTGGGCGCGAGTTCAGCGCGCACGACGCCCTGGTCACCAGCGAGCTGGACGTCCCACACCTGGTCGGGTCCGAACTGCCAACTGGACACGACGTGCGCAGTGAAGCCGGAACGGAAGTGCAGGGTGACGTCGGCGTGCTCGTCGCTACCGTGGCCGTCGCCGCCGCGCAGTTCGGCCGTCACGGCCACCACCCGCCCCTCGCCGGCGACGTTGGCGAGGAGCATCGCGATGGCCACCGGGTGCACGCCCAGGTCGAACAGCGCCCCGCCACCCCACTCATCGGTGGTGAAGGCGCCCCAGTCGGGCAGACCCTGCAGCGTCCGCACCTCCAGGTGGGTCGGTGTGCCCACCTGGTTCGCAAGTGAGATCGTCCGTTGGATGATCGGTGCGTAGGCGAGGTTCTCGGCGTACAACAGGCGCCCGCCGTGTCGCGCGGCCGCCGCCACGAGATCGTCGGCCTCCTCCAGCGTTCGGCACAACGGCTTCTCGAGCAGCACCGCTGCGCCGGCCTCGAGCAGTCGGATCGCGTCGTCGGCGTGGCATTGCGGCGGGGTGGCGACGACGACGATGTCGGCGCCGGCGGGCAGATCGCCGTAGGTGACCACGGCACCGCCGAACACGGCCGCCAACTTCTCGGCTCGCTCGGGTGTACGCGAGGCCACCGCGACGAGTTCGTGGCCGAGGAACTTGGTCGCCGCGGCGTGTGCCATGGCGATCATGCCCGCGCCCTGCAGTGCCACGCGTGCGGTCACTGGCCCGCCAACGCGGCGACGACCGGTGCGAACTTGTCGACGTCCCCCTGACCGACGATGACGTACGAGAAGCCCCACCGCTCGCGTCGCTCGATGAGGCGCTCCGTTAGCTCGGCCGGCGAACCGATGAGCGAGAAGGGCGACGTCTCGAGCATCGTCGTGGGTACGCCCAGCGCCCCTGCCAGCCGCTCGCGGCCGCCAGCGCCGTCGTCGGTGACGTTCACGAGAAATGCACGGATGTTCATCTCGATCTCGGCGAGGCGGTCGCCGGCCGCGGCGCGCACGATGGCGACCTTCTCGTCGACCGACTCGGCCGACATGTGGCCGAACGTCTCGGCGTCGACGACACCGGTGTGCATGCTGGGATTGATGCCGACGATGTCGGCCTCGCGCGCGGCGATGCCGAGGACGCGCTTGCCGCCGCCGCCGATGAGCACGGGCATGCGTGACTGCACCGGCTTGGGCAGACCGTCGTACCCGGTGATCGTGTAGTGGCTGCCCTCGAACGAGAAGGCGCCGGGGCTGAGGCACTCGCGGATGATGTGGAGACCTTCCACGAAGCGGTCGATGCGCACGCCCGGCGTGTCGTACGGGATGCCCAGCTGCTCGTAATCGCTGATCATCCAGCCGGCGCCGAGGCCGATCTCGACGCGGCCGTCGCTGAGCACGTCCATCGTGGCGAGTTCCTTGGCGAGCACCGCGGGGTGCTTGTAGTCGTTGTCGAACACCAGCGCACAGATGCGCAACTGCGTGGTGGCGTCGAGCGCGGACTGCATGGCGGGTACCGGAGCGAGCTGATCGCCGAAGTGGTCGGGCATCGTCAGCGTGCTGTAGCCGTGGGTCTCGGCACGCTGGGCGAGCGACACCCAGGCCGCGCGGTCGGCGCCGGTGGAGGCCTGAATGCCGAAACGGAAGGGTCGGGGGCTGTCGGTCATGGGCGAATGGTAGGAGGTGATGCACCCCGACCGCGTGACGCAACTAGCGTGACCTGCGAAGTGGATCGACTGGCCTGGCCCCTCAGATTCGTCGCGACGGTCGCGGCCGGCGCCCTCTTGCTGACGGGCGTCACGCTTGGCGTTGCGCCGCGCATCTGGGGTGTGGCCAATGCGCACGAGGAGTCGGCGGTCGAACTGCCCGAGTTCCAGCCGCTGTCTCAGCGCACGTTGGTCTACGACGTCGCCAACAACGTCATCGCCGTCTTCGAACGCGAGAACAGCCAGCCCATCAAACTGTCGCAGGTGCCACCGCCGGTCATCGATGCGCTGCTGGCCGTCGAGGACACCGGCTACTACGAACACAAGGGTGTGAACCTGCGCGGCTTCTTCCGTGCGCTGTTGTCGAACTTCGCCACTGAAGGACCCACCCAGGGCGCCAGCACCATCACCCAACAGGTCGTCAAGAACGACTTCCTGGCGGGCCTGCCGCGCGACGGACGGTACAAGGCGTTGCAGGCGCACTACGCCACGATGCTCGAGAAGGTCAGAACGAAGGACGAGATCCTCGAGCGCTACCTGAATCGCGTCTACTTCGGCAACCTGGCGTATGGCGTCGAGGCGGCATCGCACACGTACTTCGCCAAGAGCGCGCGCCAACTCGACCTCGCCGAATCGGCGCTGCTCGCCGGGCTCCTCCAGTCGCCGTCCGACTACGATCCCTTCACCCAGTTCGATGCCGCTCGCGAGCGCCAGGCGGTCGTGCTCGGCCGAATGGTCGACGCCGGCTATCTCAGCGGTGTCGGCGCCGAAGCCGCCCCTAGTGAGACGTTCGCCCTGAACCCCACGCCGTTCGCCATCGAGGCGACGCACTTCGTCGCCTGGGTGCGCGAGCAACTCCCGAAGCTCGTTGGTGCCCATGCCGTGGCGCGTGGTGAGCTCCGTGTCACCACGTCACTCGATCTCGATATCCAGCGCGCCGCCGAG
>JANOET010000055.1:0-18488 GCA_031413415.1 Acidimicrobiaceae bacterium
CCGGTTCACTTGTGCCAGTCGTGGAAGATGTCCCCGCGGGCCTTTCGCAGTTTCGTCATCACCCGCTCGCTCACCTCTTGCGGCAGCCAGCAGAAGGCGAGGTTCGGCAGCACGGCGGGGTCGGCCAGCACCTCCGCGCCGTCCTTCACCAGGGTCCAGGAGAGATCCAGGTGAACCAGCCGTTGCAGGTGCGGGGAGTGGGTGATCGCTTGTAACCCGCGGTCCCCGACGGGAGTACTGTCGAGCGTCAGACGGGTGAGACGCGAGAGCGACGAGTTCTTCGCCAGGGCCACCGCCCCGGCGTCGGCCACCCATTGCTGGCTCAACCGCAGGTGCCGCAGGTCGGGCATCGCGAGGGCCTTCAGGAACGCCCGCACGTCCGGCCCCCTGGCCCGCGAGTACAGGCCGCGGGCGGGGAAGTCGAGGGTGGTCAACTGCGGGAAGTTCTGTGCCACTGCCAGGAGCGCTTTGGGCGACCGGACCATCGCCCCCAGCGTGAGCGACCGCAGGTTCGCTGCGACCGCAGATTTGCCCAGTGCGATCACGGTGCGGTCTTCCAGGTGTCCGCTCTCCAGTTCCAGCACCCGTAGGCCGCCGTACCAGTCGGCGGCGAACAGTTCCTTGTGCGTGTCGTGCCGCAGCGCCCCGCCGGTGAACTTGAACGCTCTCAGCTTCGGCAACTTCGCCCGCACCAGCGCCGCAATGTCGGCGTCCGCCCGGTACTCGGTGTCGAAGTCGATCTCCAACCGCCCCAGCCCGTGAAACGCTTTCGTCTTCGCCAGCGGCAGGAACGACCCCGGCTCGGCCCCGGTCAGTTCGAGCGTGTGCAGAGCTTTGTTCGCGGCGCACGCCGTCCAGAACGGTTTCGCTTCGTCGGCGTCGAGCGAGCAGAGCAGGCGGTGCAGCCGACCGAACCAGCCGGCGTTGAACACCGCTTCGGCCGCCGCCGGGTCGCACTCGAACCCGCGGCGGACCTCCCACCGTTGCAAGTGCGGGAAATCGGCGAACGACAGCACGAAGGCGTCGTTGTCATGGTTCGGGCTGTACGCGAGCCAGCGGAGAGAGTCGGCGATCGGCCCCCCGTCGATCAAGCTGGCCTCGCCGACCGGCTCCCGCATGGTGATGCGTGTGTCGAGCGACAGGGCGGTGAGCCGCCCACCCTCCGGAGTGTCGAGCAAAGTGCCCAACTCGCGGGGCGGGTTGTCGCCGCTGAACAGCCCCCGGATGGTCGTTCGGGCCAGCACCTCGGGCAACGCGGCGACCACTTTCTCAACCCGCTTCGCGGCGGTCAGCGAACCGTCTCGCAGGCGGGCGACGTGCGGGAAGCCGCGGTGATACCCGCGGGGCGGGTCGAGAAGGGTGTCAAGGTCCGGGTCGAAGAAGTCGTCGCTGAACAACAGGCTACGGGGCAATTTCGGGTGCAGGTCGAACCGGCCTTGGACGCCGTCGAACGACTCGCGGCGGGCTTCGACGAGATCGGGGTAGTCGTCATCGGCCGGGTGCTTGTCGTGCAGGGCGATCTGCACGCGGATGAAGGCGGCACGGGCCGGGTCGCCGTGCTCGTCCAGCCAGTCGGCGTACACCAGCCGCGGCAGGTCGTTCTCGGTGTCGGCGATGACCGCGGCTTCCAGAGCCGGGTTCGTCGAGAAGGGCATGGGACGAATTCTCCGGTTACACCACCGGCCGTTTCAGAAATGTTACCACCTGGCCGTACACCGCACCCGCCACCCCGCCCGTGGTGGCGTGACTCACCACGCAATCCCGGCCCAGTTTGCTCGACCACCGACCGCCCGGCAGTTGTTTCGCCACATGGGTCGGCACCCCACCCTTCGCGTACACGGCCGCCTTTTCGAACCCTGGCTCCGGCCTGCCGTCATCGCACAGCGCGTATCCGGCAGTGCCGAGAGCGGCAACCACCGCATCGACGGTCAGTTCGTCCGGCACGCCAGCAGGCCAATAGTCGTCCGGATCGCCCGGCCACCACCACGCGTCAGTCACCCCGACCGCCCACGCCACACAGTTGAACCGCGGGTCGGGCGGGTGGATGACCACCGGGTCGTCGTCGGGGAGGTCGGGGAAGGCGGCTTCGAGGACGGGTGGAAGCACAGCTCACACCAGCCCGTGTGCCCGCCCCCAGGCGAGCCAGCCGTCGGCGGCGGCTTGCGGCCGGCCGCGCTCGTCGTGCGGCACCGGATCGGCCCCCGTGAGTTCGCGGAGGGCGGCGAACCACGGGTCGGGGGAGTTTGCCAGCTCGGTCAGGATGAGGGGCACGACCGACGGGCCGAGGTCGATGATCGCCCGGTACGCCGGGTGCCCGGTCGCGGCCGATGACCCGGACGCGAACCGGGTGGCCCCCCGCCACTCGGCGAACAGGGTGTGGAACTGGTGAGTGACCGCCGGCGGGTGGGTGGTGAGTGTGGCCATGGCGTCATTGTGAACGAAGAGATTGGTCACGGCCAGGGGACGATCTCGACCAGGCCGCCCGGAGCGCCTTCGACCGCCAGCCGCTTGCCGTCGAGGAACTCCATTCCCAGCAGCGCCTCCGATCCGAGAGCCATGACCACCACCCTCACCCAGTTCGTTCCCCATTCCACTTCCGCGTCGTAGTAGTCGGTTCGTTGAGTCGAACCGCCGGCCAGGGTTGCCGTCCCGTCAATCTTCCACGTCAACCCCACGGCCGAGACGACTGACACCGGCAGCACCAACTGCCCGTCGAACCCGGTATCGACCATCACCTCCACGTCGGCCGTCAGGCCGGTTGGCCCGCGGACCCGAAGGCGGACGACCGGCTCGCGGGCGGGTGAAACGACACCGCGGATCATCGCACACCCCGGAACCCGAATTTGTAGGGGGTGGGGAAGCCGACCCGTTCCAGCCTCGCTTGCACACCAGGGATGCGGGCGTGAAGGCGGTTGGCGGCGGCGTGCGCGCTGTCATCCACCTCAAACGCCCCGCTTTCCACATCGAAGACCACGAACTTGCCGTGGTCCTCCGGGCGGAGGTGGGGTAAGACCAGCCGTGGGTACACGTCCGCGCTGAGGCGGTCGAATTCGTCGTGGCTGAGTCGCCGGCCGGTGGCGTTCATGGCAGTTCCTCACAGGTTGCGAATCACACCGGCGGACTCACGTCGCGCCGTTCGCCGGCTACTCCACCCAGTAGTCGGACGCCTTGTTCAGGGCCGCGTCGACCAGTTCCTTCTGCTCGTACAGGTGCATCTTCTCCGACCCCACGGCCGGGCTGGCGCTCGCGTCGCGGCCGCAGTACGACACCGGGTAGCCCATCTTCCGCAGCCGCGGCTCGGCGAAGAACCAGCCGCCGTTGTTCTCCGACTCCTCCTGAACCCACAGCCGCACCGCCTCCTTCGGGTAGCGGTCGAGCACCGCCCGCAGTTGGTCCGCCGGCCACGGGTACATCTGCTCCACCCGCACGAGGGCCACGTCGGTGCGGGTCTGCTTGTCCCGCTCGGCCTTCAGGTCGAAGTACACCTTGCCGGTACACAGGAGCACCCGCTTCACCCGCGCCGGGTCGGTCATCGTCGGGTCGTCGAGCACCTCGTGGAACCGCCCGGAGATGAGTTCCTCGACCGGGCTGGTGCTGGTGCGGAGGAAGCTCTTCGGCGTCATCACCACCAGCGGTTTGCGGAACTTCCGCTTCAGTTGCCGCCGCAGGGCGTGGAAGTACTGCGCCGGGGTGGTGAACGTACACACTTGCAAGTTGTCTTCGGCGCACAGTTGCAGGAACCGCTCCGGGCGGGCGCTGCTGTGCTCCGGGCCTTGCCCTTCGTACCCGTGCGGTAGCAACATCACCAGCCCGCTGCTGCGGTTCCACTTGGCTTCGCCGCTCGCAATGAACTGGTCGATGATGACTTGCGCGCCGTTCACGAAGTCGCCGAACTGCGCCTCCCACAGCACGAGCTGGTACGGGGCGTCCAGGCTGTACCCGTACTCGAACCCGAGGACGGCCGCCTCGCTCAGGAAGCTGTCGAACACGTCGAACGGGGCCTGCGTGGGCGACAGGTTGGCCAGCGGGTAGAACTCGGCCCCGTTCTCGGCGTCGGCGTACACCGCGTGGCGGAAGCTGAACGTGGCCCGCCGGCTGTCCTGCCCGCTCAGCCGCACCGGGTGCCCTTCCAGCAGCAGCGAGCCGAACGCCAGCGCCTCGGCCGTGCCCCAGTCGATGCCCTCGCGGGCCTTGATCAGGTCGCGGCGGCGGTACGGGCTGTCGTTGCTCGGGTACTTGCCGTCCTCTCGCTTCTCTCGCAGGTTCTTGTGCAGGGTGAACCCGTCGGGGATCGCGACGAGCGCGTCGGCGATCAGGTCGAGCGTCTCCCCCTTCACCGCGGTGTCGGCCGGCTCGTGCGTGTACTTCGCCTTCAGCCCGACCCACCGGCTGGTGAACGACGGCATCACCGGGCGGAGCGGCGTGTGCTCCTTCACCGTCCGCTCCCCCTCGGCCTTCGCCGCCGCCAGCGCCTTCTCCAGAATCCCCTCCTTGTACACGCCGTCGATCTGCGCCACTTCCTCCTGGGTCACCACCCCGTCGGCGATCAGCCGCGCGGTGTACAGCGGGATGATGGTCCGCTTCTCGGCGTACTTGGCCGCGATCTTCTTGTACTCCATCGGCTGCGTGACGGTGGCGTCGTCGTTCTCGTTGTGCCCCATCTTGCGGTAGCACATCAGGTCGATGACCACGTCGGAGGCGAACTTCTGCCGGTACTCGGTGGCCAGTTCGGCGATCCGCACGCAGGCGTCCGGGTCTTCGGCGTTCACGTGGAAGATGGGGGCGTGGACGAACTTGGCCAGGTCGGTGCAGTAGAGCGTGCTGCGGGCGTCCCGCGGGTGGGTAGTGAACCCGATCTGGTTGTTCACCACGATGTGAACGGTGCCGCCGGTGCGATAACCCTTCAGGTTGGCCATGCTGAGCGTCTCGGCCACCAACCCCTGCCCGGCGAAGGCGGCGTCCCCGTGCAGCAGCAGGGCCATGCCCGTCTTGCGGTCCTCGTCGTTGAACAGCCGCATCTTGCACCGCACCCGCCCGAGCACCACCGGGTTGACCGCCTCCAGGTGGCTGGGGTTGGGCGTGAGCGTCAGGTGGACACTCTGCCCGTCCGGGGTGGGCACGTCGTCCGACCGGCCCAGGTGGTACTTCACGTCCCCGTCGTTCTCGACCGCGTCCGGGTGGTACGGGTCGAGGAACTGCACGAACAGCTCCTCGTAGGGCAGCTTGAGCACGTTGGTGAGCACGTTCAGCCGCCCGCGGTGCGGCATCCCGATGACCACCTCCTTCACCCCGCTGCCGCCGGCCACCCGCACCACCGCGTCCATCATGGGGATGAGCGTCTCGCCCCCTTCCAGGCCGAACCGCTTCTTGCCGAGGAACTTCGTCTGGAGGAAGTTCTCGAACACCTCCGCCCGCCGCAGCAGGGTGAGGGTGCGGGTCCGCTGCTCGCGGGTCGGCTCGAACCGGAAGTGCGACGGCTCGATCTGCCGGGCCAGCCAGCTTCGGGCCTCGAAGTTCATCACGTGCATGAACTCGAACCCGACGCCGCCGGTGTACGTCTCGCGGAGGGCGGTGAGCAACTCGCCGAAGGTGGTGTCGCGGTCCATGCCGAACAGCATGGAGCCGTCCACGGTCACGTGCGCGTCGGCGTGCTCGTCCACCGCGAACCGCTTCGGGTCGAGTTCGAACGGCACCTCGGCCGGCGGGTCTTGCAGCGGGTTGATGCGGGCGATCAGGTGCCCGGACAGGCGGTACTGGTTGATCAGCCGGACGGCGGCCGTCTGCACGCGGCTCTCGACATTCAGCGTGGACAGCGGAACCGGGCGGTGGCCGTTCAGACTCGCGGGGGCGTGGCTGGTGTGCCCGTTCGCCCGGAATGTCGGCTCGCCGCCGCCGTAGTTCTCGGCCCCCATGAACAGCCAGTAGAGCGACGGCTCGACCGCCTGCGGGTCGTTTAGGAAGCGGGCGTACAGATGACCGCGTACGGCCGTCACCTCGACGCCACTCGCGCCGCCTATCGCCTGGACCAGGTCGGCACGTCGACGATGGTCGTCACCGACGGCGTCACGGCCGCGCCGACGGGAGACGCCGCCGACGTCGTCGACCGCACTCCCCTGTTCGACACGTCCACGATGGCCGACTCGTTGCAGGTGCTGGCCGGCACCCAGGGCACCCGCATCTCGCAGGTGGACCTGGATCGCTACTCGGTCGACGGTGTGGAGCGGCCGATGATGGTGGCGGCACGCCAACCCGACCGTGCCGGCCTGCCCGAGCGGGGCTGGGTGCAGGAGCACCTCGTCTACACCCACGGCGACGGGGTCGTCGTGGTTCCGGCCGACGTGGTCGACGCCGATGGGCGGCCCGACATGACGCAGACGGCCGACGCCGTCGATCACGATGCCGCCACGTTCTTCGGCGAGGGCGTCGATGGTTGGTGGGTCATCGTCGACACCAAGCGCCAGCAGCAGAACGACGCGACCTACACGGGCGATGCCGGGCTCGGCGTTGGCTCGCTGTGGCGGCGTGCCGTCGCCGCGACGGCGTTGGGCGACGCCCAGGTGGTGCTGTCCGCCGAGCTCACCGATCAGTCTCAGTTGCTGTACCGCCGAGGTCTGCGCGACCGACTGACGGCGCTCGCCCCATTCCTGGCGTGGGACAGCGACCCCTACCCCGCCGTGGTCGACGGCCGCATCGTGTGGGTCGTGGACGGTTACACCACCTCGGCCACGTATCCGTATGCGCAGTACTTCGGCTCATCGGGCCTGCCGTCGGGCAGCGATGTCGCCGGGACCCGGTTGAACTACCTCCGCCTCGCCGTGCGAGCCACCGTCGACGCATCGGACGGCTCGACCCACCTGTACCGCACGAGCGCGCCGGGCGACGACCCCATCCTCGACATGTGGGCCGACATCCTTCCCGGGTTGATGGACGACGCCTCGACCATCCCCGCGTCGCTCGCAGCACACCTGCGGTATCCGAAGGACCTGTTCATCGTGCAGTCGTCGCTCCTCGGCCGATTCCACGTCACGGATGCCGAGTCCCTGTTCAACGGCTCGCAGAGCTGGACCGTGTCGCCCGCCGCGGCAGCGACAGTCGACGACACTGGCGCTGCTCCGTCGGCGCCGGTGTTCTCGTTCAGCACGGTGACGGGCGACCAAGCCGCCTGGTCGATGACCCGCACGTTCAACCAGGGCGCGTCGAGCAACCCGAACTCGGCTCGCGACGAGCTCGCCGCGATCATCGTCGCGGTCAACGACAGCCCCGACACGCTGCTCCTCGTCGAGCTCGACTCGGCCGACGGCCGACAGCTGTCCAGCCCGCGTGTGGCGCAGAGCGCGATCTATGCCGACGCCGAACTGGCCCGTACCATCAGCCTGCTCGACGCCAACGGCTCGAAGGTTCGCTTCGGACCGATGACGCCGCACCTGCTGGGCGACGGTCTCGCGTGGGTGCGCTCGATCCTGGTGAGCGGTGCGGGTGCCACCTCGGTGCCACGTCTGCAGTCGGCGGTCGCCGTGTCGCGTGGTGTCGTCGGGGAAGGCCAGACCGCCACTGCGGCGCTCACCGCCGCGGTGCGCTGACGTTCACTCTGTGGCGTTCGTCGCTTCGGTGTAACGGGCGATCACTTCGTCGATCGGACCGGTCGCCCGCAGCACGCCCTTCTCGATCCACAGGCCGCGGCGGCACAGCCGGGTCACCTCGTCCATCGAGTGGCTCACCAGCAGGAGCGTGCCGGCATCGCCCAACAGCGATTCGATGCGCTCGCGCGACTTCTGGCGGAACGCCCTGTCGCCGACCGAGAGTGCTTCGTCGATGAGCAGGATCTCGGGTCGCACTGCAGTCGAGATCGCGAAGTGCAGTCGAGCGCGCATGCCCGACGAGTAGGTCTTCAGCGGACGCTCGAGCGCTTCGCCCAGCTCGGTGAACTCGACGATGTCGCCGATGGCGTCGTCGAGTTCGTGCGCCGACATGCCGAGCGCCAGACAACCGAGGCGGATGTTCCGATAGCCGGTCGCGGCGGGCAGCAGCGCCGCGCCCACGCCGAGCAGCTTCGGCTCGGCGCTGACGAGGATCTCGCCCGACGTGGGAGGCAGCAGCCCAGCGAGCGCCGACAGCAACGTCGATTTCCCGGACCCGTTCGAACCGATGACGCCGATGGCGTCGCCCCGGTTCACGTCGAACGACACCCCCTTGAGCGCGTGAATGACCCGACGACCGCTGCCCTGCCCGGCGACGATGCGTTGGCGCAGCGAGGCACGCCGTTCGGTGAACACCTCGTAGTCGACGTGCAGGTCGCGAACCCGCATGGACAGTTCGGTCATGCGCGTCCGTACCTGTGCTCTGCCGCCCGGAAGTAGCGGAACCCGAAGAGCAGCAGCAGCCCGGCGACGACGGTCGCGCGCAGGGTGGAACCCCAGTCGAACGAGCCACCCATGAAGCACCAGCGATAGGCGTCGAGGATCGGCACGAGCGGGTTGTAGACGACGACGGTGCGGATCAGTGCATTGTCCGAGGCGAGGATCTTGTCGGCCGAGAACATGACTCCAGAAGTGAACTGGAGCAACCGGAACAGGAACGGGATCAACTGCTGAACGTCCCTGAAGGTGTCGTTCATCCGCGCCACGACCAGCGATCCACCGAGGTTCAGCGCCGAGTGGACCACCAGCACGATCGGCAGAGCGAGCCATCGCCGCGAGACGCCCTCACCGGTGATCAGTGCAAGGCTGCCGAGGACCGCCAGCTGGAAGCTGAACGTGATCAGGTTCCCGATGGCCGACGAGATGGGAACGATCGCACGAGGGAAGCGGAACGAGCGCATCAACCCTTCGCGCTGCGCGATGGACGACGCACCGCCGAGGACCGTCGACGAGGTGAGTCCGTAGGCGAACACGCCCACCATCAGCCACAGCGGGTAGTTCTCGATACCTCGGTTTGCCTCGAGCACCACGCCGAAGATGACGTAGTACACCCCCGCCGTGATGAGCGGGTTGCCGAGGTGCCAGACGTTGCCGAGCACCGTGTCGCGGTGGCTGGAACGCAGCTCTTCCACGGGCAGGGCGAACATGAAGTCGCGGCGCTGCCACACACGCCGGAGGTACTCGCGTGACGTCGTGACGGTGACCAGTGGTGCCAGGCCGGCTGCGTCGTCGTCGGCCTCGCTCATGTCGGCCGATCGTACTGGGCGGGTGCGGCGAGTTCCCGCAGCAGATGGGCGAACGCCGGACCGTCGACCCGCCAGTTGTGATGCCGGGCTGCGGACGCGTGGCCGCTCGCACCCATCGTTCGACGGAGCTCGACGTCGGCGATGAGTGCCCGCACATGCTCGGCGATCGCGGTCGGATCGTCCTGGCCCACCACGAACCCGGCTGCCGCGTCGTGCACAAGCCGCTGCGGGATGGGCAGGTCGGTGGTGATGACGGGCAGGCCGCGGGCCATGTACTCGACCACCTTGGTGGGCATCGAGTGCAGGTAGTTCGGGATCGGGGCCAGCAGACACAGGCCCGCCACCGCACCTTCCACGGACTGCAGCGCCTCGCCGTTGGGCACGTACCCCCGCCACCGCACATCGCCTGCCGCGTCGGCGTCGACGACCGCCGAACGGATGTCGCCGTCGGGATCGCCGATCAGCTCCACGACCACCTCGCCGCGCAACACCCGGCCGAGCTCGAGCATCGTCGTCCAGCCGCGACGATCCGAGATGCGGCCCACGTAGACGACGCGGTGGTCGTCGGCCACTGGCGGCGCGCAGGCCTCGGGCACCGGCGTGGAGTTCGGCACCACCGGGACGTCGCCCAGCCGGTCGCGATATCCGTGTTCGGCCGCGAGCAGTCGAAAGCGCCTCGGCGCGAGCCGCTCGACCATGCGTACGCTCCATCCGACCACGCCCCGCAACGGGCCGGGAAGCCACTCGCGATCGGCGATCGAGCCGGCGAGGTCCTCGTGCACGTCCCACACCTTCACGGCCGGCGTGCGCAGGAACCAGCAGAGCGGCACCAGTTCCAGGTCGTGCACGAGCAGCAGGTCCGCGCCGGTTCGCTCGCGCCGGATCGCCCCGACGACGTCGCGCCAGGCACCGAATCGACGACGTCCGCGAACACGGCGGATCACCACGTGGCGCAGCCCGTCGCGGTGCTGCACGGGCTCGGGTGCGATGAAGGTCACCTCGATGCCGTCGGCCAGCAACGCGTCGATCTGGCGTTGCACGATGCGGGCATCGTCGCCGCGGTGGGCGCAGGTGGCCACGACGACGCGCATGGCGTCAGAGCCGTTCGACGTTGGCGTGGTGCATCTTGCCGCGCGTGTCGAACACGGCGGTCGCGAGGGAAGCGATGTGATCGAGGTCGTAGGCGTCGTGCACCTGCAGCAGCACGGCGACGTCGCAGTCGCGCAGCGCCTGGTCCAGGTCGGGCGCGAGCGGCAACTGGCCGCCGGCGATGTCGAAGCGGGTGACGTGCGGGTCGTGGCCCAACACGTCGGCACCCATCTTCACGAAGCCCTCGGCCACGTCTCGCGACGGCGACTCGCGCTGGTCCGAGATGTTCGGCTTGTAGGTGAGGCCGAGGAGCAGCACCTTGCTGCCGCGCAGGGCGAGCCCACGCTCGTTGAGCAGGTCCTGCACTCGACGCACCACGTACGCCGGCATGCGGTTGCTGACCTCTTGCGCCAGTTCGACGAAGCGGAACTGGTAACCCAGCGTGCGCACACGGTGCGACAGGTAGTTCGGGTCGATGGGGATGCAGTGCCCGCCGACGCCGGGACCGGGGTAGAACGCGGCGAACCCGAACGGCTTCGACGAAGCAGCCTTGATGGAATCCCACAGGTCGATCTCGAGCTCGTGACAGAAGATGGCCATCTCGTTGACGAGCGCGATGTTGACGTGGCGATAGGTGTTCTCGAGCAGCTTGGCCAGCTCGGCCTCGCGGCAGCCACGGGCGCGCACGACGGTGTCGACGATGGTGCCGTAGAACTCGGCGGCCCGTTCGGTGCAGTCGGCCGTGTACCCGCCGACGATCTTCGGCGTGTTCTTCAAGCCGTACACCGGGTTGCCGGGGTCGATGCGCTCGGGCGAGAAGGCGAGGTGGAAGTCGGTGCCGGCCACCAGCCCGGTCTGCTCGAGCACGCCGCGCACCTCGGTGTCGGTGGTGCCGGGGTAGGTGGTGCTCTCGAGCACCACGAGCATGCCGGCGTGCAGGTGAGCGCGAATGCTCTCGGTGGCACCCATGACGGCGTCGAGGTCGGGGGTCTGATCCTCGCGGAGCGGTGTGGGCACGCAGATGACCGCCACCGTGGCATCCGCCAGGCAGGCGGCGTCGGTGGTGGCCGTGAAGCCCGCGCCCAGGAGTTCGGCGACGGCAGCGTCGCTGATGTCGTCGACGTGGGAGCGACCGGCGTTCAACCCGTCGACCACACGGGGGCTCGCATCGAGACCGACGACCGTCAGCCCGGCACGAACTGCCTCGACGACGAGCGGCAGCCCCACGTACCCGAGACCGATGACGACGAGCTTGTTCGTGGAGGAGGATGACACGGGCCTTGACGATAGCGGCGACTAGCCTGCAGTTCGGTGAGGCTCGACCGCGACAGGGTGATCCGGCTGGGTGCCGTGACCGCTGCATTCGCCCTCGGGTTGGTCGTTCTGTGGCAACTGCTCGCTCGGCTGCTCTACACCGATCGCGGCCTCGACCTCACCGACGAGGGCCTCTACCTCCTTGCGGCCGACCCTCCGTCGTCCACCGCCGCTTGGGTCGTGCCGTTCGGCTGGCACACGAAGTGGCTGTTCTCGCTCGTCGGCCACGACATCGCCGACTTCCGTACGGCGGCGGCCGTGATCATCGTGGTGCTCGGAGCGTGGGCCGGCCACGCAACTGTGCACCGCGCCGACCCGACCGGTCGTCCGCACCCCGTTTCCGTTGCGGCAGCAGTCGCGATCGGTGGCGTCTCGTCGCTGATGCTCTTCGCAGGGCTCCTTCGCACGCCGGGCTACAACTGGGTCAACCTCGCCGGCCTGCTGATCGCCGCTGCAGCCACGCTCGGCACACGGTGGAGCCCGGTCCCCGAGCGTCCGCTGCGCAGTGTCCGCTTCCAGGCTGGTGGCGCCGGCATCGCCGCCGGCGCAGTGATGAGTGTCGTCGCCAAGCCCACCTCCGGCCCCGGGATCGTGGTGGTGGCGCTGCTGTTCGTGCTCGTGGTCGCGGGTCGTCGAGCAGTGCGGTGGGCCACCGCGCTCGTCGCGGGTTGGGGGGTCGCTCTCATCGGGGTCGCCGTCGCCACAGGCCTTTGGCCCACCTCCTTCCTCTCGGTGTTCCGCGATGCCGCGCGGTTCCCGGTGCCGTCCGATAACCAGAGCCTTGGCAACGCGTCCCGTGACGTGCTCCGTCTGCCGCTGAGCCTGTGGGAGGCGATTCGAGCGGAGCCACACGTGACGCAGTTCCTGGTCGCCACGGCGATCGTGGTGACCGTGGCGCTGGTCGTTCTTCGCCGCAGGTCCGGTCCGCTCACCTGGTTGCCCCTGTGGTGCTGCTCGGTGGCCGCAGTCGGCGTGGCACTGCCCGTCGCGCGTCTGGGTCTCGCCGACGATCGCGGCCGCTTCGCATGGATCGGCACGAGCGTGTGGATGTGGACCCTCCTCATCGGTTGCGCCCTGCACGCCGTGCTCCTCGGTCCCGAGCACCGCGATCGGAAGGGGTCGCGATGGGCGCCAACCGCACTTCTGCTGGCGTTCACCTTGCTGTTCGCCGTAGGCAGCGGCCACGGGGCGCTCCGCCAGTCGGGGTTGAGCGCCGTGCTCCTGGCGCTGGTCGCCGTGGCGCTCACAGCATCTGCGGGCGCCGCGCCGGCCAGGCGCACGGGCTTGCTCGTCGTGGCGACCACCGTCCTGGTCGGCGGCGCAGCGACGATGATCTCGAGCGTCGAGACGCCGTACCGCATCGCCACGGTCGACCAACTCGATCAGCGCATCGAGGTCGGGGCGCACCAGGCTCCGTTGCTCGTCGACGGCGCCACCAGATCCACCCTGGAAGAGATCCGCCGGGCGGCGGCAGCCGGAGGTTGGTGCGAGGACACCCGCCTGCTCGGATTCGTGTGGCGGTGGAGCTCGACCATTCCCTACGACCTCGCGGCCCAGGTCCCCGACACGTTGATGGTCACCCTCTTCGGCTATCCGAACAGCGTGGCGATCGCCGACCACACCTTGTCGCAGCTCGACGATGCCTGGTCCGATGCATGGGTGCTCACCTCGGACCCGAGCACGTTGCGTGCCGACCAGGTCGAGACCACCGACGCGGCGTTGCGACTGCTCGACCGGCACGTCGGCGTCAAGTTTCCCGACGACTACGAACTCGCGGCGTCCGCAGACACACTCCAACTGTGGCGCCCGGTCACATCGGCCCCGATGCGCTGTGCAGTGGGCACCGACCGATAACAATGGAGCCACCATGAATTCGACACGGCTGCGGGCCGCCTCTGACCGCGTCCGCGCGGCGTGGTCCGATCCATCGGAGCGCGCCGGACTGGTGCTTCTCCTGCTCGGCCTTGCGTCGCTGGCCGTCTCGATGCTGACCGCGCTCTCCATCCGCAGCCCACTCGGACACGACGAGTCGGTCTATGCCCTGCGCGGCCGCTACTTCGTCGATGCCGCCTCGGTCAACACCGGTTACTGGACGGCGTACCGCGCCCCGGGATTCCCGTTCATCCTCTCGTGGGTCTTCCGCATTCACGAATCTGTTGCGATCGCCCGTCTCACCGTCGCCGCGTGCAGCGCTGTCACCCTCATCTGCACCTGGCGGATCGGACGACGCCTGGTGGGGCCGGCCGTCGGCGGCCTCGCCGCGCTGCTCGCAGGCATTTCGCCGTGGTTCGTGTCGATGAGCACGTTCGTGTACATCGACGGCCCGGGCACGATGTTCTCGCTGCTCGCCGTGCTCGCCTTTCTCCCCGTGCTCGACGGGCGCCTGCACCCTGGCCGACTCGCCCTCTGCGTGGCGATGGCGTGGATCGCAACGTCGGTCCGTTTCGGTGCTCCGTTGTGCTTCGGCACCGGGATGGCGATCGTGGGCCTGATCGCTGCGGTCAGGGCTTGGAGAGTACGGGACCGTCGGCGCATCGTCGAGATCGGCGGCGCGCTCGCGGGTGCTGCGCTGTCGGTCCCAGTGCTGTACATGTCCGGCCTGTTCGAGTACAGAGGCAGGACCCCGGCAGAGGCCAACGATTCGCTGCTGCAGTCCAAGGGCCTGACTGCTGCCACCGGGTGGCGCGACCTCACCGCGTGGTTCCGGACCGATGTGCTCGATCGCACGGGACCCACGTTCGTCATGGCTGTCCTCGCCGTCGGGCTCGTCGCCTCGATCGTGCTCGCGATCGCACGCGGTCGGCACCGCGTGCCGACCGCGATCTTCGTCCTGTGGGGAGTGTCCGCAGTCGTCGGCCTGGTGGTATCGGTCGGTCTCATCGTCACCAACTATCTGATGATCGCCGTGCCCGCACTGTCGCTCGCCGCCGCCACTGGGCTCGTCGGTCTGTGGGAACTGACCGCCCACATGGCTGTCGCCACCCGGCGCAGCCTGGCCGGCGCTGCGATCGCCGTCCTGGTCCTCATCGGCGGCACCTCCACCCAGCACGTCAGCAGCGACGCCCACCACAGCAACCTGACCACCTTCCGAGGCCTGCGTGCGGCCTCAGTCGAGGTGCGCCGAACCCTGGGGCCGCACTGCTTCACCTTGACCTCGTACTCGCCGCAGGTCGGGTGGTACTCCAGGTGCGCGGGTTCGGCGTTCCTCCTGGCCGGCGGGCCCGGCGACTACCAGGACGTGGTTGGCAACGCACAAGAGTCCTACCGCAGTTGGGTGGAGTCGGATCCCAATGCCAACCCCGACTCATTCGCGATGATCACCATCGAGGGGGGCAAGCGCCAGCCGACCGATGAGCAGATCGCCGAGGCAGACCCCTTCATCATCCGTGAGATCTACACGACGAAGCTGGGCCGACGACAGATCACTGCAGTCCAGTTCGATCCTTGTATCTTCGAGGACAACTGTCCTGACAACAGCGGCGCCACACCATGATTCCCTTCAATCGTCCCACCTCTGCGCCCGCCGCACTCGACCATCTGGCGACGGCGATTGCGTCGGGAAAGCTGTCCGGAGACGGGCCGTTCACCAAGCGGGCGTCGGAGATGCTCTCCCAGTTGCACGAAGGGGCGGGGGTGTTGCTCACCACGTCGTGCACCCATTCGCTCGAGATGTCGGCGCTACTGTTGAAGCTGCAGCCGGGCGACGAGGTGATCATCCCCTCGTTCACCTTCGTGTCCACCGCGAATGCGTTCGTCCTCGCGGGTGCGACGCCGGTCTTCGTCGACATCCGACCCGACACCCTGTGCATCGACGAGCAGCAGGTGGCTGCGGCCGTCACCGATCGGACACGAGCGATCGTCCCGGTGCACTATGCGGGGGTGCCGGCCGATATGGCATCCATCGTCGCCACCGCGGCCGACCGGAAGATCGCAGTGATCGAGGACAACGCCCATGGGCTGTTCGCCTCGTCCGAGGGGCATCCGCTCGGAACGTTCGGCGTACTGAGCACGCTCAGCTTCCACGAGACGAAGAACATCTCCGCCGGCGAGGGCGGCGCGCTCATCGTCAACGACCCTGACCTGATGGGCCGCGCCGAGATCATCCGCGAGAAGGGGACGAACCGAAGTCGCTTCTTCCGCGGCCAGGTCGACAAGTACACGTGGGTCGACGTCGGGTCCAGCTATCTGCCCAGCGAACTGATCGCGGCAATGCTGGTCGCCCAACTGGAGCATGCCGAGACGGTGCAGGCGCAGCGCGGCGCGATCTGGCGGCGGTACCAAGCCGAACTCGCCGACTGGGCCGGTACGAACGGCGTCACGCTTCCGCTCGACGGCGGAAACCGGAAGCCGTCGTACCACATGTTCCAGGTGCTGCTGCCGGACCTCGACGCGCGTACGGCCTTCATCGACCACCTGCGGGAGCGGGACGTGATGAGCGTCTTCCACTACATCCCGTTGCACTCTTCGCCCAAGGGACAGGAAGTCGGCCGAGCACCGTTCGGTTGCCCCGTGACCGACGACATCAGCGTTCGGCTCGCCCGCCTGCCGCTGTTCACCGACATGACCGACAAGGAGCAGACGACCGTGATCGACGCCATCACCAGTTTCGACGTGGCGAGGGCCGGACGATGAGCGAGATCACCTCCGGCGTGCGCAGCATCTTCTCGCTCGCGCCGGTGTACTCCATGGCCCAGCGCGGGATCGGCGCCGAGCGCTTCCGACGAGTGATCGCGAAGGAGTACATCAGTGCAGCAGCCGGGGCGCGAGTCGTCGACATCGGTAGCGGCACCTCCGACATCGTCGAGCACCTCCCGGCCGTCGACTACATCGGCCTCGAGCCGAGCGAGAAGTACGCTGCAGCAGCACGCAACCGTTTCGGGACCAAGGTGACGATCGTCAACGAGGGAATCGACACGTTCGACACCTCTCCTTGGGAGCACTCGTGCGACGTCGTCATGGCGATCGGAGTCCTGCACCACCTGTCCGACGAACAGGTGCTGTCCCTGTTCGCAGCTGCACGCCGCCTGCTCACCCCGGCGGGCCGCTTCCTCGCCGTCGATCCGTGTCTTCACGATGACCAGAACAAGATCGCCCGAGCGTTGATCGTGCGCGATCGCGGCCAGAACGTGCGAACCATGCCGGCAACGGAGGAGTTGGCGCGCCAGGTGTTCGATGCACCGTCCGTGGCGCTGCGCACGGATCTGTTGCGAGCCCCGTACAGCCACGTGATTCTGACGGCTTCGACGACGGCGAGGTCGTGTTCCGGTTGATCAGCGGCGACAGGTGCCGCACACCACGGTCACCGGAGCGTGCGCTCCAGGTGCACCGTGATCGTCGAGCTGACGATCCGCCAGCCCAGCCGTTCCCACGTGCGCATCACCTGAATGTTGTGTGACTGCGTGCTGATGAGCACGGACGACTGACCCGCCTCTCGCGCATGCTGCATGACGGAGGTCATGAGGTCGCCGTAGACACCACCGCCGCGCTGCTGGGGCGTCACACCGGCGAGCACGACATCCCATTCCGATCCTTGTGTGTCCACGACCGCCAGGCCGGCGATGCTGCCGCCGACGTGGATGGCGACCAACACGTTCGACTCGTCGCCGGCGACGGACGCAGCCCATTCCGCGTATCCGATCGAAACGAGCGACGCGTCCAGTCGAGGGTTCGCCACGTAGTGGTTCACATAGTCGGAGAAGATCGATGCCACGGTCGGCGGCACCTCGGCAGCGTCGATCGCCGACCGCGTCACGGACGTCCGGCTCGGTGCGAGCTCGCGTCCATCGTCGTCCCATCGGAAGTACAGCAGCGTGTCCGCGTAGATCGCCGTCCGGTCTGCGACCGACGAGAGTTGGTCGAAGGCGCGCACCCACCGAGCCGGGTACCGGACCATGACCAGGTCGTGGTCGGTGGTGGTCAACTCCGAACAGAGCATCGAGACGTCGGACTCCTCGTGGAGTACCGCACGAGCCACGGTGCGGCAGAAGCGTGCCGACTCGGACGGCGACGTGACGATCTGCCCCATCCTCATCAGCCCTCGGAGGGCCAACCCTGTCGCTCGGCGACCAGGTAGTTGGGACGACCCATCGAACGGAAGTGCACCCGTCCGAGGTACTCGCCGAGGATACCGATGCCGAGCAACTGGGCGCCGGCGAAGAAGTTGATCGCTGCCGCGAGGAAGGTGAATCCCGGCAACGGGGAGCCGAACACGACGAACCGCACCAGCACCCAGCCGGTCAGCAGGAAGCCGGCGATCGCCAGCACGAAACCCAGCCAGGCGACCAACCGCAGCGGCAGGATGCCGAAACCGGTGATCATGTTCATCGCGTGACGGACGAGCTTGCGGAGGTCGTACCCCGACTCGCCCTCCAAACGCACGTCGAACCGCACGTCGACCACTCGCTGGCGCACGGTGGCCCACGACAGCAGCACGTCGAGATTGACGAAGGGGTCGTGCACAGCGTCCGCTGCGTCGACCAAACGACGACGGAACAGTCGGAACGCAGAGTGCTTGGGGTTGATGGCATCGCCCATACCGATGCGCATCATTCGCTTGGTGAGCTTCGATGCAGCGTTGCGGAACCCTGTCTGCCGCTCCTCGAGGGGCGACCCGTAGACGAGATCGACGTCGTCGGACATCGCCGCGAGCAGCATCGGCACCTGATCCGGCGGGTTCTGACCGTCGTCGTCCATCGTGAGCACGAGTTCGTTCGACGACGCGCGGATTCCGGCCAACAGCGCATTGTGCTGCCCGTAGTTGCGCGAAAGGCGCATCACCCGGACTCGATCGTCGGCCGAGCGCAACGCTTCCAGGCGCTGCCAGGTGTCGTCCGGACTCCCGTCGTCGACGAAGACGAACTCGATCTCGGACACCGATTCGCCGACGGCCACGCACACTCGATCGACCAGGCCCGACAGCGTG
>JANOET010000056.1:0-16185 GCA_031413415.1 Acidimicrobiaceae bacterium
CCGGAATAATTGCGCCCGCGCTCCGCGGACGCACAATCAAGCACGGTTCGATCGAACGATACGAACCGGCGATGTCAGGGAGGTAACGATGACGAAACCAATCGGCGGCCCCGGCGGTCTGGTCCGGGTTCGGATTCCATACAGCATCGACCGCCGGTCGCTGCTCAAGGGCGCGGCGGCAACGGGCGCGCGGCATCGCGCATGCTTTCGCCTTCGCCGGCCATGAAGTGCTGCTGATCGACGCCAAGGCGCGCACCGCGGGCGAGGCCGAAACGCTGCGCGGCGCGGCGCTCGATGAGATCCGCGCCAGCCTGGCGGCGCTGGCGCAAGCCGGCGGTTTTGATGCGCGCGATATCGACGTACCAACTGGTGCACGGCGCCATCGGCCTGAACCCGGGCCGCACCGTCATCGCGATCGACGAACACGACTTTCCCACCGACCGCTACGTCGTCGACGGCATCGCCGCGTCGCTGGGCCACACGGTGCGCCACGGCTTCGACCGGCTCGACGACGTCGCCGTGGTCGTGCGCAGCGTGGTCGACTACCGCACTGCCGAACTCGTCGACGTCCGGTCCGAGACGGCACGTGCGCGAGCAGCCGGCGCACTGGTGGTGTGGGACCTGTCGCACGCCGTCGGAGCGATCGAGATCGATCTGCACGCGTGCGGCGCGCAGCTGGCCATCGGGTGCAGCTACAAGTTCCTCAACGGCGGACCCGGCGCGCCGGCCTGGACGTTCGTCGCGAAGGAACTGCAGGCCACCATCCGCCAGCCGATCTGGGGCTGGTTCGCCACCGAGGACCAGTTCGCGATGGGCCCCGAGTTCCAGCCCCGCGCCGACATCTCACGCATGCTGCTCGGCACGCCGACGATCATGGCGCTGGCGGCCGCCGAAGTGGGCATCGCCCTGTCGGCCGAGGCGGGGATGCCTGCGATCCACGCCAAGGGCGGCGCGCTCACCGGCTTCGCCATCGAGCTGTGCGACCAGTTCGGCCTGACCACACCGACACCGCGCGATCCAGCCCGACGTGGCAACCACGTGGCCGTCGAGCACCCCGACGCGAAGGCGGTCGTGGCCGCGCTGCACGAGCAGGAAATCCTCTTCGACTTCCGCGAGCCGAACATCATCCGCGCCGGCTGCAGTCCCCTGACGACCCGCTTCGCCGATGTCTTCGACGGCCTCACCGCCGTGGCCAACTCTGCGCGAACTTGAGTTTCCTGGAGAACACCGTCAGGTGGCGAGCTCGGGGCGAGCGCGGTACTGGTCGAGCGACTCGGGGTTGGCGAGTGCCTCGGCGTTGCGCACCTCGCGCCCGTTCACCACGTCGGCCACCGCCAGCTCGCTGATCTTGTTGCTGCGCGTCCGCGGGATGTCGGTGACCTGAGCGATGCGCGCCGGCACGTGACGCGGCGAGGCGTTCTCCCGCAACCGTCGACGAATCGCCCGCTCCAAGACATCGTCGAGCGACACGCCTTCGGCCAGTTTCACGAACAGCACGATGCGCGTGTCGTGGTCGAACTCGTGCCCCACGGCAACCGCTTCCACAACCTCGGGCATCTGTTCCACCTGCGCGTAGATCTCGGCGGTGCCGATGCGAACACCGCCCGCGTTCAAGGTCGCGTCGCTACGGCCGTGGATGATCCACCCGCCGTGCTCGGTGAGCGAGGCGAAGTCGCCGTGTGCCCACACTCCGGGGAAGCGGTCGAAGTAGGCGCGGTGGAACTTGCTGCCGTCGTCGTCGCCCCAGAAACCCACGGGCACACTGGGGAACGGCTGGGTGCAGACGAGCTCGCCCTTCACCCCCGGCGCGGTGACCGGGTTGCCATCGGTGTCGTACACCTCCACCGCCATGCCGAGTGCGGCGTGTTGAATCTCGCCGGCGTACACCGGTTGCGTGGGGTCGCCACCCACGAAGCAGCCGCACAGGTCGGTGCCGCCGCTGATCGACGCGAGGTGCACGTCGTCCTTCATCGAGCGATAGACCCAACGGAAGCCCTCGTCGCTGAGCGGTGAGCCGGTGCTGCACACCGTCCGCAACGCCGACAGGTCGTGCGTGCGCGCCGGCTCGAGCCCGGCCTTGATGACCGAGTCGATGAACTTCGCCGACACCCCCAGCAGGGTCAACCGTTCGGCCTGGGCGACGTCGAACAGGACGTTCGGCGACGGGTGGAACGGATTCCCGTCGAACAGCACCACGGTGGCGCCGCTCCCGAGCACGCTGACCAACCAGTTCCACATCATCCAGCCACAGGTGGTGAAGTACATCACCCGATCGCCGACACGGATGTCGCTGTGCAGTTGGTGTTCCTTCAGGTGCATCAGCAGCACGCCCAGCGAGCGGTGGGTGATGCACTTCGGCTTTCCGGTGGTGCCCGACGAGTAGAGGATGTACAGCGGATGGTCGGCGGGCATGCGCAGGAACTCGAGCGGCACCCCACGGTTCGGTTCCAGGTAGTCGCTCCACGTGACCGCGTTCGCAATGCCGCTGACCTTGGGCGTGTGCGAAAGGACGCCCACCACCACGGTGCGCGTCACCGACGGCAACTGGTGCACCGCCTCGGCGATGCGCTCGAGGCAACTGAACTCCTTGCCGCCGTAACGGTAACCGTCGGCGGCGACGAGCACAGTCGGTCGCGTCTGGCCGAACCGGTCCACCACACCGGCGACGCCGAAGTCGCTGGAGGTGGACGTGAAGGTGGCGCCGATGGCGTTCGCGGCGAGGAACGTGATGACGGTCTCGGCGACGTGCGGCATGAACGCCGCGACACGGTCGCCCGGTTGTACGCCGTCGGCCGCGAGTGCCGCCGCGAGCGCAGCGACCTCGGCGCGCAGCTGCGTCCACGTGTAGCTGCGGTGGTCGCCGGCCTCGGTGATGGCGACGAGGGCCTCGTCGTTGGCACCCACTCGGAAGGCCAGCAGGTTCTCGGCGACGCTCACCGACGCGTTCGGGAAGAACCGGCCGCGCTGCACGGAGCCGTCGACGGGGTCGAACACCACATCGCCCGGTTCGCCGACGACGTCGCCGAACGACCACATGCGCTGCCAGAACTCGGCGGGTTCGCGCACCGACCACCGCCACAGCGCCTTCGAGTCGGTGACCTCGGGCCGCTCGACCGCGACGGACTGCACGAACTGGTGCATCCGTGTGCCGGCCACTCGCTCCGCGGACGGGGTCCACAACGCCGACGATGCCACTCGATTCCCCCTTCTGGCCCTGGACCCTGCGGTCACGATCGCCGTGAGCGCGGCCCGACGTGGGCCACTCGGCTGGGTACAGCGTGGCCGATGAATCCCTCGACGAGCAACGCCGCGTCGATGAGCGCCTCGACGCCCAACCCAGTGTTGACGCCGAGGTCGTCGCACAGTGCGACCACTTCCTCGGTGGCCACGTTGCCGGCCGCACCGTGCGCAAAGGGCGAGCCGCCGAGGCCGCCGATCGATGTGTCGAACCGGCGCACGCCCGCCAACATGCCGGCGTAGAGGTTCACCAGGCCGGTGCCCCGGGTCTCGTGGAGATGAAGACCGACGTTCGCGCCGGTGAGCGCAAGCACGTCGCCCAGCCGCTTCGGTGTCGCCATTCCCGTGGTGTCGGCCAGGGTGATGGCCGAGGCACCCACGGCGCGAAGACGCTCGGCCAACATCGCCACGTCGGCTGGAGCGATGTCGCCTTCGTACGGCGACCCGAACGCGCACGAGATGACCGCGTCGACCGGCACGCCCACCGCGGCGGCGAGCGAGCAGATGGCTTGCACCTGCTCGACGGAGTCGTCGATGGTCATCTTCACGTTGCGCTCGTTGTACGTGGCCGACGCGCTGATGGTGACGGTCAGTTCGTCGACACCGGCCGCGAGGGCCATCTCGGCGCCACGCACGTTCGGCACCAGTGCTGCGCGCACCACCCCTTCGGGTTCCCCGACGGCCTCGACCACCTGGGCGGCACCGGCCATCGCCGGGACGGCCGTCGGGCTGACGAACGCGGCGATCTCGAGATGCGTCACGCCAGCGGTGAGCAGCGCGTCGATCAGGTCGACGCGCTGGTCGACCGTCAGCGGCGCCTCGGCCTGCAGGCCGTCGCGTGCACCGACCTCGCGCAGGACGATCCGGTCGGGCAGCGTGCTCATGGCCGCACGCTAGCCAGCGGTTCAGGTCGCGGTACCGTGCTCGCATGGAACTCGGGTTGAGTGGACGAAGGGCGCTGGTCACCGGGGCATCGAGCGGGCTGGGGCTGGGCACCGCTCGCGCCCTGGCCGCCGACGGCGCGAGGGTCGTGCTGGTGGCTCGGTCGCAGGAGCGACTCGACGCGGCCGCGGCGACGATCGACGGCGACGTGCACACACTGGTCGCCGACGTCAGCGACACCGGTCGGGTGGGCGCGATGGTCGAGCAGGCGACGGCGTTGCTCGGCGGCATCGACATCCTCGTCGCCAACGCCGGCGGTCCTCCGGCCGGCAACTTCGCCAGCACCGACCTCGACGCGTACCTCCCCGCGCTGCAGCTGAACCTGCTGTCGACGGTGGCCATGTGCAAGGCCGCCGTGCCGGCGATGACCGAGCGCGGCTGGGGCCGCGTCGTGGCCATCACGTCGGTCTCGGTACGTCAACCGATCGCCCACCTCATCCTGTCCAACACGGCCCGCGCCGGGTTGACCGGATTCCTGAAGACGCTCGCCCTCGAGGTCGCCGGACAGGGCGTCACCGTGAACTCGCTGCAGCCCGGCCTGCATCGCACCGACCGCTTGGTCGGCCTGTACGCCGACCCCGAGGCCGTCGCCCAGAGCATCCCGGCGAAGAAGCTCGGCGACCCCGACGACTTCGGCCGCATCGCCGCCTTCTTGTGCAGCGACGCAGCGCAGTTCATCACCGGCTCGGCCATACCGGTCGACGGTGGCGCCTACGCCGGCCTGCAGTGACGCGACGGTTCAGGAACACGCTCGCGGGGTGTTCACCAGGAACTCAAGTTCGCGCGGAGCCGACCGTGTGGAGGGCGGCGAGGGCCATGTCGGTGAGCATCGGCGCGAGCGTACGGCGCGGCACCTTGCCCACGTAGGGAGTGGAGTTGATCAAGCCGATGGCCGCCTGCACACCGGCGACCAGGGTGCCCCGCGACGCCGCCGGGTAGCGGCGCTGCATGATGTCGACCCAGACGTCGACGTATTGACGCTGTAACAGACGCACGCCGTGGGCCTGCTGGGTGTCGAGGTGTCGCAACTCGCGCGCGTGCACGACGATGAGGTCGGGGTGGTCCATCGCGAACGTCACCTGTTCCTGCACGAGCGCTCGCACTGCGGACTCGGGGTCGGCGGCATCGGCGACGCACTGCTGGCCCTGTGCGAGCAGGCGCTCGCTCACGTCGGTGAGCATCGCAGCGAGGAGCGCCTGCTTGCCCTTGAAGTGCCAGTAGATCGCCGGACCGCTGACGCCGGCCGCCGTGCCGATGTCGTCGATGCCGGTCGCGCCGTAGCCGCGCTCGGCGAAGAGCGCCGCCGCCGCGTCGACGATCTGCTCGGCCCGATTGCCGGCACGGCTCACCCCGCCGTTGGCCACCCGGGTCACGTCACCAACTCCCCGAGCTGCCACCGCCGCCGAAGCTCCCGCCACCGCCGGAGAAGCCACCGCCACCGCCGCCACTTCCCGAACTGGACGGCGTGGTGTACGACGACTGCCAGGCCGCGCCGTGCGACCAGAGCAGCAGCGGCATGGTGTTCACGGCCACTTCCGGCGGCGGCACGGCGCTCGCCGCGACCGCGCGGCCCCACGCGTCGGCCGCGCCGAGCGCCACGGCCCACGCGCTGTACTCGCGCAACAGACCGTGCTCCCACGCCCAGTCGACGTGCTTGCCCTCGCTCGCCTTCAGGAACCGGCGGAACGACTCGGCGCGCAGGGCGACCGCGCTGCCCTCCGCGCTGCGGCGCGGCAACAACGGTCGGTAGGCGACGAAGGCGACGACGGCCGGCAGCACGATGGAGGCCACGATGACCACGCCGAGCAGATGGCGCAGATCGGTGAACAACGTGAACCCCACCAACGCGAGCACCATCAGACCCAGCGCGCCGAGCGCCTGCACCGGCGACGACGACGTGCCCGGCGGGTGCCGCTGCCACCAGCCCGACTCGCGAGCGGCAACGACCTGCTCCTCCTCGATCTGCTTCCACAGCGCGGTCAGACGCGGCTGGTGGGTGCCGAGCTGCAGCGAGCCGGCCTCGGTGAGGAGGGCCTCGATGCGCTGTTGGGTGATGGGTGGCGCCGTGGCCAACTTCGGACCGGCGACCAACTCGTCGGCATCGCCGCGCAGCTCGACCACACCTTGGGCGATTTGGTCCGAGAACCAGGCGGAGACCGTGTCGTTGTCGACCTTCTCGCGCAGCAGCAGCGAGCCGTGCCAGGGCCGCAGCCCGCGCGGCGGCTCGAACTCGGTGGTCGCCATCGCCTCGAGCTCCTCGTCGGTGACCAGGCGACCCGGCCCGGGAAGTCCGCCGAACGCGGCGTCGGCCGCTCCGGTGCCGCCGACCAGGTTGCGGCCGCTGCGGCGCATCAGCCGGTAGGTGCCGATCGAGGCGACGAGCCCGAGGATCGGCGTGGCGATGAGCGCCGGCACCCGGTTCGGGTTGCGACGTGGCGGGAGCTCGGGGATCGGTACGTCGGCCGGTGCGGTGAGGGCGGTGATCGTGCCGCTGACGGCGAGCGCCTGACCGGGCTCCAACGGTTCGATCACCGCGCGGTACACGTCGCCGTCGAGGTCCAGCGAACAGGGCAGTGGCGCGGCGCCGCTGCCCTGGTAGCAGGTCGGGTCGGCGAGCTGCATTCCCGCGACGACGACCTCGAACCGTCCGGTCTCGAGCGTCTCGTCGACGCCGATGATGTTCAGCGCGAGCACGCCGGTGTCGAGATTGGCGTTGGGCAGGGTGTACTCGAGGACGTAGCGATGCTGCCCGTCGATCGTGCTGTTCGGGTCGCCGATGCGGATCTCGGTCTCGCTGCCCAGGTTCGTGACGTCCAGGTCGTCGGGTGCGTCGGGTGACGACGCGACCACGTCGGTGGCCACGCCGAAGTCGTTGGGGATGGTGCGCCGGTAGCCGCGCCGCTGGGTGTTGCCGAAGTCGATGTCGACCACTTCGCGAATGCGGACACCGTCGCCTGCGGGGGTGACGAGCACCTGTTTCGCCTCGAACCGCTCGGGGTACAACCCGTCGCCGGCCAGCCCCAGGACGACGAGGACGGGGATGATCGCCGCAGCGATCGCCACCACCACATGGTGGACCTTGCTCACGGGGTTCAGCACGGGCCCCACCGTAGCAACACGGGCCCGTCCTCTTGAACGCTCGTTCAAGTGGCACTAGGTTCCGGGGGTCCGGCGACGAAGGGGTGGACGATGACCGAGTTCAGTGACGAACATGCGGCGTTCCGTCAGGTGGTGCGCGACTTCGCCCGCCGCGAACTGGCACCGAACGTCGACCGCTGGGAGGCCGCCGGCGAACTGCCGCTCGACGCCGTGCAGGCGATGGCCGCCCTCGGCCTGTTCGGCATCGTGTTCCCCGACCAGTGGGGCGGCAGCGACGGCGACTTCACGTCGCTGTGCATCGCCATCGAGGAGATCGGCTCGGTGAGTCAGAGTCTGGGCATCACCCTGTCGGCTGGTGTGGGGTTGGGAGCGAACCCCATCCACTCGTTCGGCACCGACGAGCAGAAGTCGCAGTGGCTGCCCGATCTGGTGCACGGCCGACGCCTCGGCGCATTCGGCCTCACCGAGCCCGACGCCGGCAGCGACGCGGGTGGCACCCGCACCCGCGCCCGGTACGACACAGCGACCGACGAATGGGTGCTCGACGGCAGCAAGGCGTTCATCACCAACTCGGGCACTCCCATCACGTCGATCGTCACCATCACGGCGCTCACCGACGTGGGCGAGATCTCGTCGTTCGTCGTGCCCGCCGGGACACCCGGCATGATCATCGAGCCGCCCTATCGCAAGCTCGGCTGGCACGCGAGCGACACGCACGGCATCACGCTGCACGAGTGCCGCGTGCCCGGGGCGAACATGCTCGGCCCGCGCGGCAGCGGCCTGCGCAACTTCCTGGCCATCCTCGACGACGGTCGCATCGCCATCAGCGCGCTGGCGCTGGGCTGTGCACAGGCGTGCCTCGACCTCGCGGTCGAGTACGCGAAGGAGCGCCAGGCGTTCGGCGGGTCCATCGGCCGCTTCCAAGGTCTCGCGTTCCAGCTGGCCGACCTGGCGGTCGCCGTCGAGAACAGCCGCAATCTCACCTACGCCGCCGCACGATCGAAGGACACCGGCCGGCCGTTCCGCCAGGCAGCCGCGATGGCCAAGCTGTACAGCACCGAGACCGCTGTGAACGCCACCCGCGTGGCGACGCAGGTGTTCGGCGGCAGCGGCTTCATGGAGGACAACCCGGTGGCCCGCTTCTACCGCGATGCGAAGATCCTCGAGATCGGTGAGGGCACCAGCGAGATCCAGCGTCTGGTGATCGCGCGAGGCTTGGGCCTGGAGGCCGCGCGGTGAACGAACATGAAGACCTCGAGGCACGCTCCACGAGGGCGCGCGCCGGGAACCTGCACAGCCAGGGCGACAAGCTCGCCGCGCAGCACAAGCTGTTCGTCCGCGATCGACTCGCGCTGCTGTTCGACGAGGGCACGTTCGTGGAGGACGGCCTGCTCGCCAACACCATGGCCACCGACCTGCCGGCCGACGGTGTGGTCACCGGACAAGGACGCGTCGATGGCCGACCGGCGCTGGTCGTCGCCAACGACCCCACCGTGAAGGCCGGTTCGTGGGGTGCGCGCACCGTCGAGAAGATCGTGCGCGTCACCGAGTACGCGCTGCGCCACGAACTGCCCATCTTCTGGTTCATCGACTCGGCCGGGGCGCGCATCACCGATCAGGTCGAACTGTTCCCAGGTCGGCGCGGCGCCGGACGCATCTTCAGCAACCAGGTGAAGCTCAGCGGCAAGGTGCCCCAGATCTGCTGCCTGTTCGGCCCGTCCGCAGCGGGTGGCGCGTACATCCCGGCCTTCTGCGACGTGGTCATCATGGTCGAGGGCAACGCGTCGATGTACCTCGGGTCGCCGCGCATGGCCGAGGAGGTCATCGGCGAGAAGGTCACGCTCGAGGAGATGGGCGGGGCCCGCATGCACGCCACCGTGTCGGGCTGCGGCGACAACCTGGCCGTCGACGACGAGCACGCCATCGAACAGGCCAAGCTCCTGTTCAGCTACCTGCCCGAGCGGTGGCGCGAACGGCCGCCGGTCGCCGCCGGCGAGCCCCCGCTACGCGAACTCACCCGCGCCGAACTCCCAGCGATCGAGGCAGCCGGCTACGACATGCACCGGGTCATCGACTGCCTGGTCGACGCCGACTCGTTCTTCGAGCTGAAGCCGCTGTTCGCCGCCGAGCTCACCACCGGACTGGCTCGCCTCGACGGTCACGTCGTCGGCATCGTCGCCAACAACCCCATGCACAAGGGCGGCGTGCTGTTCGGCGACTCGGCCGACAAGGCCGCGCGGTTCATCTTCATGTGCGACGCCTACGACATCCCGCTCGTGTTCCTGGCCGACGTGCCGGGCTTCATGATCGGCACCCAGGTCGAGCGCGCCGGCATCATCCGCCACGGGGCGAAGATGATCACCGCCGTCACCGAAGCCACCGTGCCGAAGATCTGCGTGGTCGTGCGCAAGGCGTACGGCGCCGGCCTGTACGCCATGGCCGGGCCTGCGTTCGACCCCATCGCCACGCTCGCGCTACCCACGGCCAAGATCGCCGTGATGGGCCCCGAGGCCGCCGTCAACGCCGTGTACGCGAACAAGATCCAGGCGATCGCCGACCCCGACGAACGTGCCGCCTATGTCGCCGAGCGCCGCGCCGAGTACGAGGAGGACGTCGACCTGTACCGCCTCGCCAGTGAGATGGTCATCGACGCCGTCGTGCCGTTCGCCGACCTGCGCCGTGAGCTGATCGCCCGATTCGCGACCGCCGACCCGACCGACCGCGACGCAGTCCACAAACGCCACACCGTCTACATGGGTTGAACACGAGCGTCAGCCGGCGTGTCAGCCGGCGTCGAAGCGGGGTCGTGCCGGGATGGCCGACCACTCGTTCTCGGTCGCAGGGCGAACGGAGGCGGCCAGAGCGAGCAGCGCGTCGACGTCCGCGATCGAGCGACGCAGCCAGAACGCCTTGCCGGCGCGCTGCCACAGCAGATGGGCCGAATCGTCGTCGGCGCTGACGAAGTAGTCCTGGCCGCCGACCGTGCGACGTTCCCAGCGCATGGTCACACCGCTGGCCGCCGGCTCCTGACGCTCGGCGTCGCCGACGACGAGCAGCGCACTCTCACTGGCCGGCCCGGTGTACAGCACGCTCGACACACCTGGGTGGTCGGCATTGCCGTTGGGCACCAGGCGCGAACTGCCGATGCGCCCCGAGGCGAGTTGCTGCAGGTCGGCCGGCAACGCCGCCGTGTCGAGCTGCGGCATGTCGTCGACGAACGAGAGCGCATCGACGACCTGTTGGATCTCGTCGAGCGACACCTGATTGGCGCGCAGTTGCAGACCCTGATTGCGCTCTTCGACGTAGCAGAGCACGGTGCCGTCGGCCTGGTCCGCGCACGACGTGGGGCGTCCCGTGGCGGTCGCCAACGGCGTCATGCCGGTGGACGCGGCGAGGCTCGGGAAGTTCGGCGCACCGTCGTCGGTGCGCCACACCAGTTCCATCGCCGACCGAGTGGGGTCGCCCGCAGTGCCGAGCAGCACGATGGCCGCGTCGGGGAAGGGTGGGCCGGTGTTCACGCCTTCGTCCTTCGCGGCGAGGGGCTGCCAGCCGGCGTCGAGACCGGCCACCACGAAACGGAACTCGGGATGCACCGGCGCGGCGACGGCCTCCAGCAACGCCCGACCGACCAGGATGGCCACGACGACGAGGCCCAGCGCGATGGCAACGGCGACGAGGACCCGACGCGTCGACGGCGCGTCGTCGATCATCGTGTCGGGCGGGCCGAGCGGGGGCGGCTCGGGGAGAGGTCGAGGATCGGGAGGCATACGTCAGGCCCGTCGGGCCACATGAGCATGCCACGACAACCGCTCGGGAATATACCCAGAGGGGTATGAGTTGATGGTCGGTACAACGGTTCGCATCTGGACCGCCGATCAAGGAGACAGCTCATGTGCGTCGTGCACGCCGACGACACCACCACCTTCCAGACCGAGGTCCTCGACTCGACCGTGCCGGTCGTCGTCGACTTCTGGGCCGCCTGGTGCGGTCCGTGCCGAGCGGTCGCCCCCGAGCTCGAGGCCCTGGCCCAGCAGTACGGCGACGCCATCAAGGTCGTCAAGGTCGACGTCGACGCCAACCCGGCCGTCGCCTCGGCCTACGGCATCCGTGGCATCCCCACCATCGGCCTGTTCCAGGCCGGCGAGCTGACCGGTCAGGTGGTCGGTGCCCGCCCCCGCCAGGCCATCGAGCAGGAGCTCGGGCTGACCCGCTTCGCTGCAGCGAACTGATCCCGGCACCGCCGAACACTCCCCCAAGAATCCCCCCACACGATCGAGGCGGGCCCTCACGGGCCCGCCTCTCGTGCGTCCCGACCACACCGCGACCACGTGCGGCGCGAGCATGAGAGTTCCTCGCCGCCCGGCCGAACGATTGGAGGACCACCCGTGGGCACATCGAACACGCCCTCCACACCGAACGTGCCCTCCACACCGAACCCCCACGCCGGATCGGGTCGCATGCCCGCGGTGTTCGTGGGGCACGGCAGTCCGATGAACACGCTCGAACCCAACCGCTACACCCGTGCGTGGCACGACTTCGGGCGATCCATTCCGAAGCCTCGCGCCATCGTCGCCATCTCGGCCCACTGGTACATCCACGCCGCCGCCGTCACCGCGATGGCGCAACCCGAGACCATCCACGACTTCTACGGTTTCCCCGACGAGCTGTTCGCCTTCCAGTACCCCGCCCCCGGCCTGCCCGAGTTGGCCGACGAGATCATCGAGGCCGTGCGCCCGATCTGGATCGGCAAGGACACCGACAGCTGGGGCATCGACCACGGCACCTGGTCGGTGCTCGCCCACATGTTCCCCGACGCCGACGTCCCGGTGGTGCAGCTGTCGATCGATGCGACGAAGACGTGGAACGACCATGTGCAGCTCGGCGCGAGGTTGAACCCGCTGCGCGATTCGGGTGTGCTGTTCATGATGACCGGCAACGTGGTGCACAACCTTCGTCGCATCCGCTGGGATTCGCCCGAGGGCGCGTTCGACTGGGCCGGCGAGTTCGACACCGAGGCCCGCCGCCTGATGACCGAATCGCCGGGCGACATCACGCAGCTCGCCTCGCACGAGCACGCTGCGCTCGCGGCTCCGACGCCGGATCACTTTCTGCCGCTGCTGTACCTGGCGGGCATGGCGGTCGCGTCGGGCACGCCGGCCGAGGTCCTCGTCGACGGCTACGCCTACGGCTCGCTGTCGATGGCCTCGTACACGGTGCGCTGACGGGCCCGATCTCGACTCGACTGCAACAGAACGGCTGCTTCATGCGTCGAACCGGTTGATGGCGCACGAAGCACGGCTCGAACTGGTGAAGGATGTGCCCTGCATGTGGCCGCCCGATCTCGTCGCGCTGTATCGGCAGCAGTACGCACCGCTGGTGCGCCTGGCGTACGGCATGCTCGGTCGCCGCACCGAGGCCGAGGAGGTGGTGCAGGACGCCGTGCTGCGCCTGCGCGACCGCTGGGACCAGCTGGCCAACCCGGCCGCGTACCTGCATCGGTCGGTGGTGAACGGGTGCATCAGCGTCATCCGTCGCCGCGGCGTCGCCGAGCGGGTGCCATTCGACCCGCCGCCCGCCGATGCACCCGACCGGCTGGTCGAGTTGCGCGACGTGTTGCTGCGCCTGCCCGAACGGCAATGCGCCGCGATCGTGCTGCGGCATGTCGCCGGTCTCGACGACGTCGAGATCGCCGAGGTGCTCGGCCTGCGCCGTTCGACCGTCCGATCGCTGGTGGCCCGCGGCCTGGCCGCAATGCAGAAGGAGATCCTCCATGGATGAGCGCAGGTTGCACGACGACCTGCTCGCGATCAGCGAGTGGGCCGACCCGGTGACGGTGCCGGACACCGACCACCTCGACGATCACACCGTGGGTGCCCAGGACAACGACCCGCGACCCGGCGACTCGATGCGGCGAGTCCTGCTCGCCGCGGCCGCGGTGCTCCTCGTGGTCGGTGGCGTCTGGGTGCTGACCGGCCGCGACGACCCGGAGACGGTCGCGCCGACGCCCACGAGCACGTCGCCGTCCACGTCGACCGATCCATCGGGTGCTCCGGGATGGGTCGAACTGCCCGCCGCGCCGCTGTTGCCGCGAGCCGACGCGCAGGTGCTGTGGACCGGACGCGAGTTCGTGGTGTTCGCCGGCACCGACCAGGCCCCGTGCCCGGTGTGCGACTACGCCTCGTACGGCAACACCCTGCGCGATGCCGCCGCCTACGACCCCGCGACGAACACGTGGCGCACCATCGCCGACCTCCCCGACGCATCGTCGTACGTCGGCGCGTCGGCGGTGCTGGACGGCGACGTGTACTGGCTGTCGGTGCGCAACCCGTCGGCGAACTCGTCGGGCATCGACGCGACCCTGCAGCAGTGGTCGTCGGCCGACGACACCTGGACCGAGATCCCGCTCCCGGCCGAGGTGCCGCCCGGGCCGAAGCTGACGGCCATGGGCGCCGCCGGACTGGTGCTGTATCCCGGCACCGACGAGGCTGGTGCCTTCCCCGACCAGGTCTGGGCCGACGGCAGCTGGACCACGTTGCCCGACGACCCGCTGGGTCCCAGTTACGACCGCCAGATCGTCGACGGCGGCGACGCCATGATCCTGTTCGCGAAGCGCCTCGACGCCGCGCAGAACACGGCGCAACCGACGCTGGTGGAGGGCGCGTCGCTCTTCTCCGGAACGTGGGAGGCGATCCCCCTGTCCGACCAGCTGTACCCGCCGATGACCCGTCTCGGCGACGCGCTGTACGCGCCGTTCGGCGGGGGCGCCGACGGCGGCGGCGACTGGGGCCGGACCGTGCCCAACGGCGGCAGCTACGCGCTCGACACGCACACGTGGTCGGCCCTGCCGGCGCCGACACCCGACGACCTGATGGGTGTCGTCTCGTCCGACGGCACGGCGGTGTTCGGCGTGAAGGGCACGATCCTCGACGTCGACGCCGGCACGTACTCGAAGATCCCCGCCCTGCCCGATCGACTGGGCGAGCAGTTCGGCCAGGGCATCGCCAACGGCGACGGCATCGTGTTCATCTTCGGCGGCGGGCTGGGCGGCGCCACCGGCGGCCTCGGCGTGCACGGGCGCGGTTTCGTCTGGAGTCCGGGCACCCCCGACACCACCTCGCCACCGGACACCACGTCGCCCGACACCACGTCGCCCGACACCACGTCGCTGGCCGGCGACCAAGCCGCGCTCGACGATGCGCTCGCCGCCCTGGGAATCGATCCGGGCGGCGCCCCCGACGGGGCGTTCGACCTGTCCCGCGGTCGCTTCTGCGGCTACGAAGAGCTCACCTTCATCGAGCCGGACCAACTCGACCTTGCCGGACGTGAATGCTTCACGACGGCCCTGGCCGCCGACAGTGCGGCACTGTTCATCGTGCAGTTGACGACCATCGAAGGTGATCCGGTCGCCTTCATCTGGCGCACCGCCAACGGGCAGGGCTTTGAGTACATCGACTCGACGCGAGACAACTTCGGTTCCGGCGAGTGGGAGCAGCGCACCTGCACCCTCATCGCGGTCGAAGGCAGTCAACCGTTCGGCTGCGTCGGTGAGGGGTTCACGCCGGCCAGCACCACCACCGTGGTCGAGCCGACCGCAGGCGACACGGCCGCGTTCTGTGACGCAGCCGTCGCGCTGCTGGACGCCCCGGACATCGGCATGGCCCCCGCGCTGATCGCCGATCTCCGGGCCGTCGACGCGTCGTCGCTGACGGGTGGCCAGCTCTTCAGCTACCTGACCGGCATCACCGCACTGGAGGACCGAGTGGGGTCGCCCGACGGCTACGACACGGGCGCCGTGACCGACACCGTCAACGAGATCTGCGGTACCAACCTGTCGACGTGGTACGTCGTCCCCTGAGGTGTCAGGCGGCGACCAGCGCAGGCGTCGCGGACTCGCGGCGGTAGACCTTCCACGCCAGCCAGATGAACAGGAACTGGAACGGCAGTCGGGCCCAGGCGACGAACTGCTCACCCGCCGGACGGTCGCGCCAGTCCCACAGCATGTACAGGTTCGCCGGATAGACCGCGACGAACAGCACGATCGCGCCGATCGCGCCGAGCCGTCGGGTGCGCGGCACCAGCAGCATCGGCCCGACGATCAGCTCGGCGACGCCACTCGCGTAGGTCCAGAACCGCTCGCTCGGCGGCAACCAGGGCGGCACGATGTCGTCGAAGAACGTCGGATTCACGAAGTGCGTCACCCCGGCGAGCGTGATGAACGCCCCGAGTCCGAGCGCGATCCAGTCACGCCGTTGCGGACCGTTCACCGGCGGTCAGCCGGCGAGATCGGCGTCGAGGGTGATGGTCGTGCCGGTGAGCGCCTTGCTGACCGGGCAGTTCTCCTTCGCGCCTTCCGCCGCGGCGATGAAGCCATCGCGATCGAGACCCGGAACCACACCGCGCACGGTGATGACGATGCCCGTGATGCCCTCGCCCGGCTGGAACGTGACCGCCGCCGAGGTGGTCAGCGACGTCGGCTCGTTGCCATCCTTCGTCAGCGCGTTCGACAGCGCCATGGAGAAGCACGACGAGTGCGCGGCGGCGATGAGTTCCTCAGGGCTGGTCTTGCCGTTCGCGGCTTCCGAGCGCGCCGGCCACGACACGTCGAACGTGCCGATGCCCGAACTCTCGAGCGTGACCTGACCCGAACCCTGCAGCAGCGAGCCCTGCCAGACCGTGGTCGCATTCCGAGTGGTTGCCATGCTGATCCCCCAAGTATCGGTAAGCGGCAGATCCTACGCACGTCGGCCGACGGCGTCTCGCCGTCACACCGTCACGCAGAACTCAAGTTCGGGAGTAGGGGGTTCAGGCGTCGGGGATGTTGACGACGACGACCGTGCCGGCGGCACCGTCGACGCGCACGATGGCGCCCTGGGGGATGCGGCTGGTCGCATTGACCGTGCCGACCAC
>JANOET010000057.1:0-4519 GCA_031413415.1 Acidimicrobiaceae bacterium
GACGGCACTCACCGGCCATACGTACAAAGTCACCTTTGATACCCTCAACGGTGGCCCGGTCTGGCATGTCGACGACATTTCCATGAATCCGCCAGTGAGGAAGATCTCAAACCAGTACGCCTCGGGTTGGTAGTAGTCGTAGTAGCTGACGAAGTACTCGACCCGGTTGTTGGGGAAGAACTCCTTCATCTCCTGGGCCAACTGCGCGGCGAGCGACTTGTTCGGGGCGAGGATGAGCGTGGGCTTCTGGGTGGCCTCGATGGTCCACGCGATGGTGGCTCTCTTGCCGGACCCGGTGATGCCGAGGAGCGTCTGGAACCGGTCGCCCCGGGCCACGCCGGCCGACAGCAGCTCGATGGCCTTGGGCTGATCGCCGGCCGGGGCGAAGTCGGACACCACCTTGAATCCAGCTGGCTTGAACTCGGTCATCGGGGCATGTTAGCCGTCCGAACGCATGTTCGCAGTGGGGTACGATCCGGTCGTGCTGTTCTCCACGCCGCGACTCACCGTACGAATGATGCGCGAGTCCGACGCACCCGTGGTGGCCCAGTACCGCGACGATCCGGCCATCAGCGTGTTCCAGGACTGGGATCTCCCCTACACGGTCGACCATGCTCGCCAACGCCTCGCCGAGCAGGCCGACTTCGACGCCATCCCGGTCGGCAAGTGGGCCAACCTGGCGCTGGTGCGGCGCGACGACCCTGAGCAGACGGTCATCGGCGATCTGGCGTGCCACCTCCACGAGAGTGGACGCATCGCGGAGATCGGCTACACGCTGCGCACCGAGTTCCAGGGGCATGGATACGCCTCCGAAGGCGCTGGCGCGCTCGTCGACCATCTGCTCGCCACCACACAGGTCCACCGCATCGAGGCCAGCCTCGACAAGGACAATGTCGCCTCGATGCGCGTGCTCGAAGCCATCGGTCTGACGTTCGAGACGCTCACCCGACAGAGCTACCCGATGCGCGGAGGTTGGGAGGACGATCTGCGCTACGCCATGCTCCGCGACGACCGGGCAGCATGGCTGGCTCGCCCCACCACTCCCCCGTCGACGCTGGAACTGGTCGAGATCACCCCCGACGACGCCCACCTGTGGGGCCGCTTGCGCACACACCACTCGCAGCAGCGATTCGTCGCGCCCATGGCACAGTCGTTCCGCGACGCACTCTTCCCCGAAGTCATCGATGGTGCGCCCGTCGTGCCCTGGCTCCGAGGCGTGATGGCCGACGGCGAACGAGCAGCGTTCGTCATGCTCGCCGAGGTGTCCGAGCACCACCCCGAGGTGTACCTGTGGCGGCTGCTGGTCGACCGAATGCACCAACGTCGCAACATCGGATCCGCCATCCTCGAGCAGCTCCGCGCTGACGTGACCGAACAGGGGCACCGCACGCTCATCACCAGCTGGGGCGAGGGACTGGGCAGCCCACGAGGGTTCTACGAGGGCCTCGGCTTCGTGACCACGGGCAGGGTGGTCGACGGCGAGACCGAGGCCCGGCTCAGCTGGTAGCGGTGCCGTCCGTCTGATCCACGCCGTCCTTGCGGGCGGGGAACTCGTGGTCGGCCGGAAGTTGCGGCAACGTCATCAGCCACTGCCACAGCAGTTCGATCTGGGCAGCGAGCGCATCGAGGTCGCCCGAGTTGTCGACCACGAACGACGCCGTCGCCAGCCGCTGCTGACGCGTGGCCTGCTTGCCGATCCGCGCCATCGCATCAGCCTCGTCGAAGCCTCTGAACTGCACCAGACGCTGCACCTGCAGGTCCGCCGGAACGTCGACCACGATGATGCCCTGCAGCCCCTCGCGAGGGTTCTCGGTGAGGAGCGGGATGTCCATCACCACCACGTGGGCGGTGTCGCGCTCGGCGAGCACTCGGCGGTTCATCTCGGCGCCGACCGCTGGGTGGACGATGGCGTTCAACGCCTTCAATGCCTCCGGGTCACTGAACACGATGCCAGCGACGGCGGCCCGGTCGAGTGAGCCGTCGGCGGCGATGACATCGGCACCGAAGCGCTCGGCGAGCTGCAGCAGCAGCGGCGAGCCCGGCGCTTGCACATCGCGCACGATCGCGTCGGCATCGACGACGACCGCGCCCTTCGCGGCCAGGCCGGCGCTGACCGTCGACTTGCCCGAACCGATGCCGCCCGTCAGTCCCACGAGAATCATACGAACACCGTATCGGGCGGGTCCCGAGCGGCCGGGGTCCACGATCACTAGCATCGCATCGTGGTCGAGCACGGGGAGGAACGGCGGGTCGAACGTCGCGCGCAGAACGCCGACCAGCACGGCGTCAGCTGGCCGCTCATCGAACGTCGCCGGTCCGACGGAGCTCCACCCGGCGGTGTCGACCGTCGCGGACCCCGCTCCTTGGACCCGGGCGCTGCTCCCCCGACGCTCAGCGCCGCACCATTGTGGCCGTTCCGCATCGCGGCGCTCGCCGGTGCGCTCGTGCGTGCCGTGCCCGAGATCGCCGACGGCAACTGGGGTCTCACCGTCATCACGGCGGTCGCCGTCGCCTTCACCGTCGTCGCCTGCCTGCGCCCGGCGCCGTACCGCAACGACGCCGCCGTCCGCCGGCGCATCGTGGTCGAGCAGACGCTCAACTCGGCGGCGGTCCTGCTCAGCGGGGCCTGGAGTTCGCCGTTCGTCCTCTTCTTCGTGCCCACGGGCATGCTCGCCGGGTTCGCCGCGGGCGCCGTCTACAGCGCCTACGTCGCCGTCATCGCGGTCGCGATCACCACGGTGCAGTACGTCGGCCATGTGGGTGTGCGCACCGGCCTGCAGGACGGCGCGCTGTGGGCCGGGTTGCTAGGACTTGTTGCGTTCACGAGCGGCTTGGCCCACCGTGCCGCCGTCGACGCCGCCCGCCAGCAGCAGGTGGCGCTCGACCGTGTCAGTCGTCTGGCCGAGGCCAATTCGTTGCTGTTCGCGCTGCAACGTGTCGCCCAGACGTTGCCGGCGTCGCTCGACCTCGACGAGGTGCTCGACTCGACCGTGGGACGTCTGAAATCGATGGTCACCCACGATGCGCTCGTCGTCTATCTGCTCGACAGCGCCAGCCAGCGCATGGTGCCGGCGCGCACCCGCGGCGTATTGCACGCACGCGCCTTCCCCCTGTATCAATTGCCGAAGGGGTTGCAGACCGCCATCGACTCGCCGAAGACCGTCCGTATCGACGACCTCGCCGCCGGTCAGGGCGTCGCCGCCGACAGCAGGTCGGGCCTCTACGCAGCGCTCCGTACCCGCGGTTCGTTGGTCGGCATGATCGCCGTCGAGTCCACGGCACCGGCGAACTTCGGGCAGCAGCAGGCCGAAGTGGTCCACGGCCTCACCGAGCCGTTCGGCATCGCGATCGACAACGCCCGAATGTTCCTGCGCATCGGCACCCTGGCCGCCGATGAGGAACGCAAGCGCATTGCTCGTGACCTCCACGACCACGTCGGCTCATCGCTGGCGATGATCGGTTTCGAGGTGGATCGGGCCATCTCGATGGCCGCCAACGACGAAGAGGTCGAGCCCGTGCTGCGAGAGCTGCGCCAGCAGGTGTCGGCCGTCGTCACCGACGTTCGCGACACGCTGTACGACCTGCGTACCGACGTCAGCGACACCCGCGACCTGAGCCACACGATCAAGGAGTTCCTCGCACGCGTGCAGCAACGCAGCGGCATTCGCACCACGGCCGACGTCGACCTCGGTCCCCGACTGCCCCTCGTGCTCGAGCGCGAGCTGTGGCAGATCGTGCGCGAATCGATCGTCAATGCCGAACGCCACTCGAGGTCCGAGCACATCGTCGTCAGCGGTCGGCGCCACGGCGGCACCATCACACTCGCGGTGCGCGACGATGGCGTCGGCCTCGAGGCGACGAATGCTCGCCCCGACAGCTACGGGTTGATGGGCATGCGCGAGCACGCCAATCGCCTCGATGCAGAACTCCACGTGCGTACGCTGCCCACGGGCGGTACCGAAATGATGATCGAACTCTCCGAAGGACCACCACGCTGATGACCACTGTCGTACTCATCGATGACCACACCATGCTCCGTCAAGGCCTGCGTCGCGCCCTCGAGGGCGAGGGCATCAAGGTCGTGGGCGAGGCGGCCGACGGCGACGAAGGTGTGAAGGTGTGCCTCGCCACGAAGCCCGACGTCGTGCTCATGGACGTGTCCATGGCAGGCACCGACGGCATCGACGCAACCCGCAAGCTGGTCGGCGCCGACAACCGCATGCGCGTGGTGATGCTCACGATGCACATCGATCGCGACATCATCGACCGGGCCATCAAGGCCGGCGCAGTGGGCTACCTCACCAAGGACGCCTCGATCAGCGAGGTGCTCGAGGCCATCCGCCTGGCCGCCAACGGCGACCGGCCGATGTCGCCGCATCTCGCTGCGGCGATGCTCACCGAGGCCCGCAAGGACACCGAGGCCATCATCTCGCATCGCGAAGAGGAGGTGCTGCAGCTGGTCGCCGACGGACTGGGCACCACCGAGATCGCCGAGCGGTTGTACATCAGCCAGAAGACG
>JANOET010000058.1:0-3014 GCA_031413415.1 Acidimicrobiaceae bacterium
TCGGTCCCGGCGACGAGGTCGCCGCCGGCAGCCGCCTCGGTGTCGTCGCCCGGGTGCCCAACACGGCGATGCTCCCGTCGGGTGAACAGGCGGCCATCCTGCAGGCCGAGCAGCGCGCCCGCATCGTCACCACTCACTCCGCCGAGCGGGGTGCAGCCCACGCCGAGGTCGAACTGCTCGTCGACCCTCGACCCGCGCCGCGGGTCGAGGCCGCCACCCGCGAACTGCGCGTCGTACTCGAAGAGGTCGCCAAGCTCCGCGGCAGCCGACGCTTGCCCGAGATCCTGCGCACCACGTCCGAGCCCGGTGCCCTCGCCGACTCGGTCACCGCATGGCGCGAGGCACCCGACGCCGAGCGCCACGACGTGCTCCACGCCGTCGACGTGCACGAGCGTGTCACGCTCGTCACCGCGTGGGCCAAGCATCACCTCGCCGAGCTGCAGGTCACGTCGAAGATCCGCGCCGACGTCACCGAAGGCGTCGACAAGCAGCAGCGCGAGTATCTGCTTCGCCAACAGATGGCCGCCATCCGCAACGAACTCGGCGAAGGCGACGACGACGTGATCGGTGGCTACCGCACGAAGGTCGCCGAGCTCACCCTTCCCGACACCACCCGTGCGTTCATTGCCAAGGAGATCGACCGACTCGAGCGAATGAGCACGCAGTCACCCGAGCACGCCTGGGTGCGCACCTGGCTCGACCGAGTGCTCGAGCTGCCGTGGAACACGCGGACCGACGACATCCTCGACCTCGACGCTGCACGCGCCCAACTCGACGCCGACCATTACGGCCTCGACGACGTGAAGGAACGCATCGTCGAGTTCCTCGCAGTGAAGAAGCTCCGCGCCGACCGCGACATTCCCGACGGGGCCGGTCGCGGTGCCGGCAGCGTGATGACGCTCGTCGGTCCTCCAGGCGTTGGCAAGACCAGCCTGGGCGAGAGCATCGCCAAGGCAATGGGCCGCAACTTCGTGCGCATCGCGCTCGGCGGCGTGCGCGACGAGGCCGAGATCCGCGGCCACCGCCGCACCTACGTGGGCAGCCAGCCGGGCCGCATCGTGCGGGCCATCATCGAAGCCGGCTCGATGAATCCCGTGGTGCTGCTCGACGAGGTCGACAAGCTCAGCGCGGGCGGATGGAGCGGCGACCCGACCGCCGCACTGCTCGAGGTGCTGGACCCTGCGCAGAACCACACGGTCCGCGACCACTATCTCGAGATCGAACTCGATCTCAGCCAGGTGGTGTTCATCGCCACTGCGAACGTGGCCGACACCATCCCTGGCCCGCTGCTCGATCGGATGGAGTTCATCCGCCTCGACGGCTACACCGACGACGAGAAGGTGTTCATCGCCGAGCGCTACCTGCTGCCCCGCCAACTGCAGCGTGCCGGTCTCGGCACCGACGAGGTCGGCGTGCACGAGGCGGCAGTGCGCGCCACCATCGGTGGCTACACACGCGAGGCCGGAGTACGCGGACTCGAACGCGAGCTCGGCAAGCTCGCACGAAAGGTGGCGGCGAAGGTGGCGACCGGTGCACTGACACCACCCGTGCAGGTGTACGAGGCCGACGTGCGCGAGTGGCTCGGGCGCCCCAAGGTCGACGACAGCGTCCCCGAGCGAGCGAACGTGCCCGGCATCGCCACCGGCCTCGCGGTCACGGGCATGGGCGGCGACGTGCTGTTCATCGAGACCACCGCGTTCCCGCTCACGCAGGAGAGCGAGCCCACCCTCACGCTCACCGGCCAACTGGGCGACGTCATGAAGGAGAGCGCACACATCGCGCTGAGCTACGTCCGCTCGCATGCACCCGAGTTGGGCATCGACCCCACCACCATGACCACGCGGGTGCACATCCACGTGCCCGCCGGCGCAGTCCCCAAGGACGGCCCATCGGCCGGCATCACCATGGCCACCGCGCTCGTCAGCCTGCTCACCGGGAAGGTGGTGCGGCCCACGGTCGGCATGACCGGCGAGATCACGTTGCAGGGCAAGGTGTTGCCCATCGGTGGCGTGAAGCAGAAGGTGCTCGCCGCACATCGTGCCGGCCTCACCGAGGTGGTGCTGCCGAAGCGCAACGGCCCCGACCTCGACGACGTGCCCGAGCGAGTGCGCGAGGTCATGACCTTCCACCTGGCCGACACCTACGACGACGTCCTGAAGGCCGCCTTCGACTGACACAACGGCGGTGGGCCACCCCGGTTCCTGGCACCGACACACCGTCGTAAGCTGTGTCGCATGGCCGCGTCGTCGCACTCTTCCTCTCACCTGTCCAACGTCTGGTTCTCGGTCACGCCGCTGCAGGTGTCGCACGGCAAGGGGTGCTGGGTCACCACCACGTCGGGTGAGGAGTACCTCGACTTCGCCGCGGGCATCGCGGTGAACAGCACCGGTCACGCCCATCCAAAGGTGGCCGAGGCCATTGCGACGCAGGCCAACCGCTTCATCCACGCGCAGGTGAACGTGTTCCGCCATGACCTGCTCGAACCGCTCGCGGCGAAGCTCGCCGACCTCACGCCCGGCGACATCGACACCTTCTTCTTCGCCAACTCCGGTGCCGAGATCACCGAAGGCGCTGTGAAGTTGGCGAAGCAGGCCACCAAGCGCCCGCACACCATCGTGTTCAGCGGCAGCTTCCACGGCCGCACACACATGGCCATGGCGATGACGACGTCGAAGACCGGCTACCGCGCCGGTCACGCGCCGCTGCCCTCGGGAGTGTTCGTGGCCCCCTACCCCGACCCGTTGGCCGAAGACCAGGACACCGCGATCGCCGACGCGCTGTGGGGATTCGACCACCTGCTGAAGAGCATGACCGCACCCGACGAGACGGCGTGCGCCATCCTCGAACCCGTCCTCGGTGAGGGTGGGTACATCCCGGCGCCGGCGGCGTTCATCCACGGCATCGTCGAGCGCTGCCGCGAGCACGGCATCCTGTTCATCGCCGACGAAGTGCAGAGTGGCTTCGGCCGCACCGGCAAGATCTTCGCCGTCGAGCACTACGGCGTCGAGCCCGAC
>JANOET010000059.1:0-1509 GCA_031413415.1 Acidimicrobiaceae bacterium
CAGTCGGCCCTCACCGCTGCCTATCTGCACTTCGAGAAGGACCGTGCGACGGTACCGGTCTCGGTGCTCACGGTGCACAACCTGGCCTTCCAGGGGCTGTTCGAACCGAAGGTGCGTCGCGCGTTGAAGTTGCCCGCCGACGTCATGCACGTCGACGGGATGGAGTACTGGGGTCAGCTCAGCTTCCTGAAGGCCGGGGTGCAGTGGTGCGACCAGCTCAGCACCGTCAGCCCCACCTATGCCCGCGAGATCCTCACCGCCGACCAGGGCATGGGTTTCGATGGGCTGCTGCGCGCCCGGGCTCACCAGTTGACCGGCATCGTCAACGGCATCGACGACGCCGTGTGGGACCCCGCCACCGACCCGCACGTCGGCACCCCGTACTCGTGGCGACGGCTGTCGGTCAAGTCGCGCAACACGGCGGCGTTGCAGCGAGAACTGTCGCTCGAGGTGCGACGCGACGTCCCGCTGCTCGGCGTGGTCAGCCGGCTCACCGAGCAGAAGGGCCTCGATCTCCTCCTCGACGCGCTCCCCCGCGTCCTCGCCAGCGGCGCACAGCTGGTCGTGCTCGGCACCGGCGAACGGTCGTTGGAGGACGGCTTCCGTCGTGCCGCCGAGTCGCACCACGGTCAGGTGGCCACCGTGATCGGTTTCGACGAGGGGCTGTCGCACCGCATCCAGGCCGGCGCCGATGCCATCGTCATGCCGTCCCGATTCGAGCCGTGCGGCCTGTCGCAGCTGTACGGCCTGCGCTACGGCACCCTGCCGGTGGTCGCCCGCGTCGGCGGTCTGGCCGACACGGTCATCGATGCCAACGACGCGGCGCTGCGCGACGGTGTGGCCACCGGTGTGCAATTCGCTCCGGTCGATGCCGGGCAGTTGGCCACCGCGATCGAACGCACCGTCGACCTGTTCCACGACCGGTCGGCGTGGCAGCGCACGCAACGGCGAGCGATGACCCGCGACGTCGGTTGGTCCACGCGCGCCGCGCAATACCTGTCGATGTACGCCGACGTGCTCGAGCGTCGCGCCCAGTAGCGTCGTCGCACATGGCGTACTGGTTGATGAAGAGCGAGCCCGACGTGTTCGGGTACGACGATCTGGTGACGGCCAAGCGCGAGGGTTGGGACGGTATCCGCAACTACCAGGCGCGGATCTTCCTGCGGGCCATGCGCAAGGGCGACCTGGCCATCTTCTACCACTCGAACGCAACCCCGCCCGGGGTGGCCGGAGTGGCGAAGATCGTGAAGGAGGCGTCGCCCGACCCGACACAGTTCGACCCCTCCAGCAAGTACTTCGACCCCGGTTCGAACCCCGACGACCCGCGTTGGGACCTCGTCACCGTCGCGCCGCACAAGCGGCTGCGCTACATCCCGCTCGACGAGCTGCGCACCATGCCCGAGCTCACCCACGACGAGTTCGACGCCAACGGCGCCCGAGGATAGAATAAACCCCCACGGGACGACACCACGTGACGCGCGACTCGATGAGATAAGAAGAGCACACGAC
>JANOET010000060.1:0-7336 GCA_031413415.1 Acidimicrobiaceae bacterium
CGGGCGCGAACAAGCCTGGCACGTCGGCCAACGCGGAGTCCAATGCCTGAGCCATGCGCGGCAGGTTCGGATCCACGAGTGGCTCGGCGACTCGTGGGGAGTGCTGTTCAGCCACCCGAAAGACTTCACGCCGGTGTGCACCACCGAACTTGGCTACGTCGCCAAGATCAAGCCCGAGTTCGACAAGCGCAACGTGAAGGTCATCGGCCTGTCGGTCGACGACGTCGAGTCGCACCTCAAGTGGGAGGGCGACATCGGCGAGACGCAGGGCACCCCGGTGAACTTCCCGATGATCGGCGACCCTGACCGCAAGGTCGCCGACCTGTACGACATGATCCACCCGAACGCGAACGACACCCTCACCGTCCGTTCGGTGTTCGTCATCGGCCCGGACAAGAAGGTGAAGCTCACCATCACCTATCCGGCGAGCACCGGCCGCAACTTCGACGAGATCCTGCGCGTCATCGACAGCCTGCAGCTCACCGCCGGCTACAAGGTGGCCACGCCGGTGAACTGGACCGACGGCGACGACGTCATCATCGGCGGCGCCGTCACCGACGACGAGGCCAAGCAGCTGTTCCCCCAGGGCTGGACCACGGTCAAGCCCTACCTCCGGGTGCTCCCCCAGCCCAACAAGTGACCCGCGCCCAAAACGCGCGAACTGAAATTCCTGTTGAACACGGGCCGGCTCCTTCGGGGGCCGGCCGTTCCGCGTCTCGGGGTCAGCGTTTCCAGGGAGGGCGGGTGTCCTTGCGCATCACGAAGCGCAGACCGCTCCAGGTGTCGTCGATGGCGCACACCTTGTTGTCGACCCAGCCGGTCTTCAGCAGCGCGGCGCGCAGTACGTCCTCGGTGATGTCGGTGGCCACGCCGCTCGACTTCTTCGGCCACGCCACCCACACCGCACCCAGGGGTTGGGCTGCCTCGATGAGCGACGGCCACTTCGCCTCCAGCCGAGCGCGCTCGGTGAAGAACGCGACGATGACGTCGATCGGCGCCATCAGGTTGCGCTGCAACACGGCGTCGCCCACGTCGCCGAGTAGTTCGGTGAAGCCAGCGGGCGGGTTGATCAACACGTAGACGGCGTCGCCGGTGATCCCGAGCTTCTTCGGCAGCGGGGTGCCGCTGTTTCCGGCGTTCATCTCAACCCGCTGTTGCACATCACGCGATCCACCTCGATCTCGATCACGACGCGGTCGGTCCGCTGCTTCGGTGGTCGATAGCGGCGAGCGTAGGCCTCGACAGCCTCTGCCACCGTGACCTCGTCGTCGAACACCCGCACCGCGCCCTCGAACGTCACCCACCGGGCGCCGTCGAGTTGCGTCACGCTGGCGCGTCCTCCGCGGGCTGCGTTCCTCGCCTTCACCGAAGGAGCGAAGGTGATCACCCGCACGTTGCCCTCGTGCAGTGTGAAGCCGACCGGCACGGCATGCGGGGTGCCATCGGCGCGCTGGGTGACGAGCACCGCGAGGTGACGTTCGGTGAGGAACTCGTGCAGGGCGGGCGAGGCGTCGATCATCCGTCGGCGGCAATCGCACGAAGCACGTTCAGGCGGGTGGCACGCCAGGCCGGCACGACTGCCGCGGCAACGCCGACCACGAACGCAAGCCCGAGAATCCACGCGACGGTGATGACCGGCACCGAGTAGGTGTCGAGGCCCTGATCGCGCAACGCGACGATGATCACGTACCCCAACACCAGCCCCATCAGGACACCGACGAACGCCCCGTAGACCGAGGTGATGACGCTCTCCCATCGCACGGTCGTGCGAACCTGGGCACGGGTCATGCCCACTGCGCGCAACAGACCGATCTCGCGCCGTCGCTCGTACACCGCGAGCAACAACGTGATGACGATGCCGAACGCGGCGATCATGATGCTCAACAGCAAGAGGCCGTAGATGAACGCCAGGCTGCGATCGACGAGGTCGGCGCGACTGGCGATGAACTCGTCCTTGTCCTGCAGCTCGCCGATGCCGTAGTCGGTCGCGGCCGCCCCGACCACCTCACGGAACCGCGCGTCGTCGACGCCGTCGGCACGGGTGAGCGACACGAAACCCGCGGGGGTGGTGATGCTCGTACCGACGAAGGTGTCGCGGTGGTAGATCCGGGCCGTGCGAATGAGATCGGTGGTCTCGAACACGCCCTGCACGGTGAGCGGTAGCAACGCACCATCGACGCGGAGCACCAACGGGTCGCCCACACCGAGTTCGCGACGCTTGGCGTCGCCTTCGCTGATGAGCACGCCCTCGGGGGTGAGCTGATCGATGCCACCGTCCACGAACACGATGTCGATCAGACCTTCCACGGTCACCGGGTCGACCACGGCGCCGAACGCCGCACGCCCCTCGGCATCGGCGACGCCGCGAGCGAAACCGAGACCGGTCGCGACGCCCACCTCGGGGATGTCGTTGAGCTGGTCGACGAAGTCCTGGCCGAAGCTGACCGAACCGCCGCGACTGGAGTTGACGACGTAGTCGCCGATGAAGCTCTCGCCCACCGCCGATTGGATCTGCTCCTTGATCGACGCGGCGAACACCGACGCTCCGGTGACCAACGCGACGCCGATGAGCACGGGCGCCGCGGTACGAGCGGTTCGCCGCGGGTTGCGCTGCACGTTGCCGCGGGCCATCGTGCCGGTGACGCCGCGGACCTTCTGGATCGGCGCGCCGATGAACCGGGCGATGGGCTTGGCCATCACCGGCCCCAACAGCAGCACGGCCGCGAACAGCCCCACCACGCCGCCGGCCAGCAACACCGCGTCGCCGCCGGTCATCACCAGGATGATGGCGCCCACGCCGAGCACCGCGCACAGCGCGGCAGCGACGATTCGGCCGCGCACGTTGCGCACCTTCTCGAGGACGGCGTCGCTCATCGCTGCGACCGGTGGGACCCGACCGGCGCCGATGGCCGGACCGAGTGCGGCAACGAGACTGGCGACGAGGCCGGCAATGATCGTGATGACGATCGTGGGTGTCTCGACCGCGAGGCCACGCGCGGGAATGTCGTAGTCGAGGGCGCCGAGCAACGCCTTGATGCCCGAGGCGAGGCCCATGCCGCACACCAGCCCGATCGCCGAACCGATGAGCCCGACGACCGCCGCTTCGATGAGCAGCGACCAGGTCACCTGACGCCGGCTGGCGCCGAGCGCGCGCAGCAGCGCGTTCTCCCGCTGCCGCTGTGCGGCGGTGATGGAGAACACGTTGTAGATGACGAACATGCCGACACCGAGCGCGATGAACGAGAAGATGGCCAAGAAGATGGTCAGGAAGCTCAGCGTCTTCTGCACCTCGGTCTGCGCCTGCTTTGTGATCTCGGCCGACGTCAGCGTCTCGGCGACGTCGGGATCGAGCGTGGACCGCAGCGCAGCGACCAACTGATCGTCGGTCACCGTGCCGTCGCCCTGCACGAGCACGGAGTCGATGAATCCGGGTTTGGCCATGAAGTCGCTGGCCGTCTCCTCGTCGAACAGTGCCCATGTGGCATTGCCCGGCGAGATGATGTCGTCGTACTCCATGATGCCGACAAGAGTGAAGCGTCGTTTGCCGTTGTCGGCGTTCACCTGCACCGTGTCGCCCAGCACGAAGCCGCCGTCGCGGGCGGTGAGCGTGTCGAGCGCCACCTCGTCGGCGCCCGCCGGTCGGCGGCCCTCCTTCACGGACCACACCGACAGGTCGCCGTCGTTCACCGTGGCGCCGAACGTCGGCGCGGTGGGCCGCTCGATCGGCGTGCCGTCCTTGGCGATGACGACGGCATCGCCCTCGACCGATGCCTGGGCGTCGAGCACACCGTCGGTCCCGCGCACGTCGTCGAGGATCGACACCGGTAGCCGATCGCGGCTCTCCAGGCCGAACAGGTTCTCGACCGAGTTCGAGCTCTGCACGTAGGCATCGACACGCTCGTAGACGTTGGCGAACAGCGCGTTGAAGGTGCGCTCGATGGTGTCCTTGAAGACGAACGTGCCCGACAGGAACGCCGTGGCCGCGACGATCGCCAGCGAGGTGAGAACGAGTCGTCCCCACCTCGCGGCGACACTGCGGAGTGCGAGCCGGAACATCAGATCATCCTGTCCCGGCGCCGTCGCACCGTCCACTCCGGCCGATCGCTCTGGACGGTCACGTCGTCGCGATCGCTTCCAGGATGTCGGCCTTCGCCGCCCGGCGAGCCGGGACGACCGCGGCAGCGGCGGCGAACACCAGTGCCAGCACCGCGGCGACCGCGATGGTCGAGATCGGCAGCGAGAAGACGCTGAGGCCCTGGTCCTCCAACGCCTTCACGATGATCCAACCGAGCGACACGCCGAGGGCCGTGCCGGCGATGACACCGACGACCGCGGTGATCATGCTCTCCCACAGCACCGCGCTGCGCACCTGACGCCGGGTGGTGCCGACGGCCCGCAGCAGGCCGAGCTCGCGACGCCGTTCGTAGACGGCGAGCAACAGCGTGATCACGATGCCGATGATGGCGATGAAGATGGACATGCCGAGCAGCGCATAGATGAAGTTCAAGAAGCCGTCGATCTGACCGCTCTGGGAGTCGATGTACTCGTCGCGGCTCTGCAGTTTCACCGACGGGTAGGTGTCGACGACCGCCTGGATGGCCGCCGTGTTCGCCTCGGTCACACCGTCGGGGGTACGGATGAACACGCCGAGGTCGAAGATCGGCACCGGTGAACCGTCGAAGATGGTGCGGTCGACGATGAAGTTGCCGAAGACGTCGGAGTCGTAGATGCCCGCGATGGTGAGCTGGAGTTGCGTGCCGTCCAGCAGTTTTGCGTCGAGGACATCGCCGACCAGCAGGTTGTCGCGGATGGCCTTGTCGTTCGCGACGAGGATGCCCTCGGGCGTCAGCGACGTGAAGTCGCCCTCGACGAACGGGATCTCCAGCACCGCGGCGGCGTCGGCCGGGTTCAGTGCCACGACCTGCTTCGAGCGGAACTCGTCCTGCTCCAGCAACTGCAGTGCCGTCGCCGCGAGTCCCAGCACGTCGCCGACCTCTGCGGCCTTCAGGTCGTCCGCGACCGTTGCGGGGATGCTCGGACCGCCGTTGCTCTGCTTGGCCGACACCACGTAGTCGCCGTTGAACGACTGCCCGACGACGTCACGCGTCGTCGCCTTCGCGGACGCTCCCAGGGTCGCCACGCCGATGAGCAACGACAAACCCACAGCGAGAGCTCCGGCCGTGAGCGCGGTGCGCTTCGGGTTGCGTGACGCGTTGCGACCGGCCATGGTGCCCGATGCACCCCGGGTCGCCGTCAGCACGGGCGTGGCCAGGCGGGCCACCGGAGTCGCCAGGAACGGCCCCAGCGCGATGAGCGCCAGGAACAACGCCGCTGCGCCACCGCCGAGCGCGATGGTGTTGCCGGCGAGACCCATCCACACGAGAACGACGGCACCGACGATCGCGAGGCCACCGACGACCTTGCGGGTCCGGCTGACGTCGGCGTGGTCGATGGCGACATCGCGCATCGCGGCGAGCGGCGGCACACGACCCGACCTGATGGCGGGTGCGATCGCGCACACCACGGTGACCACGACACCGACGATGAGCGTGACGATGAAGCCGGTCGGGTGGATGACCAGCGGAGCCTCACCCGGCCCGAAGCCGACCGCGTTGAGAATCGTCAGGATGGCCGACGCGAGGCCGAGACCACCGAGGCAGCCCAGCAACGAGCCGCCGAGACCCACCACGACGGCCTCGATGAACATCGAGCGCGTCACCTGGCTGCGGCTGGCACCGACGGCACGCAGCAGTGCGTTCTCACGCGTTCGCTGCGCAGCGCTGATGCTGAACACGTTGTAGATGATGAAGCTGCCCACGAACAGCGAGATGAGGGCGAAGATCGACAGGAAGATGGTGATGAAGCTCAGCGTCTGCTCGACGGCGCTCTGGTTCTCCTCGATGATCTCGGTGCCGGTGAGCACCTCCACCTCGGGGTCGTCGAGCGCGGTCTGGACGCGATCCGCGAGTTCCTCCTGCGTCAAGGTGCCGTCGCCGCGCACGATGATGTTGTCGATCTTGGTGATGTCACCGATGACGAACTCCTGCGCGGTCGGCAGCGTGAACAGCGACCAGGTGGCGCCGCCGGATGTGTCCTTGCCCGCGAACTTGGCGATGCCGACGACCGTGAACTCGCGTGGCTGCCCGATCGATGTGATCGTCACCGTGTCGCCCAGCTCGAGCTTGCCGAGCTTCGCCGACGACTTGTCGACGACGACCTCGGTGTCGGTCTCAGGGGCGCGGCCGGAATCGAGAGACCACGGGGAGCCCTCGCTGTCGATCCAGGAACCCGCGAACTTGGGCGGACCGTCCTGGCCGATGACCGTGCCGTCCGCGGTGGTCACCGTGGCGGTGCTCATGACGTCGCCGTGGGCCTCGGTCACGCCTGGGACCGCGAGCACCTGGTCGACCAGGGCCACGTCGATGCGATCACGCGACTCTTCGCCGAAGTCACCCTCGACGACGTTGCCGGAGCGGACGAAGGCATCGGTCTTGGCGTAGGCGCTGGCGAACATCGAGTCGAAGCTGCCCTTGATGGTGTCGGTGAAGACGAACACGCCGCTGAGGAACGCAGTTCCGGCGATGACCGCGATGGCGGTGAGCAGCAATCGGCCCTTACGGGACCAGATGTTGCGAAGGCTGAGCTTGAACATCGCTCACTCCCCGAAGTGCTTCATCCGGTCGAGCACGCGCTCGGCCGTGGGGTCCTGCATCTCGTCGACGATCTTGCCGTCGGCGAGGAAGATCACCCGATCCGCGTAGCTGGCCGCCACGGGGTCGTGGGTGACCATCACGATCGTCTGACCGAGCTCGCGCACTGCGCGACGCATGAAGTCGAGGATCTCGGCGCCGCTGCGGCTGTCCAGGTTGCCGGTGGGCTCGTCGGCGAAGATGATCGTCGGACGGCTGGCCAGCGCGCGTGCCACGGCGACGCGCTGCTGCTGTCCACCGGACAGTTCGCTCGGTCGATGCCGAAGGCGGTCGCGGAGGCCGACGGTGTCGATGACCTTGTCGATCCAGACCTGATCTCCCTTCGTGCCGCCCAGCAGCAGCGGCAGGGTGATGTTCTCCTCGGCCGTCAGCGTCGGCACCAGGTTGTACGCCTGGAAGATGAACCCGACCGCAGTGCGGCGGAGTTCGGTGAGCTGCTTGTCGTTCAGCGTGGCGAGGTAGGTCTCGCCGATGTGTACGGCGCCGCCGGTGAGCGAATCGAGCCCGGCGAGGCAGTGCATCAGGGTGCTCTTGCCCGAGCCCGACGGGCCCATGATCGCACTGAACTTGCCGGCCTCGAAGCTGACCGTGACGCCGTCGAGGGCACGGACCTCGCTGTCGCCGCC
>JANOET010000061.1:0-5418 GCA_031413415.1 Acidimicrobiaceae bacterium
CCGGTGGTGTCACCGTTCGCCAACGCATCGGCCAAGGCCGGGATGTCGTCGCAGGCCTTCTTGCGTTGGCGGACCTTGGTCGACTTGTTCAGGTTCGTCTTCGACGCCTTGGCGACTTCGTCCTCGGGGAACACTGACGGCTGCACTGCGGCGATCTCGTCGAGCCGGGCGAAGATCTGCATCTCACGCGTGTCGAGCACGCTGCGGATGACTCGGATGTGATCGAGCTCCTGACGGCAGGCGCCGAGATCGGCGAGCGGTGTGCCACCGATGAGTGCTCGAAGCCCGTTGAGATCCATGTCGCCATCATGAACGAGGGGTGTGACGAGGTTTCGCCCCCGTAGGAACACGCGTCGCCGCATCCTCGATGCGGTGCGCGACGGCGAAAAGTCCGTGCCCGAACTTGTCGACGACGTGGGCATGCACCAGCCTCCTGCCGGCTGGGACTGGGCCGCGTTCACCGCGTCGCAGGTCGCCTACGCCTCGCTCGGCTTTGCGCTTCCGGTCTCGGTCGACGAATCCTGATCCTCACGGATCGAGGTGCGATGCATCGACCACTCGCCGCGACTGATGGCGTACTCGACGCCTCCCTCCTCCTGGCCGGGGACGTCGTCCATCCAGTTGATGTCGAATGCTCGGACGAAGCACATCCCCGCCTTCTCCATCACCCGGCGAGAACCAGTGTTCACGGCCATGGTGCTGGCGCAGACCCGCTCGGCGTCCAACTTCGAGAAGGCGTGGTCGATGAGCGCCAGCGATCCCTCGGTGGCGAAGCCTCGGCCCCAGGCCGCACGATGCAGCCGGTAGCCGAGCTCCGGCTCGAGTGGCCCGGCGTCCTCGTCGGGGCGAAGATGGAACCAGCCGAGGAACGTCCCGGTCGACCGCTCGAGGGCTGCCCAGAAGCCGTAGCCGACGGTACGCCTGTCGTATCCGAGCCACCAGTCCAAGCGCTCGGTCAGCTCGTCCCGGTCGACGGGTGCGTCGTTGTCGATGTACCGCTTCACGCCGGGCTCGCTGTCCAGTGCGACGATCAACTCCAGATCGTCGGCGGTGAACTCACGGAGCACCATGCGTTCGGTCTCCAGGTACACGTCCATTCGTCAGGGGTGGCTGGGCGACGGCTCGTCGTCGTCGGTCTCGAAGGCGAGCTCGTCGACGTAGCACCACAGCCATTCCTCGCCCGGTTCGTACGAGCGGATGAGCGGGTGCGACGAATGGAGAAAGTGGGCGGTCGCGTGGCGGTCGGGCGAGCTGTCGCAGCAGCCGATGTGGCCGCAGCTCATGCACATCCGCAGGTGCACCCATTGCCCGCCCATGCGCAGGCAGTCCTCGCAGCCGTCGCTGGAGGGTTGCACGTCGGCGATCGCGTCGAGGTGGCCGCAGGTCTGATCGTCGGAGGTCATCGGGGGACTCCTCAGTGCTCGGGGAACCCGATCGTAGGTCGACGAATCGGGGTGTCCGCGCGGGCCGGAGCGCCGATAGGTTCGGCCCTGTCGACGGACCTCACGAGGGCCGCGACGGATCGAAGCGCTCGCTTCCTCGAACGGAGCCCGTCCCCGGAATGGGGCTCCGCAGCGAACTCGAACCACGGAGGCGACCCATGTCGCACACGTCCATTCGTCGACTCATCGAGGCCCCGGCCGTCCCTACCCACGAGGTGCGGTGATGGCGATCTGCTACTTCTGCGATCGAGAGATGACCACGGCCGACTCGTGCACCGCGAACGCGCTGAACCATGGAGGTCGACACGTCGCTCTGTGGCCGTATGGCAAAGGCCCCGGTGACCGCCACGGCGGGCCGCGGTGCGGTGACTGCGGGGTGAAGCGCGGCGGCTATCACCACCCCGGCTGCGACCTGCAGCGTTGCCCCATCTGCCGCGGTCAGTTGATGTCGTGCGACTGCATGTACGAGGACGACTACGACGACGAGGATGACGCCGACGACCACGAATGGCGGTACCCCGAACCGCCGCGGGAGCCGTTGGGCGTCGATGCGGCCGGCAATCCAACCGAGCGGTTGATGTTGGGCGATCAGGCGATCATCCTCCACCACGGTGACGTGCCCGATTCGGACCGCACGGTGGTCAAGGGCATCCCGTGCACCACAGCGCTGCGGACCCTCATCGACTGCGCTCCCGACATGACTCAGGTGCAGTTGCTGGACACACTGGACGACTTCCTGGACCGCGAGCTGTTCACGGTGGCCGAGGCCTGGAAACGAATCGGCGAGCCCGACATGGCAAAGCATCCCGGCGCTGCGCTGTTGCGGAAGGTGCTGCCGCCGCACGCTGCCTGAAGAATGCTCGGGCCCTCACCACCCCTGACGGCGGCTCGCGGTGGCCGTGAACTCGCACCACTCGCCCCCGGCGGCGCTGCCGTACGCTGGGATCGATGAAGTGCATCGGTCTGCTCGGGGGGATGAGCTGGGAGTCGTCCATCGAGTACGAGCGCATCATCAACGAAGAGGTCCGTGCCCGTCTGGGCGGGGTGCATTCGGCCGACCTGGTGATCCGCTCGTTCGACTTCGCCGAGGTCGAGGCGTTGCAGCAACGCGACGACTGGGACGCGGCAGGACGGCTGCTGGCCGACGCCGCTCGCGCGCTCGCCGGGGCAGGTGCGGAGCTGCTGGTGTTGTGCACCAACACGATGCATCAGGTTTTCGAGGCGATCGAGTCGGCCACCGACGTGCCGGTGCTGCACATCGCCGACGCCACGGCGGCTGCGATCGGCCGTGACGGGATCCGCACGGTGGGCCTGCTGGGCACCCGGTACACGATGGAGCGCCCGTTCTATCGAGAGCGTATGGAGCAGTTGCACGGCATCCACGTGGAGATCCCCGACGAGGACGAACGGACGGTCATCCACGACGTGGTCTACGACGAGCTGGTGCGCGGTGTGGTGCGCGATGAGTCCCGCGAGCGCTATCTCACCGTCATCGACCACCTCGTCGAACGCGGCTGCGAGGGCATCATCGCTGGCTGCACCGAGATCGAGCTGCTGGTGCGACCCGAGCACGTGTCGGTCCCGTACTACGCCACGACCCGCCTCCACGCGTTGGCTGCCGTCGACGCGGCGCTGGCGCCCTGAGCCCGTGGGTTCGCCAGCGAAGACCAGCGCAGCTTCCCCAAAGGAGGACGGGCCGCGCTGGCGGACCGTCGCGATCGTCACGGTGGTCGCCGGTCTTGCACTGCTCCCGCTCATCACCGAAGGCGTCGCCCTCTACCTGTACGCGTTCCCGCTGTTCGGCATCGGCATCCCCTACGTCATCCAGTTCCGTGCCTCCATCACCCGGGCCTGGTGGGTCACGTTCATCGCGATCACGCCGCTCAGCGTCGTGGCACTGGCGCTCGAGTGGCCCTTCAGCGGGCACGTGCTGTGGAACATCCTCTTCCTCGCCCACTCGATGGCGGTCGTTCGCTCGCGCGTCTGGATGTGGGTCTTCGTCGGTTCCCTGGTGCACCTGATCACGTTGAAGGCGCTCTTCCAGACGCCACGCGACATGGTGGGTGCGGGTCTGTCGGCGGCCGTCGCCGGGGCGATCCTGCTCGTGCTTTGGCGTCGCGGCGAACTGGATCGCCGCACGACGGTCAACGCCCCACGGCCGCCTGTGGAAGCATGAACGCAGAGATGCCCGCCGGCAGTGCTGCGTTCAGCACCTGTGGCGGCTCGAACGACGGGAGACGGAAATGACGTACGAGTTCACGACCGGTGCGCCGATCACCGAGGAAGCCGCACTCGAGCAGGTTGCGGCGATGGGCTGGCACGGTTTGGCATTCACCGACGTCCACGACAAGGACGAGTCACTCCACTGGCACGAGTTCGCCGCCGTCGCGTGGGTGATCTCCGGCTCGGGTTCGTTCGCCGACGAGCACGGCACGGTGACCCAGGTGCAGCCGGGATGCCACCTCAGCAACTCCGCCGGATGGCTGCACCGGACACTCGCGGGCAGCCACGTCCGTGTCGTGATCGGCACGGATCGCCCCTACAGCGAGTGGACATCGCCGATCGACAAGGACCCCGCCGACCGTCCTGCCGAGCTGGCGGTCTGACGCATTTCGCCCCTACGCCGAGGAGCGCATGGAGCGCCTACGCCGGCTCAGGATGTCGGCCTGCGGGCGGTCACCAACCGAAGCGCCGGCTCCCGGTGGCGGTGAACTCGCGCCACTCGTCCTCGGTCCAGTGGCCGCGGAGTTCGGTGGTGATGAAGTCGGCGGTCCAGCGGACCATGTCGATCCATGCGAACTCGGCCGACATCACCTCGGTGTAGGCCATCCCGTCGAGCAGCAGCGCGACGTCTTCCATGCCGACGGTGACGACCGTGCTCTCGCCGGGTCCGCGGCCCACGTCGTCGACACCGATCGTCACGGCGAAGCGGTGCTCGAGGCGCATCAGTTCGTCGTAGTCCCAGCGTGCGGCGTCGGCGCCCTCCATCACCTGGTCGCTCATGATCCCCACCAGTTGCGCGACGGCGGCCCGCGCGTCGCTGGAGAGTTCGAACGTGCGCGGCAGGTGCATGGCGCGATGGTCGCGCGCGCCGTCGGGGGCGGCCACTCCTGCCAGCCGGTAGTTTCCGGTCATGCCCGACCCTTGGCCCCCGTCCGGATCTGCTGCCGATGCGCTCGCCGCGCAGGTGTGGGCGCCCATCGGCGTGCCCGGTTATGCGGGCATCGACAAGGCGCGGCGGGCGACGGTGCTCACCGAACGTTTCGGTGCCGACGGTTGGCGGTACGCGCACGTGGTGCGGGGTCAGGTGGTGGGGTTCGACGAGGCGATCGCCGAGTACGAGGAGGCGTATCGGCGCTTCCTGTGTGACCGGCCGGCGCTGGTCGAGTTGCTCGTCACCGAGGCGGGCAACGTGTACGACGACAACCCGACGAACGTGTTCGACGACGAGTACGAGCAGCCGCACACGGCGATGAACCACTATCAGGACATCTCGGTGCGACGGGTGATCGCCGAGTTGGCCGACGACCCCCAGTGGCCGGCGGTGGTGGCGGATGGAGCGGGCGAGTTGGTCGACCTGGTCGACCTGCGGACCGGCCTCACCCATCAGGCGCCGAGGGCGAAGGGGTTCCAGGGCCAGGGGTTGTTGCAGATCCGCGACGCCGGCTCGCCCGGGTACGTGTTGAACCCGGCGTTGGTGCCGGTGCACGACCCGCTGCTCATCACCACCCTGCCCACTCGGCAGGACTGGTACCACGCCGAGGGGTGCGCGCATCTGTCGGTCGAGGCGTTCTGGCAGATGAGCAAGGTGATCGAGGTGCGCTACGACCGGTTCCTCGCCCTGGGCGACCGCCGGGCGGAGCCACTGGCGGGGCTGTGAGCGAGGCCGCGGTGGGTCACGCTCCGGCGGCGGCGCCGGAGTCGCTCCTCCTCGGGGCGGCCAGCCTGGACATCTACCTCGGGCGGGACCTCGTGC
>JANOET010000062.1:0-2911 GCA_031413415.1 Acidimicrobiaceae bacterium
GGACGAACGCCGGCGACTCGGGGTCGATGCCCTTCCACAGCACCCGCCACATCAAGAACGGCAGGATGCCGAGGGTGCAGCCGCCGAGGATGTTGATCGCGATCGTCCAGCCGACACCGAACGACTGTGGGGTCCGTCCGAGCGAGCCGAGGTTCTTGGCCATGCGCGCGGCCCAGATGATCTGCACCACCAACAGGGCGAGACCGACGATCGACGTGATGCCACTGACGGCGATGTAGACGCCGAGCTTGTCGTCGAAGGCATCGAGCGACAGGACGTCGTCCTGCACGTCGAGTGCCGAGCCGCGCAGCGTGGCCTGAAGGACGAGGCCCATCACCTGCAGGGCGATGACGGCGCCGAGCAGGCCGACGACCCACTTCGTGAGGCCGCCGATGAACTGCACCGGCCCACGGACGCCATCGTGTCCGCCGTAGGCGACGTAGCCGGGCGGCGGGGTGAGGCCCCCGGGCGGCGGCGGGGGGATGTTGGACGGGGGCGGCGGGGGAAGGTCGCTCATGGCAGATCACCTTAGGCGCGGTCGGTTCGCGTGGCGCGTCCCACGGTCGCAGTGCACACTGTGCGGATGGGCTTCTTCGATCGCAATCGTTCGCAACTGATCGAGAAGGGCTACGAGCCGTCTCGCCTTCCACCCGGTCAGTACCTCACGGACCGATTTCCGGTGCTGCACGTCGGCGATGTCCCGAGCTACGACCCGGGGGAGTGGGATCTCACCGTCTCCGGTCTGGTCGACCGACCGTACACGATCGGTCTCGACGACCTGCGGGCGATGCCATCGGTGACGCTCACGTTCGACATCCACTGTGTCACCAAGTGGAGCAAGTTCGACACCACCTGGACCGGTGTGCGGGTGCGCGACCTGCTCGAGCGGGCCGGTGTTCAGCCTGCGGCCACCCATGTCGTCGAGCACGCGGAGTTCGGCTACACCACGAACCTCCCGCTCGCCGACATCGTCACCGACGGGGCCATCGTGGCCTACGCGTTCGACGGTGCCGACATCGAACCCATCCACGGCGGCCCGGTGCGCATCGTGGTGCCGCACCTGTACTTCTGGAAGAGCGCGAAGTGGGTGCGTGCCCTCGAGGTTCGCGACGCCGATCAGCCCGGCTTCTGGGAACGGAACGGCTACCACCTGTACGGCGACCCGTTCAAGGAACAACGCCACTGGGGCGACTGAGGCGGCGCGCACGCCGCTCCACATCGGGCACTCGGCACTACCTCGCGTCCTTCTTGTCGCGGCCCCATCACCATCACTGGTGATCCACCCGTGACACGTACGGGACCACCATTCACCAGGACCGCTTCATGTCGCGCAAATCCCACCGTTTCGGTCGTTTCGCCGCGACATGAACGAGCGGAGTAGCACTCAGAGCTGCGGACATGGGCGGTCGTGGTACGACGCCCAGTCGCCGAACAGCGCCGGCTCGGTCACTCCTCACCGCGTACAGTTGCGGCGATGTGGAAACGACGTACGGCCCCCACGCCACCCGAAGCACTCGATGAGACGTCGCGTCGTGCGGCGCGCGACGCCGACCGTGTCCACTACGACGCGTTCGCTCGATCGGGGATTCGGCTCGAACTGTTCGAGCAGGCGTTGCGGTTCTTCCCGACCGGCTCGGTCATCGACCTCGGCGCCGGCCACTGCGCGTTCTCACTGCTCGCCCACTCGTTGGGGTGGCGCACCACGGCGCTCGATGCGCGTACCGAACGGCTCCCCGAACTTCCGTCGGACATCACCTTCATCCACTCCGACGTCGAAGCCACGACATGGGACCCCGCGGACTACGACGTTGTTGCGTGCCTCGGGCTCTACTACCACCTCAGCCAGGCGATGCAGCACGCGCTCCTCGACCGGATCGCCGGTCGACCGCTCATCCTCGACACTCACTTCGCCACGACTGACGGCTCCGGGTGGTTCACGCGGACTGGCGCCATCTCGGAGTTGACTCGATCTGGGAACGAACACGGGGCGTACTACCCCGAGGTGCCGCACCTCGACGCCGATTCCCGCAAGGCGGAGTCGCTCCTCGCGTCGTTCGGCAACGACACCAGCTTCTGGGCCACGCTGCCGTCGCTGCAGGCGACGCTGCGCGAGTACGGGTATGTGGTGCAATGGGTCGTGGATCATCCCTATCCCGGCGCACAACGCACGTTCATCATCGCGCTGCCCTGAGGGCGGGGTGCCGCACAACGCTCGGCGTGGGTGATCGCACACAACGAGCTCGAGGCGCGCCGTTCCCGTCGGTGCGCCTCGCTCGCGTCAGCGTGTCCATGTCGACCCATGGCGACCTGCGACGGACTACCGTCGGACTCCCCACGACAGGAAGGCTTCGCGGATGTTCCTCGATTCGCTCGGTGAGATGTTGCCTGCGGCGATCGCCGTGGCGCTGAGCCCGTTCCCGGTCATCGCCGTCGTGCTCGTGCTCGGTACCCCGGCAGCGGTACGCAACGGGCTGTGGTTCGCCCTCGGCTGGGTGGTCGGACTGAGCGCGCTCACCGCGCTGGTACTGGTCGTCGTCGGCGGCGCGGACGGCGAGTCCGGCACGTCGTCGAACCGGCTGCTCAGCGTGTTTCGGGTGGTGGTCGGTGTGCTGCTCATCGTGCTCGCCTGGAAGAAGTGGGCTGGTCGCCGTCGTCGTGGTGAGGAGCCGACGATGCCGCCGTGGATGGCAGGGGTCGAGCAGATCACCAGCGCGAGGGCGCTGCGACTCGGCGTGATCCTCGGCGGGGTGAACCCAAAGAACTTCGCGCTCACGATGTCCGCCATGGTTGCGGTCGCCGAGGCCACCACCGATGGAAGCAGGGCCTGGGTGGCGGCACTGATTTTCGTGGCCATCGGCTCGGGCGCTGTCGTCGGAGCAGTGGCGGCGCGGTCGTGAAGACGGTCTCGTCG